>CAZKPU010000025.1:0-25542 GCA_964554715.1 uncultured Thermotogae bacterium | reverse complement strand
AAACGTGCTGCGGATCTTCGTGTCGCGATGCGGCGAACCGACACTGGAAGAGCTAAAGGTCGTTCCGGGTGTGGGCGAGGCGCGCGCTGCACAGCTGGTTGCCGGGCTTGAGCTGAGCCGGCGGTTCCTCATGAAGGGGCGGCCGAGGATTTCCTGCCCGGATGATGTTCTTCCGCATGTTCGGGAGATTGCCTCCAAGAAGCAGGAGTACTTTCTGTGCGTGTCGCTGAACGGGGCGCACGAGGTCATCGAGTGTCGCACGGTGACGGTGGGGCTTCTCGATTCGAATCAAGTCCACCCCCGTGAGGTCTTCGCGGACGCGATCGCCGACCGGGCCGCCGCCGTGATCTTCGCTCACAACCATCCGTCGGGCACCTTGGAGGCGAGCGCGGAAGACATCGCTCTCACGCAACGGCTTTGCCGCGCCGGACACCTGCTCGGGATTCGCGTTCTCGACCACCTGATCGTCACCCGGGAGGGGTTTGTATCCCTGCATGCGCTCGGGCATGTCACAGCCGGCGCCCGCGGCCGCTACGACGACGCAGTCGTCAATGCTTGAGGCCGCTCGCGAGGGTTCCGGTGATGAAGGATCCCTGCCGACCGGTTGACCGTGCCCTCCTCCATGCCTACTCTTCGGGCAGGATTCTCTCCCGAAAGGATGGAAGATGAGCGATCGAGGCCGCCGCTGGTTGGTTGCTGCGTTGCTGGTGTTGCTGTTCGGGGTTGGGGTTCGAGCAGCGGACGATCATGGGAACTCGCCGCTTTCTGCAACACCGATCTCCGTGGGCACAGGCTGGCAAGACGGGTGCATCGAAACCGCCGGCGATTCGGACTACTTCATGTTCTCGGTCGACACGGGCCGGGCGTACCGGCTTCAGGTCGACAGTCTCTCCGAAGCGTCCGATCCGGTGGTGTATCTGTTTGCCGCCGATGGTCTTCGAATCGTGGATGTTGATGACAACAGCGGCGGAGGGAGTTCGGCGCTTCTTCGTTGGACGAGCGACACGTCGGCCACGTGGTTTGCGATGGTTCGGCAGGCCTCTGCGCTCTCCGGAACGGGGTGCTACCGGCTTACGCTCAGCGCCGAGGCGAGCGATGATCACGGCGATTCCCCGCTCGAAGCGACGGCGATGGACGCCATGGGGACATGGGTGATCGGCGCGATCGAGAGCGAGGATGACTGCGATGTGTTCTTCGTCTCGGTTACGCGCGGATACGAGTACGACGTGGAGCTTCGCCCCAGAGGAGGAAGCGATCCTCTTGTGCTGGATGTCAGCGACTCCCAAGGACAGACGGTCCTGGCGGAGACGGAAGCGGATCCTGACGCGGGAGTGGCGACACGTCTGACCGCCGGCCGTTCGGGGCCGTGGTTCTTGAGGGTCTGCCCGAGCGGAGACGGCGAAGGTGGGTACGAGCTGCGCGTCGTCCAAGAGGGGTATCAGGACGACTACGGCGACCGTGCTGCCGATGCAACACCCCTTCCATCGAGCACAGACACCGTGGATGGAGTGCTCGAGGTGGACGTCGATGAGGATTGGTTCTCGCTGGACTCGACCTCGGGGGCCACATACACGATCTCGGCAGACGTTCCGCCCGGGAGCGGGAGTTCGGGGGTTCGAGTTGCGCTTCGCTCGCAATCGGGCGTGTTGCTGGTTCCGGAGGTCATCGTAGCTGGTGGGAACCGCGGGGAGGCGACGTGGACGGCAGAGAACGACGACACCGTCTTCCTGCAGGTCCGGCCGGTGTCCGGCGAGGTCCCGGTGGAATACCAGCTTCGTCTGCGCGTCGTGCTCAAGCTGGATCCTCTTGCGACGGTCAATCCGCAGGGCTACACGCTGGACGCCGATGGTGAGGCTTCAAGCTCGACTCTCTACTTCGTCGTGGGGACCAAAGGTCTGTTCATTGTCGACCTCTCGGACCCCGGAGACCCGACGGGGATCGGGGAGTACACAACCCGGGGCTACGCGCAGGCTCTCGATCTTGTGGGTGATATCGCCTACGTGGCCAGCCGAGGCAACGGAATCGTGTTGATCGATGTCTCCGACCCGGCGCGCCCCAGCGAACTCTCACTGTTCGACACCGGCGGATCGTCCCGCGATGTCGAGGTCGTCGATGGGATTGCGTATGTCGCCGATCAACGCGGCGGCGTTCAGTTCATCGATGTGTCCGATCCTGAGAATCCCGAGCTTGTCGGAACCTGGATGACGCGCGGATTTGCAGAGCAGATCGAAGTTGACGCGAACCGTCAGCTTGCTGCGGTGGCGACCGGTGACGCAGGGGTGGAGCTTCTGGATGTGTCCGACCCCGGCAATCCGTCGCTTCGTGCATGGATCGAAACCGCAGGCGAAGCCCGCGACGTCGTTTTGCTTCATTCCATCGGCTACGTTGCCCTCGGGTATCGTGGCCTTGCCGTGTTCGATCTCGAGGATCCCTCCAATCCTCGGTTGGTGAACACCGTTTCCGCGACCGGTGAGATTCAGGCGTTGGCGCTGGCCGATGGCGGGAGGGTCCTTCTTGCGGCGGCAGACGCGGACGGTGTGCTCGCGTTCGACCTGGAGGATCCCTTCAACCCGACCCTTTCGTCCGTTCTCGAGACCCCGGGACATGCCGTATCGATCCACGTGGCCGGCGATCTCATCTATGTGGCGGACCTCGAGGAAGGGCTGCTGATCAGCACGCTGTTCCCGCGCTAGTCATGACGGTAAGAAGAGTGCCTGCAGCGATCCGGATCGGACCGCTGCAGGGCCTATTCGTTTCGAGGAAGACCGTGCTATCGAGGCCTTGCCTGGACAAGTTCCGCGGGGACGTTCGGTGAGACATCGGTTCCGTTGCCCGAGATGGTGTTCTCGTACCCCGAAACCAGCGATGCCGCATCGACGAAGATCCCGAAGCCCACGTTGTCAAGGAATGAGCTCTGTCGCACCGACGCGACGGACGCTTCCAGGTGCAATCCATCGAGGAGGTTGCCGGTGATTTCGGTCATGTAGATCGACGTGACGGATCCACCCGCAAACAGCGCCCCGTGTCCACGGTTGTTCAGAAGGAACGTCTCGCGCAACGAGGCCGCCGACGATGCAACGGAGAGACCGTGCCCGGCGTTCTCCGAGATGGTGGCGCCGATGGCGAGCAACGCAGATCGTTGTTCAACCAACACGCCAACCGACGGATGCTGGGTCACCGTCGTGTCCAGAAGGGCGGCGACGGAACTGCGAAGCACGATTCCACCGAGTTCGTTGCCGCGCAGGATGGACTCCTGCGACATCACGGCCGTGCGGTTCTCGGCCTCGATTCCCCAGCCGTTGTTGTCGGCAATCGTCGCTTCACGGAACGAAGCGGGGCTGTGATCCAGCGTGATCCCCGATCCGGGATGGTTCGTAATTTCCGAGGCCATCATGGTGACCGTCGCATGGTCTGCCACAACAGCGACATCGCCGTTCTCGGTAAGAACCGCGCCTTCGATCAGAGCAGCCGAGCTATTATCGAGATCAAGAGCTGCACCGGCGTTGTCCCGCAGCGTACTGCCGGCGACTGTGACCTGTGCATCCTTGGCGGAAATGGCAGCTCCTCCGTTGTTCTCGACCCACGAGCCGGCGAGCTCGAGCGACGAGCGATCCAGCTGAATGGCCGGGCCGGGATGTCCGGTGATCGATGAATCGTCGAACGCGACGGTCGACGTCACAGCCAACACTGCCGAGCCTCCGTTGTTCTCGATCCGGGCGCTCGTGATATCCGCTCGAGAGTCTGTGAGATCGAACGCATGATCGCCGTGCCGTGCAATGAGTGTTCCCGTTACCGATACGGTGCTCTGGTTGCTGGTGACGGCCCGTCGCGCGTTGTCGACGATTTCGCTGTCCTGGAGGTCCAATGAGCTGTTGTCGGCAACGAGTGCATCCTGAGGATGATCGCTCACCGTGCTCCCGACGAGAGCAATCCGTGAGCGCTCCGTCGCGCGAACCGCAGAACTCCCGTTGTCTTCGATCGTGCACGTGGATGCGGTGATCGAGCTTGCCGAACTCCAGATCGCCTCTTCGCCGTTCTCGTGAATCAGACAGGCTTCCATCGTGATCTTGGATTCGGACGCGCGAACGCCGGGCCCGCCGTTGTCGGAGACCGTTGTGTTGATCAACTTGGCCGAGGTCGTCTCCACCTGGACACCCGCTTGGGAGTGTCCGGTGATCGTACTCGATCCACTGACATTGACGATGGCGCCGACGCCCGCGATGCCATGGTCTCCGTTGTCGCTGATCGTCGTACGATCGGCATCCACGGCCGAGTCGCTCAGCCAGACTCCGCTGTCCTGATTGTCGATGATGCTGGACGATGTGAAGTTTGCCGATGAGCCGATCTCTCCGCTGAGTCCGTACCCCCGATTGTCTCGGAGGACCGAGGAGACGATCGTTGCCGAGGATGTAGTTAGGGCGATGCCGTCTTGGGGATGATCGCTGACGGTGGTCTCGAGGAGTTCGAGATTTCCTTCGAACGCGAAAACTCCGAAACTCCCGTTTCCTGAGATCTCACTGGATTCGGACTCAATCGCGCTTGCATCAAGACGGACACCTGCCTCCCCGTTGTCGACGACTCGGGAGTCCGCCAGCTTGATCTCGGAGTGGACTTCGGCGCTGATCCCGTGGCCTTGGTTGCGATCGAGATCCGAAGCGTCGATGTCGGCCTTTGAATCGCTCAACAAGAGTCCGTCGCCGTTGTTGTCACGCAGCACCGCACGAAGCAGAGCCAGGGTGGACGTGGTTGCGTCCACACCGATGGACCGGTTCTGGCTGACGGTACTGCCACGGATCTCGACGAAGCTTTCTTCTACATCCAACCCGGCAGCCGCGTTCCCGGACACTGTGCTCTCGTCCACCAGTCGGATGACGGAGCGGATCGCGAGAAGTCCTGCGGCACCGCCATCATGAATGGAGGAGCCGCGAATGTCGGCCGTGGAGTCGCTGAGGATGAGAGCCGGCTGCGGATGATCATCGACGTCGCACTGAAGAAGCGTAATCCGGGAGCGCTCCTGGGCGTTGACCGCGCTCAGGGCGTTGCCGAGGAAATCGGTTTGCTCGGCAGACACTTGCGAGAAGTACTGCCAGATTCCGTCAAGATCGTTGTCGGAGACCTCGCACCCCGTGAGGCCGGCCCCCGAAGATGTGGCCGAGATGCCGTATCCGGCGTTGCCGTTGAAGAGGACGTTTTCCGCGTTGAGGGACGCATTGGAGAGTTGGACCCCGTTGCCGAGGTTCTCCTTCACCGAGCCCCCGTCCATCGCCATGACCGAGTTCGTGGCTGTGATGCCCACGCTCCGATTTCGATCGATGTTGGAGTCGAGCACCGCGGAAGCAGCGTTGACAAGAACGAGCCCTTCTTGGGACTGGTCTGTGACCGTACAGGTCACGAACGAGCCGGTCGAGTCCTGAAGCCCCACCCCCTGCTGGAGGTTGCTTTCCACACGGCACGTTGTGAAGTCCCCTGTGGAGTTGAGCAAGGAGGCCCCATTGAGAGAATTCCGCGCCAGGAGAGAGTCTTCCATCACAACGGTGGAAACCTCGGCGAACACCCCGTGTTCCGCGTTGTCGATGATCTCGCTATCCAAGAAGTCCCCGGCGCTGTTGGCCAGCGCGACCCCGTCCTCCGGGTGCGATGTGATCACCGTGCTTGTGACCGTGGCACTGGAGTTATTGACCGCCGAGAGACCATGGATTCCGTTGGAATCGACCGTGCAGCGGAGGATCTCGGCCACAGCGTTGTCGAGGAGGATCCCGTTGAGGATGTTTTCGGCCACCAGACTGTCTGCGATCGACAGTCGAGACTGGAGTTCGTAGACGCCTTGCTCGCTGTTCCTCAGGATCTCACAGTCGGACACGAAGGCGAAGCTGCCAAGAAGGTCGATTCCGTTGCGGGTCTGATCCGCGATCAGAGATGTCTCGATCTTGGCTTCTGCATCGATGAGCTGAACGCCGTGAAGACCGTTGGAGCGAACTTCTGCGTCGTAGACCTCGATGGAACTGGCGTCTTCGCCGAGGATTCCCGATTGCCCGTTCGAGAGGAAGGTCGAACCGTTCTGTACAAGAAGAATCGACTCCGCTGTGGCATAGGCCCCATGCAGCCCGTTCTCGGAGAGGTTGCTTGCATCGACGGTCCCTGTGGCCGCGAACAAAGACAAGCCATGGCCTGCGTTTCTCACGACCTGAGAGGATTCGCTGATCAGCACCGAAGCGCTGTCCGATGCAGTGATCCCGTTGGATTGGTTGGTCTGGACCTGTGATGCTTGAACCGTTGCGAATGCATCGCCGATCACGCGCACACCGTCCCGCGTGTTGCTCTGGACCGTTGCCGAACGGATCTCCGCAGTTGCTCCTTCGATGAGCACGCCGTCCTCTCCGTTGGATTGAACCAGGGCGGCTTCGGAGATCAGTGCGGTGCTTCCGGGAAGGACCGCGACTCCGCTCCGATTGTTCCCTCCGATCTCGCCGCCCCCCACGGTGAGGGTCGATGCATCGACGCGAACACCGTCGAGCAGATTGGCGAGGACGGTCGCGTTTGTGAGAGTTGCCTGAGCTCCGTCGACCAGAAGGATTCCATGCTGCGTGTTGCCCGCAACGTTTGAGTTCAGGACGGTTCCTGTAGTGGCTTCGAGAACGATCCCTGACAGGGCGTTGCCGGTGATCTGGGATCGGTCGCTCACCGTGATTTGCGATCCGTTGATGACCCGGATCCCGTTCTCCCCCTGAGAGGACACCGTCGAACCACCGATCTCCACAACACTTCCTTCGTCGAGAAGAACGCCCGTCCCTGCGTTTTCGGTGATGAGACTGTTGATCACGCTGCCCTGGGATTGTCGGTAGACGATTCCGACATCTCCGTGATCACGCACATCGGCACCGTCCACAATCAGCGTCGCGCGTTCGGCTACGATCCCCGGACCGAGATTGGCTCGCACCAAGGCGCTTCCCCGCAGTGTGAACGATGCATCGGTCACCAACACGCCTCCGAGGCGGTTCTCGCGGATCTCGGTGATCCCCGCTCCTTCCCGGAAGTCGACCGTGGCCTCTCCGTCGATGAGTAGGCCGTAGCCGCGGTTGCCCGAAAACGTCGATGCCTCGAGGTGAGCGACGGCGGATTGAACGCGAAGTCCACCGCTCACATTGCGCTGCACCTGTGTGTCGATCAGCGTAATCTCCGCTTCATCCGGATTCGTAGGATCCCCGATCAACTCCACGCCCCATGTGCCGTTGTCGAGGACGGAGCAGTCCTCCAGTGTATAGTCGTACCCGGCGATCCCCGAAGTGACGTTCTTCTGGATCGTGCATTCGCGGATCAGGATGTCTCGCCCACTGCTCCGGACGTCGATGCCGACGGAGCCGCTCTGGATGGTCAGCCCTTCGATGGTGATGTCCCGGCAATTGACCAGCTCGATCACCGGATCGCCGATCCGGCGGCCCTGGATGACGACGTTCCTCGCCGATCGCCCGACGGTGATCGTAAGGTCACGCAGGTTGCGGAGTGTCAAGGACTCGCGGAACGTTCGCGACCTGGTGATTTCGATCACATCCCCCCGGTTTGCCGCACGTATCGCGTCATCGATGTCGCGGTAGTCATCCGGCACTCTCAGGGTTCTCGCCCAGCCGGTCGTGACGGCGACGGCCAAAATCAGCAAGGTCAAGGACACCAGCCTCAGCCGATGGATGCCTTGTGAAAAGGAAGGTTTCCGGGTTCGCATGGGGTTCCTCCTGTACTCGATTCCGTTGTCCGTGAGCTCAACGTAGCGTGAGATCCCGGCCGGTGACAAATCGCGGCAGCGGGCTCGGACACCTTGAATTCGCGCTCGCACGGGGCTAGTCTGGGTTCATCTCACAATCTCTACGGAGGTGAACAGCATGGGCGTGAATCAAAAGGGTGCTTGCAGACAAAGGGACCGCCGGTGTTGTCCCTCCATCCTGATCCGCTAGCAGAGCTCGCATCGGGTGGCTTGGTGCCGGGTTGTATGCATCGGAAGCTGGTTTCGGTTTTCTCAAGAGGTATCTTCGGCGGTACGGTCGGCCGTGCCGTCATCATCACGGAAGCGGGAGGAAGAGATGAGATGTGCGTCAACCCTTCTTGAATGCATCGGCAGAACACCGCTGGTTCGATTGAGAACCATGGATCCGCGAAAGGGAAGCGACCAAGGGGGAGGAATCTTTGCGAAGCTGGAGAGGGGAAACCCCGGAGGAAGCGTCAAGGACCGGATCGCTGCAGCGATGATCCGGTCGGCAGAGAACGACGGCCTCCTCCGCCCCGGGGGGACGGTGATCGAGCCCACGTCCGGAAACACCGGGATCGGATTGGCGTGGGTTTGCGCTGTACGAGGATACAGAACGGTTCTCACCATGCCGGAGTCGATGAGCGTGGAGCGAAGGAAAATCCTTGCAGCTCTCGGAGCGGAGATCGTCTTGACGCCTGGCGACCAAGGAATGCGTGGTTCGATGGCAACGGCGCGGAGGCTCACCAACGAAACAGAGGGGGCGTATATGCCGCTTCAGTTCAGCAATCCGGCCAATCCGGCGGTTCACGAGCAAACAACGGGTCCGGAAATCTGGCGCGCCGCGCGAAGGAAGGTCGATGCCTTCGTTGCCGGCATCGGCACCGGAGGGACGATCACCGGTGTCGGCACGTTTCTCAAGAGACTCAACTCGAACATCAGGGTCGTAGGGGTGGAGCCGTCCGGATCGCCGTTTCTAAGCGAAGGAAGGGCGGGACAACACACCATTCAAGGGATCGGTGCGGGGTTCAAACCGGATGTGCTGAACCTCGATGTTGTGGACGAGATCATCACCGTGGACGATGACGAAGCTGTCGGGGTGATGAAGGAGCTTGCGCTGCGTGAAGGTGTCTTTGCAGGAGTCTCCTCCGGAGCGGCGGTGGCTGCGGCGATGCGCATCGCCGCCAGGGATGAGATGCTCGGGAAGACGATCGTCACGCTTCTACCGGACGGCGGAGATCGGTATCTCTCGGGGAATCTGTGGGAGGGTACGTGAACTGGATTGCGGGAATGCGCGAGGATATCGCTGCGTTGAGAGAGAAGGACCCTGCTGCACGACACACCGCCGAGATTCTACTTGCCTATCCAGGGATACGTGCGATCTGGATGCATCGGATCAACCACTGGTTGTGGTGTCATCGAGCAAAGCTGGTGGCGCGGATCCTTGCGAACATCGTGCGAAGACGCACCGGCGTCGAGATCCATCCCGGAGCTCTTCTAGGACACCGGGTCGTGATCGACCATGGGATGGGCGTTGTGATCGGCGAAACGGCCGCCGTGGGAAACGACGTTCTGATCTATCAAGGGGTTACACTCGGAGGCGTGAAGTGCAACGGCGGGAAGCGGCACCCCACGGTGGGAGATCGTGTCATGTTGGGAGCCCACTCCACCCTCCTTGGTCCGATCCACATCGGAGACGATGCCCGCATCGGAGCCTGCGTCACCCTGCGCGAGTCGGTTCCGGCCGGGGCGAGTGTCCGCGAAGAGCCGGTGATCTCAATGCGCCTTCCCTAGCGTAGGAAGGTTGGCGGTCTCTCTTCCGTTGTGTGCTCCCGCTAAGGGAAGATCCGTCTCCATTCAGTTGCCGGTGACGTGACGCTCTGCTAGGATGCATTCGGCATGTCAGGCCGGTGAACGGCCACCCAGCCAGGTCGGTTGGGTGGCTGTTTTTCTTTGGTGAGCGGAGGAACACGATGGTCAAGATCGGTATTGTCGTTTCGTATTTGGTGATTCTCATCGGAATCGGTCTGCTCGCGAGGCATCGGGCAAGACGCACAGGGGAAGACTACTTCGTGGCTTCGCGTACGCTGCCGCCGTGGGTCTTGTTCCTGACGATGGCGGCCACGAATTTCAGTGCGCTCACGGTGTTCGGTTTCTCCGGCTCGGGTTGGGAGTTCGGCTATGCCTTCTACCCGGTGATTGCATTCGGAACGGGGTTCATGGCCGTGATGTTCCTCGTCATCGGGCGCCCTGTCTGGCGGCTTGGGAGAGAGCACGGCTGGGTGACGCCGCCGGAGATGGTGATGGCACGGTGGCGGAACCCCTGGCTGCGCTTCCTGTTCCTCGCCGTCATGGTTGTGTTCACCCTCCCCTACTTGGCCATGCAGCCGATGGCAGCCGGCTACGCTCTGGAAGGGTTGCTGGGGATCCCCTACTTCGCCGGCGCTGCTTTGATGACGGCGGTGATCGTTTTCTACACGTATTTCGGCGGACTGCGGGGGATTGCATGGACAGACGCTCTTCAGGGCGGGATTCTGCTTGTGTCCTTGCTGGCAGCTCTTGTGTGGATCGCTGGCTCGCAAGGCGGCCTGTCGGTGGCGAATCGAACCGCGCTTCAGGCGATCCCCGAGTGGTTCTCACGCCCGGGAGCGGGAGGAGTCTACACCCCGGGCGTCTGGTTGGGGTTCCTCCTTCTGTGGCTGTGGGCGGATCCGATGTTCCCGCAGCTGTTTCAAAGGTTCTACGCTGCTCGCAGTGAGAAGGCTCTTCGCACCACGGCGATCCTGTATCCGCTTCTCACCGGCTTTCTGTTCCTGCTTCCGGTCTCGATCGGTGTGATCGGGCGTCTGGCGTTCCCGGAGCTTCCCGCGGGGACGGGATCGGACCGGATCCTGCCCCTGCTTCTCGATCTATACGTGCCGTCCTGGCTTGCGGCTTTGGTTCTGACGGCAGCTCTTGCTGCCTTGATGTCGACGCTGGATTCTCAGCTTCTGAGTCTGTCCTCGATGCTGACTCGCGATCTCTTTCAGCCAGCGCTTGCGAATCTCGGACGAAGCGCCACCGATCGCATGCAGTTCTGGATCGGGAAGCTGGCGGTCGTCGTACTCGCTGTCGCAGGATTGGCGATCGCCTGGAGACCGCCTGCCTCGTTTCTCAACGTCGCAACCCAAGCGTTCACCGGCCTGGCCGTCCTTCTTCCGACCGTGATCGCCACTCTCTATTCCCGGCGAGCAACCGCTGCCGGGTGCATCGCATCGATCATCGTGGGGGAAGGGCTGGTCGTTGCAGCAGCGCTCGGAGGCTTCCCCGACCTTGGAACGCTGCCTGTTGTCCCGATTGTGCTTGTTTCGGGCGTCACTCTAGCACTCGTGTCGGCGATCACTCGGCGATCGTCAGCCGGACCCAGCGGGATCCGGGGGATGCCGGTCGCTGTTTGCAAGCGATCTCTCGTATGGATCGTTCCGCTTGCAGCGCTATTCTTCTTGGCGAATGACTTCTGGGCTTGGGGGGATCACCGCGCCGGATGGCTGGGATATCCGATCTGGGTGTGGCGTTCGATGGCTCTGTGCGGAATGTGCTCGGTGGTCTTTGCCGCCATGTCAAGACAACGAAGCGGCAAGGCTGTGGCGATGGGGGAGTTGACCGAACCTGGGGAGAGAACGTAGCGTGAAGCGATCGGCACCGACCGTGAAGGAGGGAAGTGTGACAGGTTTCCGTCAGGGTGTCTCAAGGAGGGCTGCGGCGATCGTTGTCATCATGGTTCTGGCAGGAGCGCCGATGGCCCTGGGGGTAGCACTCGATCAGCGCGGTCCGTATGCCGTGGAGGAGACCCGCATGGATCTGGTGGATGCCACGCGCGATCGCGAGATGGGGCTGCTCATCTTCTATCCGGCCGGACTGGGAGCCGGGGCGCCCCAAGCTGTGCAAACTCCGTCCCCGGTGGTTGTATTCAATCACGGATTCCTCTTGGGAGCGGAGGTCTATCGATCGTACGGGGAACGTCTTGCCAGTCACGGACTCGTGGTGGCCCTGCCAACGTTCCCGATGACGTTCTTCAACGTCCATCACGGCGAATTGGCGTTGGATGTTCGCTTCGTGGTCGACACACTCTTGGCGGAGAGCGGCGACCCATCGAGCGCTCTGCATGGCCGCATCGATGAGGCACGGATCGGTTTGTCGGGTCACTCCCTCGGAGGAAAGCTCAGCCTGCTCGAAGCGGTGTCCGATGAACGGATCCGGGCGATCGGTGTGTTGGATCCGGTCGACACCGGGAACCCGCTGTTCGAGAACCCTCGGCGCTACCCAAGTGTGGCTCCGGAGCTGATGCCACAGATTCGCGCGCCTCTTCTGATTGTGGGAGCGGAACTCGGCGACCGGTTGGTGTCGTTCAGTCCTTGTGCGCCGGCTGACGACAACTACCAGCGGTTCTTCGAGGCCGCGAATCCGCCGGCGATCGAAATCACACAGCTCGATGTCGGACACGGGCAATACGTGGATGAGGGAGCCGAATCGGCGACGATGGCCTGCGCGGTGGGGGATGTCTCGGATGACTGGGTGCGATCGTCGTCTGTGGCCTATCTCACAGCGTTCTTCCTTGACACCCTGTTCGATGAGCCCGGGGCATCCGCGTGGCTGGAACAACGGCTTGACGAGGACGAGCGAGCAGGGAGAATCATCGTGCGTCGCAAGAGTCAAGGAGAGCTTGCGGATCGCTGATGATGGCTTTTTGAGGGATTGCGGCTTCAGGCAGCGGCTACCCGAGGCTGCCGGCATCGGGTATGATTCGCCGTATATCTGGCCATACGCTGTGCCTCAGCAGGCTTCTCGCAGGCGACGACTCCTATCCGTTTCACTCCAGTGTCCGTTGGATGTCAAGCGTTGTTTGAAGCGTAAAGATCGGGCGTGAGGTTTGAGGAGAACGATGATCGATCACAGCACAAAACTGGGAACGGAGAAGATTCCGAGGCTGCTTCTGGGGATGTCGGCTCCGGCGATGGTCGGGCTTCTTGTTCAGGCTTTTTACAACCTGACGGATACGATCTTCGTAGGCCGAGGCGTCGGTTCTCTTGCGATTGCCGGGATCGCGATCGCCTTTCCCGTTCAGATCCTTGTCATGGCGATTGCGCAGACCTTCGGGATCGGCTGTGCATCCATCGTTTCTCGCGGTCTGGGCGCAGGAGACCGTGCTCTGGCAAACCGCACGCTGGGGAACCTGTTCACTCTGGTTGCCGTATTCAGTGCGCTGATCGCCGGCCTGGGAAGTGCGTTTCTCTCTCCTCTCCTACGGTTGTTCGGCGCCACCGAGACGATCCTTCCGTTTGCCGCGGAGTACTTGCGGATCATCCTGATCGGGTCTCCGTTCTTCATGTTTGCCATGGCGACCAACGCCATCGTGCGAGCCGAGGGGAACGCGCGAGTCGCGATGTGGACGATGATTATCTCGGGAGCGCTCAACATCGTGTTGGATCCCCTGTTCATCTTCGGGTTCCACATGGGGATCGGGGGAGCGGCACTGGCAACGGTCCTTGCGCAGGCAACCACCGTGGTCTATTTGATCTACTACTTCGCCGGGTCCCGCTCGGGACTCAGGGCGCGTGCTTCGGATCTGGTTCTTCGATTCAGCCTTGTGCGAGAAGCGTTTGCCGTAGGTGCCGGGTCTTTCGCGCGGATGGTGGCGGGCAGCATTACCGTGATCTTCCTCAACAACACACTGGCTGCCTACGGCGGTGACACAGCGATTGCAGCGTATGGTGTCATCAACCGCTTGTTGAACTTCCTGTTTCTGCCGCTGTTCGGTGTTGTTCAGGGGATGATGCCGATCGTCGGCTACAACTACGGCGCGGGATTGCTCGACCGAGCGAGGCAGGCGCTTCGCCTGTCCATCGGAGTCACGACAGCGATGTCCATCGCAGCAACGGCGATTCTGGTTGCGATTCCCGGGCTTCTGCTGCGGATCTTCAGCAACGATCCCGCCTTGGTGGAGCTGGGGACCACGGCTACGAGGATCGTTGTTGTCGCCTTTCCTACGGTCGGATTCCAGGTGGTCGCCGGTGGAATGTATCAGGCACTCGGACGAGCGATCCCCGCGTTTGTGCTTGCGCTTCTGCGGCAGGTGATTCTTCTCATCCCACTGATTGCCATCCTTCCGCCACGTATGGGGCTTCGCGGCGTGTGGACATCGTTCCCGATCGCCGACGGTGTTGCCGCGGTTGTGACGGCGGGGATGTTGATCATCGCTCTGCGGGGGCTTGCGGTTCGCGAGCGGCTTCCCGAAGAGACATAGGAACGAGAAGAAGCTTGAGATCCGCAGACCCGCCGCACTTTTTCTAGCCGTTTGCCGCCCTCGTCTCGACACACTTGGATTCGTGCCGCGATCCGAGCGACACTGGTCGGATTGGGGAGGGTCGATAGGTGCGGACTCGGATCGGAGGCAGTGCTGCGGCTATGAGCCTCTGCGTCGTAATCATCATGTCGATGGCGGCGCACGCGGATGAGAGGACGGCACCGGGGATCGGATGTTCGATCTTTGCTGTCCAGGTCGGGGATACAGTGCTCTTCGGGAACAACGTCGATGACGGGAATCCGAACACATACTACAGTGTCTTCCCGGCGCATGAAGACGGCGAATACGGATACATCACCCTCGGATTCAATCAACCGCAGGGCGGGCTGAACGAGTCGGGCCTGGCGTTTGATACGAACGCGGTTCAGGCCAGAGCACTGGTCCCTCACCCGAACCTGCCTCAGCACCCCGGCGGACCGATCGGAGTCGTCCTCGAGATGCTGCGAAACGCGGCCACAGTGGACGAAGCTCTTGCGATTGCGCAGCGGTATCACTGGGGCGATCAGCTGACCAACCAGTGGCTGATTGCGGATGCACAGGGACAGGCTGTGGTGATCAGTGCAGGGCCAGACGGCGAACTGGCGCTCACGCGCAAACCGATGGGCGACGGCTACCTGACATCGACGAACATCAACCGGTCTCGGACGCTTCCGGTTTTCGCTTGTTGGCGGTTCCGTACGATCACGCGGATGCTACGTAGGGTCGTCGCACGCGGCTCCATCACCGTCGATGACGCCGCGGCTGTCCTGGATGCGGCTCATCAGGAAGGTGTCTTCCTTCGGGAAGGCGTGTTGCTGAATACGGTCTACTCCAACATCTACGATCTCAAGACCCGAGAGATCACCGTGTACTACTGGTATCAATTCGACTCGCCGGTCACGCTGCGCTTGGACGAGGAGCTTGCCGGAGGATCGAGGCGATTGAGGGTTCGAGATCTGTTCCCGTCACAGGTCGTTCAACGTGCAGCATCCGAGAACGAGCAGTTACTCGCTCAGGCCGAACAGAGCCACACCGGGATCTGGCCGTCCGTTGGCCTTGCTCTTGCATCTGCGCTTCTGATCGGGCTGATCCTGATCCGGGGCTGATGGATCGGATGCTCACGAAGCGGGTTTGCCGAACGTGGCATGGAACACCGGCCCGATCGGGAAACGCTTGTACTCCCGGGCCGCGATCTCTTCCAAACCGGCCTCGGTCATCAGAGATCGATACACACCGGCGGGGAAGCCGTGAGACGCTTTGGTGGGTTCTCTGAAGTGCAGGCGGCCTTCGGGCTTGAGCAGAGACACCAGGGTCTCCATCGTTGCCGTTCGCTCGGTCTGCGGAAGATCGTGAAGCGCGTTGTGAATGGCGATCACATCGAAACTCTCCGCTTCCAGATCCAGATCCTCGATCCTTCCAAGGAGGCACCTCGCTTGGGGGTACCTGCTCAGCCGACGCCTGGCGATATCGATCATCGGGGGGCAGATGTCCATGCAGGTGAGAGATCCGCTTCCGAGCCGCCTGGTGAGCCTCTCGGAGATACCACCGCTTCCTCCGCCGAACTCAAGGACGTTCTCATCGCCCTTGAGGGGGATCGAAGACGCAAAGCTGCGGTAGAAAAGCGGAAAGATGCGCGGGGCGAGGATTCCGTCGACAACGACGAAGATCCTTGGCGGGTGAGTGAAATCCATGCTCAAGATGATCTCCTTTCAGGGTGAGTATCACAGTGTGATCGTTGGTACGTGCACGCGCAACCTGAAGAGCTGGATAGGCGTTCCGGTCGAGACTGAACGCCCTTAGGACCGAGACGGGAAGCGGCGGTCTTGCGGTATCGATCGGCATCGCGCATGCTCGAAGCGGCAGGAGATCTCTAGGAGGTGGCGGATGCCGACCGTTGCGCTCACGCGGGACGTGAGCGATTCGATTGATGCGTGTGAGTTGACGGCGATCGATCGATCGTCGATCGATGTCGGCAAGGCAAGGGCGCAGCATGCTGCGTATGAAGCTGCTCTGCGTGCATGCGGGTGCCGCGTCGAGCGCGTTCCACGAGCGGACGGCTTGCCGGATGCAGTCTTCGTCGAGGACACGGCGGTGGTGCTTCCTGAGATTGCGATCATCACCCGGCCCGGCGCGTCATCGCGCCGGGAAGAGACGGCATCGATCGAGGAGGCGCTTCTCCCTTACCGTTCGGTCCGGCGCATCGAAGCGCCGGGAACGCTGGATGGCGGAGATGTCCTGCGGATGGGGCAGACGCTGTACGTTGGGTCATCCACGCGATCGAACCCCAGCGGCATCGAGCAGCTTGCGAGGCTTCTCGATCCGTTTGGATACCGGGTGGTTCCAGCAGCGGTGCACGGCTGCCTACACCTGAAGTCCGCCATCACCGAAGTGGGTGAGGGCGTCGTACTGATCCAGGATGCATGGGTCGATCCGGATGCGTTCGAGGAGTACGAGCAGATCCTGGTCGATCCGGCGGAGCCGTACGCGGCAAATGCGCTGCGAATCGGGGATCAGCTGATCTACCCGAAGGCGTTCCCGAAGACGCTCGAGAGAATCGTGAACCACGGACTGCACGTTCGGACGGTCGATGTCTCGGAACTTGCCAAGGCCGAGGGAGCCGTGACCTGTTGCAGCTTGATCTTCACGGAAGCTGTGAACAACGAGGTTTGACCTTCGCCGAGAAGGGCAGGTTCGAGCGTCAGCGGTATCGGTCGAAAAGGGAACACGGGCTGTGTGGGCTGTTTCGATGCGTCGGAAGACACCGGAAGCGAGGATGAATATGGGAGCGGAGGGGAACATGAGGGCAAAGGCCACTATCGTTGGTCTGGTTGTTGTCTTGCTCGCGTCGTGGGCGGTAATTGCGCAAGAAATCGACGAAGGTGATGTGAACCTGTCGGATCAACGAGGATTCGGGATCGGAATGCAGGTCGGCCTGCCGCACGGAGGGCTGATCAGCGGACGGTACTGGATCTCCGACAGCGTGGGTGTCGAGGGGATCGTCTTCATCTCGGGTGACGCGGAATACCTCGATGGGCAGATCAGCGGGCGGGCCCTGTATCGCGTATTGGATGCCGACGTGGTCGATCTCTACCTCGCCGGTGGACTCTCGATTCCGTTGGAGGGTCGGGGGTACTCGATTTCCGTGCTTGCAGGGATCGAATTCGGGGTGCGGTTCGCTCCGCATCTTGCGTGGAACGTGGAGTTCGGGATGTTCCACGGCAGCTACGGGATCGGAATGGCTGTCGGCGCAGGGGTTCACGTCTACTTCGGCGCTCCGGAATCGGACGACGGGCAGTAGATGCCCCTGGATTCAGAAGAAGCGCCCCGTTCCCGGAAGCCGCTCAACCCCTGCTGCCGGTGACCACAATCGTCTACTGCTTGACCCAGACCTCGAGGTTGTCGAACGCCACCTGAACGTACGGCTCATCCCACGCATCGGCGATGAACCCGATGGATCCGCTGTCGATCGCCCAATCCTGGACGTGAAGCACCTCGATGCCGTTGACGATGCACGTGAAGTTCGGTCCTTCGGCGATCACCTCGATGTGGTCGGTGAGAATCGTCTCGTGAATGGCCGTGCAGGGTTGCCACTCGTAGCCATCGGCCCAGCCGTCCGACGAGTGGCGGAAGAAGCCCATGTAGCCGTCTTCGCTGATCTCAAACGCGTAGAACGAATCGCCCCGGACGCGGAAGACAACCCCCCATGCGTGATCGGACGTGTATCCCTCTTGGATCGAGTCAACCTTCAGGTGAAAATCCGTCAGGCCGTACGTTCGATCGTCGTTGTAGACGTAGTCATACCAATCGTCGTTGGGCAGATATGCATGGTAACGTCCGCCTTCGATCCACCACTCGTGGTTGCTGCCCGATCCCTGATACCACCCAAGCGAATTGACGTTGGAGAACGAGTCGGAGTAGTAGAGCACCCACTGCACGGCAGGCGGGAGCCCCGGGTCGATCGGGAGACACCCGCCCACCCACGCCATCACGCCAAGCACCAACACGATACCAGCCCATTTTCGCATCATCCCCTCCTCTTGGGTCGATTGTACACAGTTCCGAGTGTGTGAGTGCGTGCATGTGAGGACCAGCCATCGAGGGTTTCTCCATCACAACGGACGGGACGCATCGGGCTACAAGTATTGTGTAGGTAAAAGGCCATGAAGCGATGTCCGGATGTACGGCCGCGCAATAGGTGGAAACGACGAGAAAGGGGTCAACACAGAAGCTACATGATTCAAGGACTTGGAAACACGTGAGGGGATCTGTAGAGTGATGGATGAAATCGATCCATCCGACGTCGTACCGCAGGAAACGCAAGGTCCCGCTAGGAAGGATCTTTCCGGACCCGACGCCGGAGAAGCTTGTGGAAAAGGAGGTTCAGGGATGGCAAGGCGGAAAGCCGTACGTGTGGTGGTTTGGTCAGGTTTGGCGGTGGGTCTTCTTCTCTTGGCGAGCGGGTGCGCGGGTCTGTTCCCGCAGGCGGATGAACAGGCGATGTCCGGTGCAGAAGGGTATTTGGCGCCGATGGCGAAGCACGCGGCTTGGCGCATCCCTTCGGATTTCGCCACGATCCAACAGGCGATCGACAGCGATTGGGTCGTTGATGGCGACCGGATCTTGGTCGAAGCGGGCTTCCATGACGGAGCGTACGTGACCAAGGCGGTCGAGATCCGAGGGGAAGGCAACGCGATCATCAACGGGGGACCGATGCACCCGGCCGGTCTTTTCATGGGGTTCCGGATGCTCGCCGGAAGCGATGGCGCCTCGATCAGCCATCTGACGTTCCAAGTGGATTTGGCGATCATGAACGGGGATGCCGTCGATGGGGTCACGGTCTCTCACTGCACGTTCTACAACGCCATCCAGGCGGTGTCGAACTGGAGCGGCAGTGACTGGGAGATCACCCACAACCTCATCGAGGATCTCCGCACACGGAATGGAGGCGGGATCGGGATTCTGATCGGCGATCGCTCCGGCGGGGTCGTCACCGGGAACACCGTCTCCTACAACACGGTGCGCGGTGTTCTGGCGGTGGATCCCAACGACGGAGGGGGATACAACGGCTCGGGGATCGTGCTCTACGCCGATTTCCGTTGGGGGATGGCCGGCGCTCTCGAAATCAGCGGCAACCGCGTGACGCACAACACTATCAGTTTGAGCAGCGACACGCCGGATGTGGTGGATGTTGCGGCGTTCGAACTGACCGATTCCCGCGATGATCCCGAGGCGGATCCGTATCCGGTCCTTTTCGACAACGCGATCGGGTTCAACGACTTCCGCGGAACCGAGATTCAGATTGCATTGACGCCGGTCGAACTCGAAGAGTGCAACGACATCTCACGGAACCTTGGGGACAATCGCAGGCACGGCGCGCATCCTTCCGTGTTTGGCCCGGGCACGTAGCACAACAGGGGAGAGGCCTCCACTCGGGAGGTCCCTCCCCGTAACTCAGCGGGCAACCTCAAGCCTCTCGCGTATCGCTGGGTTGGCTCCTTGGAGGATCGACGTTCGCTCCAGCGTCGTCGGCCGGTTCTCGACCGCCCATGTCCAGACGGAACGGCGGGTACGTGTCGGTCATCAGTCCGGCGTAGCCCCACAGGCGGAGAGCCCAGCGGTTGAGCCCCATGACGAGGTCGAAGATCCCTCGTGGGTAGCGTCCGGTAAACAGCAGCGCGAACCCGGCGATGAGAACGAGCACGCCGAGAAGTCCTCCGCCGATCTCGAGCGCGGGGTTGTTGCCTCCCCAGGCGTTTGACTCCTGCGCCCAGAAGACCACCCCGCTTGTGAACGCTCCCACAATGATGTAGTGAGGGATGGCGAGCAGCCACCCCTTCACCAGAGCCAGACCGGGTGAAAGACGCTCGGGGTAGTCGATCGACAGGCGTGCCGGGTAGTCGAGGTCCTGCAGCGAAAACGGCGGGTAGCGGTCCGTGCCGATGGCGCTGAAGGCGTAGTAGGACACACGCCACGACCAACGCATCACGCCCAGGTTGAAGTCGAAGATTCCTCGCGGATAACGGCCGGTGAACAGGATCGAGATCCACGCCACGAAGCTCAGGATCGCGTAGGCGGCCCAAAGGAAGCAGAGCACCACGGCATGTGGAACCGCAAGGAACCACTTGATCAGCCAGAGAGCGGGGCTCAGACGTGCATCCAGATCTGCGGAGACGGCGACAGGATACGAGCCTTGACGCTGCGAACGAGCAGGTTCATTGCCCCAGGATCGGTCCGGCCCACGCGTTGCGGCAAGGATCAGAAGCGATGCGAGCGCCGCAAGGAAGATGCCTCCGGCAAGCAGACCGATGCTGACCGGCCAAAGGATCGGAATCCGAACGCCGGCGATCGCCGAGACGGCTACAGGGGACCCTGCATCGGCGTTCATGATGACGGCCGACCAACTGCCGGGTTCCACATCCCAGACAACGACTTGCTCGCCGCTGCCCTGGGCGGAGGCCTTCCAGAAGGGCTGATCGCCAGGCCGTGTGGCGGGAGCTGTACCCGAGTGGGATGTGAGTGGCAGCGTCTCGTCCGCGTTGCGGAAGTGGTCCGGGAGATCCTCCAGTTCGTCGTACGCCACGCCGTTGAGATAGGCTGTGACCTGCTCGGAAGGGCCGATGGCCACGAAGATCTCCTCAGCGCTCACCGATCGAACGCGCAACCTTACCGTTGCCGGTGGGTCCGCCGGCCACCAATCGCCGGGATGTGCCGCAAGGTTTGCCGGCGATGTGACAACGGCGAAACCTTCTCCGGATAGCCAGAACGTCTGGCTGTTGAAGAATCCCTCCTGATCTCGTTGCGTTTGGTTGGCCCAAAGAAGAACCCCTCCTCCGATGAGGGCTCCGATGGCGGCCAGCGCCAGAAGCGTCCCGAGAACAACAGCAATCACTCTTCCCACCTTCATGAAGCACCTCCACCCTTTGCTGGCAATTGCAGCGAGCCTAGCACACATGACGGCTCACGGGCCAACGCCTGTTGCCACAACGAGCGGTTTCCTGTAAGAAGGGATCGAAAAGCCGGTGACGCAGGCTGGCAAGGAGTTGAAGGATCTTCGTCGACCTGAGGAGGGTCGTTACGAGAACCTCCTCAACAGACGTCCTTGTCGGCAAATGGTTTCGCGCTGAGAAGTGGGGGTCCTGGAGGTGGTGGGAGTGAGCTATTCGCCGGAGCTGGCGATTGCAACGGCCGTATTCGAGTTGGGCGCCGCTTGGTGGGTGTTGCGAAGAAGAGGCGACCGTTCGGTCCTTCGAGTGACGGGAGCGATTCTTGTCCTCTTGGCGAGCTATCAAGCGATCGAAGTGGCGATCTGCGCTGACGAAGCCCAAGCGGGATTCCTGCCCCGGTTGGCGTTTGCCGCCGTCACATGGCTTCCTCCGCTGGGTCTGTTGCTGATCGCTCGACTGGTTCGCCCGAGGTCGAGATACGCGATGACGGCAGCGGTCGCCATGCTTGCCGCGGCTGTGGGTATGGTCGTTTGGATCGTCACCGACCCAGGGTTTGCGGCGATCTCGGTTTGCACGGCCGTGGTAGCACGGTACACGCACGCGATGCCGCGTTTTCTCATCTACTCCGCCTTCTATTGGATCGGGCTGGCCGGGATGGTCGTTGTTGCAGCGATCGGGCTGCGCCGCTGTCGGGAACGTCAACGACAGCGACGGATCCGGCAGGTGCTGATAGGAACGCTTGCGTTCGTGGTTCCTTCTCTGGTGACATCGCGGTTCGTTCCGATGGCGAAGGGCGCGATGCCTTCGGTGATGTGCCATTACGCGTTGCTCCTGGCGCTGTTCCTCACCAAGATGGCGTGGCTTGAGCATCGTCACGCAGTTGTTGCCGATGAGGCAGATCGTGGACAGGCAGCCGAGCCGACTCTGGCTTGAACCTTCGCTGATCACGCCTTTGCGGTTTCTTGTGCACTCAGTTCAGCAACCTAGGCCGCACCGTGCGCTGTCAGGGATGTGAGCGTCTCCAGGGTGAGAATCCCTTGCCATTCACGCTTCGCGATCTCCCATTCGTCGGGATACGCACCGAACCAAGACCACGTTGGGTTCCAGCATCCGTTTTCGGTTTGCGTCTCTAACAGGTAGACGATGTGCTGGTTGATGAGCTCAGAGATCTGCTCAGCCCCCGGAGTCCTGGGGGTCGGAGCCGCCTTGAGAGGGGTGATGCAGTAGCTCGACCATTCCGAAGGGTCGCGGGACACGGTCCCGGCGACCGCTTGACGGACGCGAGCGATCAGGCGCTCCTGTCCGGGGACACCAGGGGTCTCGGCGAGGAACGACACGTACTCGAGGTCGCTGCCTCCGCCCTCACCGAGAACATCAAGCGAATCGATGTGAGATAGCGTTGCATCGGTGAGCCGATCGAGCCAACCGGCGGGGACGGAATCGCGGTGTCGATGCAGCAGCGCAAGGATCAGCGCGCGGGGAATGATGCGGAAGCCGTCAAACGTTTTGAGAAGACGACCGTCTTTGTCGTGCCACCATGGAGCGTGGGGGTGAGCGTTCGCATCCGTCGGAACGGCCCTCCATCCCAGCAGATCGTCCTCGAAGGTGTCGATCAGGTAGCGAATCGTGGTGCGGATGCGGTCACCGACGATATCCGACTTGAGTTCGTCGAGGATGCGAAGCGCCAACGCCGTTGCCAGTGCAGAGGAGGACGGCGTTCGAACGTCCGGTTCCAGAGCGTTTCCGAATCCACCGTCCGGATTTGCGAACGGCTCGAGGGCATCGAGAACATCTCGCGGGTCGCCTTCCTCGAACCGGAATCGAAACAGCTGCCACTCCAGCGGCCTTGCATGGTGCTGGAGGAACGTTCGAGCTTGCTTCCATGGCTCAAGCCGAATCTTCCGTTGGGGCATCCGTCCCTCCCGTCTCCACTCCATACACCGTATCGGAGCCTACGTGTCAGGGCGACAACGCCACTATCGTCTCATCCGGGATCCCATGGACGGCTCTTCGTGAGCCAGGCTATGCGGTGTGTGCTTGCCGACGCATGGAGAGGACTGCGAGCAACAGCATCACCAGGGCGTATCCCCCGAGAACAACGAGCTCGAAGCGGATCTCTGCGATGCCCGCTCCGGTGAGCATCACATCGCGCAGCGCTTCGTTGGCATACGTCAGCGGACTCACATAGGAGAGCGGGCGGATGGTTGCCGGCATCGCCTCCAGCGGCCAGAACACGCCGCTGATCATGATGGAGGGGATCACGAGAAACAACACGAACTGCATCGCCTGAGCCTCATTCCTGGCAAGCGTGGAAATCAAGGTGGCGATCCCCTGCAACGTGATCGTGAACAGGAGGATCACCAACGCCACGATCCACAGACTGCCGACAAACCGAACGTGGAAGAGCAGCGAGGAAGTGAGAAACAGCTCAGCTGCCTGAAACAGCGCGATGACACTGAACGCAAACGTGTAACCGAGCGTCACTTCCCATGCGCTGACCGGCGCGATCAGCACTCGTGTCAGCGTTCCTGTCGTTCGCTCGCGAACCACGGACATTGCTGTTAGAAGCACCGTGATCAGGGTCATGGCGAATCCGATGATCCCCGGTGCTGTGAAGTCAAGAATGCGGATTTCGCCGTCGTACAAAGGGCGAATGTCGAGGAGGGCGTCGGCGGTGATCGATGTCTGCTGTGTGGCGAGAACCTGCGCGAATGCCGACTGAAATGCGCTGAGAATCGCTTCGGCGATGAGCGGGTTCGAGTCATCGATCACCATGGATGTAGATGATCCCTCCACCGGCTCGGACGGAAGAAGCGTCACGGTTTGCCCCTCCAGCGTTTCAAGGCGTTCGCCGCTTGCGATCAGCGCTTCGTTGACGACAGCGTTGGAGAAACTTCTCGAGAAAACGAGCGATGCCAGGACGCCGTCGTTTCCGACTTGAGCTGCCGCTGCCTCAGGATCGTCACTCGACTCAATCTGGAAGATGCTCGGATCGAGTTGGGCGATGAACTCCTGCGCGAGGTTCACGGCGATCGTGACGCGTCCAACCTCAGCGGTCCGCACCGAAGCGAGTCCGTTATCGTCATTGACAATGATGATGGAAAGAGCGTTGTAGGATCCTGAGAAAGAGTTCCCGTACAGCAGAACGAAGAACATCGGAAGGATGATGATCATCGCCATTGTGCGTGCGTCCCCGAGGATCCTCCGCAGCACATTCTTCGCGACGGCGAAGCTTTTCATCAGGATCGCTCCCCGCGTTCTTGAAGCACGATGAATGCATCATCGAGGCTCTGTGCTCCCGTCTCCTCAAGCACTTCCTGCGGTGTTCCCTCGGTCAGCAATCGCCCTGCATTGAGGAACCCCACGGCATGACATCGCTGTGCCTCTTCCACCAGGTGGGTGGTGACGATGAGGCTAACGTTCTCATCGGCAAGCGAGTTGAAGTGATCCCAGAACGATCGGCGTAGCTTGGGATCGACGCCCGCAGTTGGCTCATCGAGAAACGCGAGGCGTGGCTTATGAAGCAAGCTGATCGCCAGTGACACGCGACGCCTCATTCCTCCGGACAGTGTGCCAACGCGTTGTCGCCTTCGGTCTGTCAGATCGACCAGACGGAGAAGCTCAGCGGAGCGCTCACGGATTTGAGGGCGACTGAGATCGTACAAACTCCCGAAGTACTCAAGGTTCTTGATGACGGTCAAATCCTCGTAAACCGCGACATCCTGAGGCATGTATCCCAGCTGAGATCGAACCCGGGTGCTCGGCATCTTCCATCCCAAAAGCCTCGCTTCGCCGGCATCCGGCCGCAATAGACCGCACAGGGTCCGGATGAGAGTGGTCTTGCCGGCCCCGTTGGGACCTGCGAGACCATACAATTGCCCTTGCGTCACCGTCAATGAGAGATTGTCGAGCGCCAGCCTTTTCCCGAATCTCTTGGTCAACCCAACGGCTTGCACCACATGATCTGCCATCAGAGAAGATCCGCCTCGACGTAGGCAGCGAGGGAGATCGTGATTTCCTCATCTCCGAGCTCATGCTGCACGCTCCCGACAAGACTCAAACCCATCGATCCGAGAATCTGCGTCGTCAGGCTTGCCGAAGCTGCTTGCGATATCAGTGTTTCGGAGGCTGTGCTCCACATCCGATCCAATTCAAGACGATACGATGCCCGCGCCGTCCAGCCATCGGGCAAGCGGCGATTGTAGGAGGCCGTTGCTCGGGCATGAAACTGCTCCGGATCCGCGAGTCGGAATTTCGCCTCAAGGCTGGAATCAAGCTGTGATACCGGATCAGGAGCAATCGCATATTGAGCCAACACGTTTCCGGTGGCAGAGACGCGGAACACCGGCAGCAGCGAAAACGAAGCTCCGATGCGGGCTTGGATATCCGCTCCACACAGCCGTGTCTCCTCGGATTCCATGATCTCTTCGATGGAAAGCAGGCCCAAGACACCGACCTCCTCACCGCCGATCAACCCTGTGTCAAGCAACCGTTGGGTGACAGCAACGAGTTTCTCGTCGCTTCCGGGGCCGATCTCGCCG
>CAZKPU010000024.1:0-26142 GCA_964554715.1 uncultured Thermotogae bacterium | reverse complement strand
CGCGTATCCCTTGACGGTGGCGACCAGGTTCGGAATCAGATCCCATCTTCGCTTGAGCTGGGTGTCAATATCTCGCCACGCCTCTTCAGCTCTGATCCGCAACCTAATCAGTCCGTTGTAGGCGAGGACAACCCATCCGCCGATCACCACAACCACGATGAGTACGATATATCCCGGACTCATAACCACTCCTTTCTTCCTTCCCTTCCCATTGTACCGTAGCCGGACGCGTCTTCCGGGGCAATCCCGGGGCAGCGACGGTGAGACCCTGTTGTTCAACAGTTCCCGCATTGCGCAGCTCATGGTCGGTTGGATATCATTCGCCGACATTGCCACACACTACATCGCGGACCCGAGGAGGTCGCTATGCACAATCGTCTCTTCACCCCCGGACCGACCGAGGTTCGGCCGGAGATTCTTAAGGAGCTCTCCACCCCCCAGATCCACCACCGGGCTCCCGAATTCTCGCAGCTGTACGCGGAGATCCAGTCGAAACTCCAGGCCCTCCTGTACACAGAAAACCCTGTTCTCCTTTACACTTCCTCATCGACCGGCGCAATGGAGTCGGCGGTGACGAACCTCGTCGAGAAGCGCTGCCTGAACCTCGTCAACGGAGCCTTCTCGAAGCGATGGCATCAGATCACCGCTGGAAACGGCGTTCCCTGCGACACATTCGAGCTACCCTGGGACGTCGCCATCAAGCCGGAGATGGTCGATGAACAGCTTCGAAGCGGGAAGTACGATGCCGTGACGTTGGTGTTCAACGAAACGTCGACCGGGATGATGAATCCGTTGCCAGAGATCGCCGAAGTGGTCCGGCAGTATCCAGACGTCTTCCTCCTCGTGGATGCAGTAAGCGGAATGGCCGGGGCCAAGATTGAAACCGACAAACTGGGGATCGATTTCGTCCTCGCCGGTGTCCAGAAGGCGTTCGCGCTTCCTGCGGGTCTTGCGGTTGCAGCGGTCAGTGAACGCGCGCTCGCCCGAGCTGAAACGGTCCCCCCGCGCAGCTACTACTTCAGCCTGAAGCACATGTACAAGTCGCACAAGAAGAACCAAACCCCTTCGACGCCCGCGATCCCCCACATGTATGCGCTGAACGCACAGCTTGATGACATGTTCGAGGAAGGCATCGAGAACCGGTTCGCACGCCACAGCAAGATGGCGAGTCTCGTTCAGACGTGGGCCAAGAAGCACTTTGACATCTACCCGGAAGAAGGTTACTGGTCAAAGACGTTGACATGCGTCAAGAACACGAAGGACATCGACGTTCCCGGACTGATCGCGGCTCTGGTCGAGAACTACGGCATCCGGATCTCCAACGGTTACGGTGACATCAAGGGCAAGACCTTCCGCATCGCGCATATGGGCGACACCCACGTCGACGAGATCGAAGGGCTGCTGCGCGTCATCGAGACAGAACTCGGCCTGTAGGCCGGAAGGAGACACACATGCCGTTCAAGGTTCTCGTATCCGATCCGCTTGCTCCCGATGCTGTTCTGGCCATGCGCAACGCAAACCTCTCCGTAGACGAGAAGACCGACCTCACGGTGGATCAGCTGATCGCGGAGATTCCGTCGTACGATGCGATCCTGGTCCGTAGCGCCACGAAGGTTCGAAGACCGATCATCGATGCAGCGAGCCGCCTCAAGCTGATCGTTCGTGCCGGCGTCGGCCTGGACAATGTGGATGTCGAGTATGCCCGCTCCAAAGGGATCGCCGTTCGAAACACGCCCGGTGCAAGCTCGAACTCGGTCGCCGAACTCGCGCTCGGACACATGTTCTCTCTGGCCCGCAACATCGGGCGGGGTACGGTTTCGATGAAGCAAGGCAAGTGGGACAAGAAGGTGCTCAAGGGCGTTGAAATCGACGGCAAGACCCTCGGCATCATCGGTATCGGACGCATCGGGCAGCTGCTGGCTACAAAAGCGGTGGCCCTGGGGATGAACGTCATCGCCTTCGATGCTTTTGTCGATGAATCGCCGCTGCCCGGTCTCGTGGAGATGACCGACCTGGCGGATCTGCTTGCTCGCAGTGACTTCGTTTCGCTGCATATCCCCTTCGATCCCGAGCGCGGAGCCACGATCGGATCCGACGAAATCGCAGGGATGAAAGACGGTGCGTTCCTTGTCAACTGTGCACGCGGAGGCGTTGTCGACGAGACGGCTCTCACGTCCGCGTTGTCCTCCGGAAAGCTTGCCGGAGCGGCGCTGGATGTGTTCGCTCAGGAGCCTCCGGCGACCGAAGCTCCTCTGCTCGAACAGCCGGCGCTTTCCCTCACGCCGCACATCGGCGCATCCACCAAGGAAGCACAGGCTCGCGTAGGAAGCGAAGCGGCAGCCATCGTGATCGAATTTGCACGCGAGGCCTCGGCCTAGAATGGAAAGAGAGGAGCAGTCATGGCGCACGTAATCCCATTCCGCGGGGTCCGCTACAACCCTCACGTTGTCTCCGATATCAGCGACGTCGTTGCCCCCCCGTACGATCGCGTCTACCCGGACGTCCAGGAAGCTTGCCTTGCCCGCCATCCCAACAACATCGTGCGGATCATCAAGGGACAAGCCCAGCCATCGGACAACGATGCCGAGAACGTCTACTCCCGTGCGGCGGCATCCTTGTCGTCTTGGCTGCAGGAAGGCGTCTTGATCCGTGATGAGACGCCGGCGATCTACGCGTATCACCAGGAGTACACGTTCGCTGGGCGAACCTTCATCCGCAAGGGGATCATCGCTCTCGGACAGTTGGAGCCGGAGAAGGTGCATGCTCACGAGAAGACCCTTCGCGGCCCCAAGGAGGACCGGCTTCGTCTCATGCGGGCGACCGAAGCCAATTTCGGACACATCTTCATGCTGTACTCCGACCCCGAGCGATCCGCTGATCGCGCCGTTGAAGACGCAATCCGCGGCGAGACTCCGTTGATCCAAGCCCGTGATGGAGACGGAAATCATCATCAGGTATGGAGCATTACCTCGCCGGAGACCATCCGCATCGTTCAGGAAGCGCTTTCGAGCAGAGAGCTGTATATCGCCGACGGGCACCATCGCTACGAGACGGCAGTGAACTACATGCGTGAGTGCCAGGCCAAGGGCTGGCGCCCTGCCGCACCGGAGTCGTTCGATTGCCGGATGATGACGCTGTTCAACATCGACGAGCCGGGCATGACGATTCGCCCGATCCATCGTCTCGTGCACGGCGTCTCTTCAGAGAAGACGCGTTCGTTCTTCGATCGCGCGGCAGCGCGGTTCACCGTCATCGATGTCTCCACTCGCGATGAAGCGATGAAGGTGCTTTCCGATCATCGCGACGGCCATGCGTTCGCTTGCTTCACGGAGGATCGTTGGGCCGTGCTCGCGCTGCCCGACGGAACCGATGTTGCATCCGTTGTTCCCGGAACCGCTTCGTTGGATTACAAGGCCCTCGATGTATCGATTCTTCACGCAGCCGTTCTGGATGATCTTCTCGGGATCGATGCAAAGGCTCTCGAAGAGCAGACGCACCTAACCTACACCGTGGATCCCACGGATGGAGAGGCACGTGTTGCCCAAGGAGCAGAGCAGATGCTGATTCTGTTGAACGCGACCACTCCCGAACAGGTGCGCTGCATTGCCGATCACGGCGAGAAGATGCCACAGAAGTCCACGGACTTCTATCCGAAACTCCTCACCGGACTGGTTCTCTCGAAGATGGAGATCCAGCGCTAGCTTGAAGTTTCCCTGTCCGAAGCGGGTGGTATATGCGACAGCTGTCCCACCCGTTTCGGACAAACCAACGCCCCTTCCCTCTCAGGTTTCCCGCAACCGAACCCGAACACCGGCTACGCTTGTTGGCGGTGAATTGCCGCGCTGTTAGGGAGAAGAGGAGGTAGGTAGGATGTCGGCACGCAGGTTCACAACGTGGGCGGCTGTCGCAGTCGTGTTGGCCGCAGTGAGTGTCGTCGGCTGGGGCGAGATGGACGTCGATCCAGCCGTGGTATCAATCTCCGATTTCAGTGGAACCGTCGGCTTTGACGTTTCATTGACTCCGGTTCCTCCTCTTTCGTACGACATCGCAGCGCAACTGTCGCTTGCCGCCCAACTCGGCTGGTTCTCACTTGCCTCAGAGACGCAGTTCAGTCTGTCGGGCTTCCAATCGGAACGACTGATCCTCGGCGTCGCCTTGGGTGCCGTCAGTCTGACAGAGCGGATCGACTTCGATCCGGTCTTCTCCTGGAACCAACTGGGTATGGACATGGAGTTTCTCGGGATCTTCTGCGGAATCGATCTGATTCTCAGCGACATCGGCACCACACCCCCAGCGGTGTACAGCATGGCCGGCGTGCTCGAGCTTGGAACATCCTTCGAGTTCGGTGTTTCCGTTCTGTCTTTGACGGGGTTCGGAGCGACGGGGCTTCTCGCAAGCCATGATGTGTCGGCAACTCCTCATTCGGCCGAGCTGCTCGAATTGCTCGATCATGTCGACAGCCTCTGTACCGATGCTGCCCCGGCAGATCCGACCGTCGTCCCGAACTTCTACTTCGAGGAACAGGATCTTCAACTCACATTTTCATCGTTCGGCCTGCTTCTCTCGAGTACAACGGAGTTCACATGGACCGGGATCTCCAGACAGACCGTGGAGTTCGGATTCCGGTTCGACGACCCACAGATCGCTCTTCTTCTCGCACTGGCACTGGACATTCCTCTGACGGTCGATGAGATCTCGCTGGTGGTGGACCTCCAGGTATTCCCGGTTCGCTTCACGTCTCACACAACCTTCGCCGCCCCCACCCCTCCTGCCGCCCTCCCGGTTCAGTTCGAATCCCAGCGTTTCGGCCTTGGGATCGAACTTCTCGGAGCGCTCTGGACAGGATCTCTGGACTTCGATTCGACGTTCCTGTTCGAGATGCTGCAGCTTGGGATCGAGGCTGAACTCGGACCGGCGACGATCACTAGCCTGACGGCGTTTGACGCCCTCGGATTCCACGAGCAGTGTCTCCGCGCCCATGTGACCTTCTCCGGGATCACTCTGTCGACGGCCGTCCGGTTCGATATGTCGGGTCTCATTGAACTGATGTTTGGCTTCTCATTGGCGTTCTAGCTATGCACTCTCTCAACCACGAGCCTCCGAAGCCGAACGCTTCACAGGATCTCGAAGACCTTCTTCAGCAACTCGAAGTCGCTTCGGATTCCGCGTTGGTTCGTCGGCTCCAGGAGCAGATCCTTGCTCATGCTACGCCGTGGATCGATGAGATCGTCGACCATCACTTGCCGCCGACCGGTTTCCCGAGAGAGGCGTTGATCCGCGCCGGCTACCTGGGACTGCTGAGCGCCGTCTGCAACTGGCGGCTGTCCCACGGCAAGCCTTTCCGCGACTATGCGACCAACTTGATCAAGGGCGAAATTCGTCAGCACGTGCGAGATCACGTCGCAAAACCGAAGGTTCCCCATTGGCTGGTGGATATCAACCGCCAGGTGGACGAAGCGGAAAGGAAGTTCCGCTCGGAGCACGGCCGTCTGCCTACGCTCAACGAGCTATCGGGTCGGATCAACCTCACCGAGCAAGCCCTCGCCGAAATCCTTCGTGCCCGTGAATCCCTGCGGTACGTATCCCTGGATGAAGGACAGCGGCGCCATGATCCGTTTCCCGAAATCCGATTGGACAGGATCCGCAACCGCCACCCGGAGCCTCTTCCGATTGAGTTGCGCATCCGAATCGCCACGGCCATTGAACGTCTTAGCGAACTCCAGGAAACCGTGTACAAGGACCTTTTCCCCTAAGGGATCCCCGAAGCAGGAGAGACCACAGCAAGCATGTACCCGCAAGCTCGATCCGTGTGATCCTAGGCTTCGGCGCGTACGAGCGGCATCAAGGCTCGCCTACTCGGCGACCACGGTATAGACGATGACCGCCTCGACCGCCTCGATCTCCGCTGCATCGGCTTGAAACGGCTGGAGATCGACGCGATACCAAAGCGAAAGCTGATGCGATCCTCGTTCTCCGAAGGAGACCGTTTGTGGAATCCCCGTAGCTCCCGGCGCAATCTCCGTATATACGCCGTTGGGTCGTGTCGCCCAGGAGAGGGCGGCGGTTCCGCCAAGAGCGCCTTCGCTTCCGATCGCCCGAGCCGGAGAAAGAAGCTGCGCTGTCAGGGTCCAAGATGTGTTTGCGATCACCGTCAGATCGACCGATTCGACACGTTGCGCGAAACCGCTCTCCCAATCGGAATCCGTAATCGAGGGGAACACCAGCAACGCTTGCTCGTGCGGCGCATAGTCGCCTTTTGAACCCGACAACGCAACGTATGGAAGAACCGTATAGGAGACGGAGACATCAGCGCCTATCCCAACGGTCGTAACGGAAAGAAGTATGAAGAGGATGCAGACGGCCTGAATCCATCCTCTCTTCAACCCGATCACCGTCCTTCGGTGGCCCGGCCACCTCACGCATGGAGGCCCGTGACTTTGCGTCCCTGCCTCGCGGCAGGTTTGCCTTTTCGCGAACGCACAACACCTTGATACAGAAATTCTACCACACCATAGCCCTTTCTAGACATTCCGGCAAGCGCCTCTCTCTTGCGTATAATCGGCAGGGCTCAATCCGTACAGGGGGGATGTATGGGACGTCGAACAGAGGTTTGCATCGCTCTGCTCACAGTTGTCATCTTGCTTACCGCGAGCACTTCGTGCATGGCGTTCAAGGTTCTGCCGGCATCGCTTCATCTCGAGCAATCCGCCGCCCGCATCGAAACGTACGAGATCCTGCTTCTCAACGACACCGATCAGCCGGAAACGCTCGACGTGCATGTCGGGGAATGGCTGCGGAACCCGGATGGAAGCTACGATTGGTCCATCCCGGCACATGGAGCTCGATGGATCCATCCGGAACAGGTTCCGGCCGGAACGACCCTCCAAATCCGCTACCGCATTGCGGCACAAGATCTCGATGACGTCGATGTGGTCGATTTCTTCGAAGCTCAAGGGTGGCAAGGGACACTGACGTCCGATCGCCCACAGCCGCTCGCCGGCCCCGGTACACAGCCGCTCATCGGCTCATCCGGTTCGTCAACCCCTTTCCCGATCACGGCGACAAGGACGATCGCCGTCCCGGAGAGCGGCAGCTCCGGGGATGTCCTGGTCACCCTAGACGTGACTTGTCACCAGGATTGCACATCTCTGATTGTCTACGAAGTCTTCTCCCGAAGCGTTGACGTCACGGCGGACCCGCTCAACGGCTGGCAGTTCGCGACGGTCAACCAGTCGAACATCGACTGGATCAGCCTCACCGAAAGCTCGCTCACACTGGCTCCCGGCGAACAGCGATCTCTCGAACTTGTGATCTCGACCCCGGAGGACGCCTCCGGCACGACGTGGTCAGCGTTGTTCATCCAGGCCGAGCCATCGGTCTCCACGGTCGAAGGCGCCCAATTGGTCAGCATCTACCGCACAGCGATCAAGGTGTTCGTGACGATACCGGGTACGCAGAATCCATCGGGGCAGGTCGCTGCCGTTGCCATCGACGCAAAGGATAGCCAGCCGCCGAGTGTGTCGTTCGAGTTTGCGAATACGGGGAATACGCTGCTGACGGCGATCGGGAACGTGACCATCGTCGATGTCGAGGGAAACGTCGTACGTGAAGCGATCTTCGACAGCCTTCAGATTCTTCCGGGGTCTCATCGCGCCACCTCGATCGATCTGCCCGACCCTCCGTTGCCTCCAGGCATCTACCAGGCGATTGTCAGCGTGGATTTCGGAAGCGCCGAACTCGCCGGCGGCGTGCGGACGTTCCGCATTCGATAGAGCCCTCATCCCAATCGACCATCCACAACGCGCTGACAAGACAAACGACTCCAACTCAGTTCCATCTCGACCCCACGCCGCCGACGATCGGCGGATACGCTAGGCCCACCATGCTTCGTCTGACACGTCCGATGATCATCTCAACGTTCTTCATCGTATCGATCGGCATCTCGTTGCTGGCAACGCATCTCGATGTCGAGCGTCTTTCGCCTACGAAGGAGTCCGCAGCAGGAGTGCTCGTGACCCACGCCTTCTCAATCCGCAACAACGATTCCACACCCGTTGAGATCGAGATCTCTGTCGAATTGCCGGTTGGTTGGCGTGAACTCGGTGTTCCCGCAGCCATGAACATCGGCCCCGAGCAGGAGTCGTTTCTGTTTGTTACCGTCTCCGTTCCGGCGACGGCTCTCGCCGGGGACTACGAGCCGGTCCTCGTCATCCAACCTGTTTCTCCCGTTCCAGGTTCGACGCATGAACCGATCCGCACGATCGCCCCCGTCACTATCGTTCCGATCTCCGAACTGCTCGTTGACTCGAGTTCGCTCACGGTCCTCCCCGGCGACTCGGCGTCGGCCCGTGTCAGCGTCACCAACCTCGGCAACGTTCAGGAGCAAGTCGAACTGGTTCTATCGCCCCCGAGCGGGGTTCGAATCGAAGGGGCGCCCGGCTTCGCAACCCTCTCGCCCCGAGAGGCTCTCACCGTCGAGTTCGTCATCCACGTGGACGCATCGGTTGATTCCGGACGTCTCCTCATTCCCGTTGTGGCTCAGTCGACGATCCACCCGGAGGTTGTGGCGCAGGGTTTCGTGGACATCACCGTGCTTCCCCCGGATCCTAGCCGCGTCCCATCATCCATTGCCACCGTTCTACCGATCACCATCGGGATCGCATCGAGCAGAGGGTTCCCCTTGCCGGCAAGCCCGGAAACACCGCAAACATCGTTCTCCTTGGCCTGCGACAAGCGGCTCTCCGGTAACGAACTGATGTTCCGGCTCCGCCTTGAGTCGCTACTCGGACCGCAACCTGTCTCCATCTCGTCGTTCCTTGTCGGCTATGAGGCGCCCCCCGTATCGATGAAGATCGGGAGTATCTCTGCATCGCTGACAGGGCTGCTGTCGGCAGCGGTGACAGGCGCAAGGATTTCGTTTGCGTTCCCATTCGTGGATGCACTCGCAGTGGTCGGAGTGGAGCCGGCGAAGGCAACCGCGGGAGCGGTGGCGGCGTTCGGTCCCGAGCTGCTCCAGGCGGGAGCTGCCTACCTTGAGGAGCGCACCGAGCTCTCTCAGGCATCGTCCGTGTCGGTGTTCGTACGCGGAACCGGCTCCCTCCCGGGAGAAGACACCGCCCGACGCACGATCGCAGCAGCGGATTGGTCGATCGAGTGCGAGGCGGCCCTCGGGCAAGACAACGCCAAGACGTCCTGGGGAACGATCGGATCCATTCGCTGTGACGTTGCAGAGTCGTTCATCGAGCTTGACGCGTACCGGGTCGGCGGAGCGTTCCCGTTCGGCCTCTCCGATCGCGCAGGATACGGACTGAATCAACGCTACCGGAGCGACGCTCTCTCATTCGGGATGTCCTACACGCACGAACGATCCAACGTGGAACACGATCCTTCCCGCGTGACAACGCTGACCGATCGATTCGGCCTCACATTGGATCTCTTCCTTGCGGAGGTTCTTCCCGCGATCACAGCCGTCGCCGATCTGCAGAGGCTTCGTACCATCGACCCGGCCGAAGACCAGCTCCGTGCAAGCTACGCCGTCACCGTCGCGCAGTCGAAGACATCGGTCCCATTCCGATCGTTTGTGCAACGGACCGATCAGTGGGATCGGACGTTCGATTACCGCCTCCGCGAGTGGAATATCGTCCAGGAGTTCGGGGTCCTCGCTGAGCCTTGGCTGATCACCGCGTCGGCGGTGTTCGATACCGCTGTCAGCCCGCAAACCGGAGACAGGCTTGGCGGGGCGAGCCGCATGTCGTTGCTCGTCGAATGCGAGGATTCCCCCCTGAGCGGCACGCTTTCGGGAACATCATCCGAAGATGAACGCGGTCTGACCCTGTCTATCCGCTTCGCACCGAAGGAGACACTGGATCTCGTCTTCGATGTGGGGCTCACCTGGAACCGAAACGACGATCCCGCCCCGCAGCTTTCGCTCGGACTGGAGGTTACCGGCCTCATCAACCTCCCGGTGCCGTTCGCGTCGGATTCGGGGCTGCTCGAAGGTCGCGTCTTCGTTGACATCAACGGGAACGGCGTCTACGATGTCGGTCCGTCGGGGGAAGGCGGAGATGTACCGCTCGAAGCGGTGATCCTCTCCATCGGAGACGGCCTGCAACGCGTCTCATCCGACAGGTGGGGGCGGTTCCGCTTCGCTGCCCTTCCACCGCAGGGCTATCAGGTCTCCGTTTCCGAGCCGCCGCAAGACGCCGTTCTTGATGCGCCGGTCGAAGTTGATCTGGTCGGCGGTGAGCGCCGCTTCGTCGATATCCCGCTCCGCCCTTTGCTCCGTATCCGCGGCTCGGTGCTCGTGACCGCCGAAAACACAGCAACTGAGCAGACCGCAACAGGCGTTCAAAGCGCACGGATCACTCTTACTTCGGAGGACGGAGCCGTTCTTGAAACGCGAAGCTCTCCATCCGGCGTGTACGAGTTCTCTCGTCTTGCACCCGGCAACTACGTGATCGCCGTTGATGCTGCGTCTTTGCCGGAACGGTTTCAACTCACGTCTCCGGATTCCGCAAGCGTTTCCTTGGGGGCCTCTTCCGTTTCCGGGGTCGACTTCCGCGGGTGGATCCGCCCTCGTCAACTCGTCATCACGTTCCAACCCCCGTTCGCCGATTTCACAGCCTCCCCCGATCCTGCATCCACAGCAGACACGGTCTTCCTCGATGGAGGCTGGTCGTTCGACTTCGATGGCGAAATCGTCGTCTATGAATGGGATCTGGATGGGGACGGAAATCCTGATGCAACCGGCGAATCCGTAGAGTATCGTTTCCTCGCGCCGGGTGCATACCCGGTCACACTGACGGTTATCGATAACGATGGAGCCTCGGACTCGGTGACGGTGACGGTGAACGTCGACTCGTCATCATCCCCTCACGCAGGCGCAGACGATACGTAGCCGTTGCCGACCTGCTAGTGCCCCCTCAACATCTGCACGGCTTTTCCGTTATGTGAGCACGTGAAGACAAGAAGGGCGGATGTCGCGCCTCTGGCCACCGTGAGATACAGATCAAGGATGTCGATTCCTTCACGGCTGAGAGCGTCCGCAAGCTTCCCGAGGAACCCCCGCCGGTTGGGAAGGTCCACAATCACCACATCTCGATGATCAAGCGGGAGTTGCAGGCCTTGCATCGCCTCGGCGGCGTACGACTCGTTGTCTGTCAGCAACCGGACGGTGGCGTGATCTTCCATGACCTGAATTGTGACCGCGATGATTGCGATCCCCATCTGGTAAAGGCGGCCTGTAATCTCAGCGAGAATCCCCGGTGCGTTCGGCGCAGAGATGATCAACTCACGAGCGATGGTCGCACGACGCATGATCCCCCCTCGTTGCAGTCACAAAGCGCCTTCTTGTGCCGTACCGGCTATGGCGATCCGGCGGTTCAACGCAGCGAACCAACTGCGAGAATCTGACTCCTAACCGTAGCGCAATCCGTGTGTCTTGCGCGGCGCAGCTCCGCGTCATGAATGGACATCCGTCCTCCGCAAGGACGAGCATTGCCTGCTGTGGGGCTGGCGTCCGTCTCTTGGCGAATGATCCGTCCGGAACGCACTCACGGTTGACTCGCCGCGCGCCACTTGCGTAATATGTTACGTTTCGCGGGAGAGGTCCTGAGCACACTTACGCTGCTCTCATCTTGGAGGGGGTTACATGCTTGTATTCCTGGCTACATCGGTTGTTGCCTTCGCGGCATATCTCCTGCTGACTCTCCCTAGCGGTACGGTGGGGCTGTGGAGCGTAGAGGAACTCGTAGCCGGCGCCGTGTTAGCCGTGTTGACGGGGGTCGTCGCTCGAAACGTCGTATTCTCGAAGGATCGCAAAGAACGCCATGCCATGCTCCGGATGTTCAACCCGCATCGGGGGCTGCTGTTCCTCGTGTACCTGTGCGGACCTTTCCTATTCGCAATGGCGCGCGCCAACTTGGACGTCGCCTATCGAATCATCACGGGGAAGATCCGCCCGGGGATCGTCAAGCTGACGCCGGAACTGTCGACGGATCTCGGCCGAACGTTGATGGCCAATTCCATCACGCTCACCCCGGGAACGCTTTCGGTAGATCTGGACGATGAGAGTCACGCGCTATACGTGCACTGGATCAACGTATCCAACACCGAGCCGTCTTCTAGGGAGGTCTGCGGATCGTTTGAGGCGTGGGCAAGGAGGATCACGGAATGATCGTCTCCTCGGTTGCATTCTTTGCCGTGGCCGCCGTGTTGTCGCTGTGCATGATCATCAGCTTTGCACGGATCGGTCTTGGACCAACAATCGCCGATCGTGTGGTCGGTCTCGACACGATCAACACGATGATCGTCGCTGCAATGATCGTCTTGGGCGCGGCGTTCGATCAAGTTGTGTTCGTCGACGTTGCGATCATCTATGCACTGCTTTCGTTTGTCGGGACGCTGTACATCGCCCGCTACTTGGAGAGAAGCCCATGACCATTCTGATCTATATCTTGTTCGGCATCGGGCTTGCCGCCAGCGTGCTCGGTTCCGTAGCACTCATTAGGTTCCCGGATGTCTACACACGCCTCCACGGCGCGACCAAGTGCACGACGTTCGGTTCGATCTTCACGACGGCAGCCGTCATCGTCTACGGGTTTGCGCGCGGCGGAGCCGCCTACCAGACCCTGGCGATCCATTCGATCATCGCGCTGGTCGCACTTCTTCTCACCAACCCAACAGGGTCTCACGCGATCGCTCGCGCTGCGTACCGCAGCGGAATCAAGCCGGCGCAGGCCGTTGTGGATCGATTGGAGGAAGACTCATGATCGCTGAAACGATCCTGCAGATTGTCACATTGCTGTTGATTGTCTGCGGCGCCGTTCTCGCCGTGACGCTTCGCGATCTCCTTTCCTCGGTGGTCGCGTTGGCCGGTGCAAGCCTTCTTGTCTCCCTGGAGTTCTACCTGCTTCAGGCGCCTGATGTGGCGATTGCGGAGGCCGGAATCGGAGCTGCCCTGACCACGGCGATCTATATCATCGCACTTCGGAGAACTCGGAGAAAGGAACAGCAATGAAAAGAGCACTGACCGTTGCTGGATTCCTCCTTGTAGCGGCGTTTCTCGTTGTCGCCGCGACAACGATACGGCCGTTCGGCGAGCCATCCCATACCGAGATGGACGACTATTTCCTCTCGAACTGCCAAACAGAGGTCGTTGCCAATAATGTTGTCACCGCTGTTGTGTTCGACTACCGCGGATTCGACACACTGGGTGAAGCGACCGTGTTGTTTGCCGCGGTTGTCGGAGTGCTGGCGCTGTTTCGGACTGTACGGGAGGACGAACGATGAACGGTGGGATGTCTATCATCGTCAAGACCGCAACCCGCTTGGTCTACGCGTTGATCCTTGTTTTCGGATTCTACGTGATCATGCACGGGCACTTGACCCCCGGCGGGGGATTCCAGGGCGGCGCTGTCGTCGCATCGGGCTTTGCCCTCGTTCTTGTGGCGCTCGGCACGGCCGGCTTAAAGGGGGTTCTCAATCGCCACCTCCTTCAATCGCTTGAAGAGATCGGGGCACTGGCGTTTCTCGGCCTTGCGTTTGCCGGGTTGGGCACAGCGTTCTTCTACAACCTACTCGCCAACTCCGGCTCGGTCTTCGGCGGAGCCGATCCCTCCGTGTTGGCCAGCGGAGGCTTGCTTCCGTTGATGAACTGGGCCGTCGGATTGAAGGTCATGACCGGCATTGCGTCCATCCTCATCGTCATGATCATCGGCGCACGCAAGGAGGCGGTCGAATGACGCTAGGGCAAATGCCGTTTGTCGTATCGGCGCTTCTGGTTGTCCTGGGTCTGTATGCCCTGCTGTTCAAGCGCAACCTGATCAAGATGGTCATCGGAGTCTCGATCATCGAAACCGGCGTCAACCTCTTCCTTGTCACCGTCGGCTACCGCGCCACCGGGCAAGCACCGATCTACACGTATTCGGATCCGGCAGCTATCCGTGTCTTGCCGACGCCGCAAGCATTGACGCTGACCAGTATTGTTATCGGTCTGGCAACCACCGCGCTCCTGTTGAGCTTCGTCGTGTTTATCCACCGACACTACCAGACCTTGGATGCCGAGAAGATAAAGGAGCTCAAGGGATGAACGCTCTATTGCACCACGCTCCTGTGCTGCTTGTCGCTGTGCCTCTGCTCGGGGCGTTCGCCGTGCCTTTGCTGGCGAAGCTGGGCGCGAATGTCCGACGCGGTTTTGTCGGCATCATCGCGCTGCTCACCTCCGCCATCGCCGGCTATCTCGCCGCTTCGTTCTATGCTGCCGGCGCTGCGCCGATCGTCTATGTGCTTGGCGGGCGCATGCCGCTCCCGAGCGGGATGGTCGCGCCGATACGAATCATGTTCGAAGTCGACGGTCTCAGCGTGTTCATGATCCTTATTACCGCGCTCGTCGCTCTCGCTGCGGTTCTCTACACATCCTCCAACTGGAAGGAGCGATCCGGCGGTCCGCTGAAAGACAGCCTGATGCTGCTGCTCATCGTTGGCATCTTCGGCATGGAGTTGACTGGAGATCTGTTCAACTTCTTCGTGTTCCTCGAAATCACATCGATCGCCGCATGCAGTCTTGTCGGGTTCCGTGTGTGGAGAGGACGTTCTCAAGAGGCCGCGTTCAAGGTGATGACCTTGTACACGCTGTCGGGGTTGTTCGTCCTGCTCGCCGTCGGCCTTCTTTACGCCCAGTACGGCGGGCTCAACATCGCCTACTTGGCAACCATGATCGGATCAGGAACGGCGCTGGTGGACAAGATCGCACTCGGCCTGTTGCTGACCGGTCTTGCCATGAAGGCAGGAGCCGTCCCGATGCACATGTGGGCTCCCGATGCCTACGGAGAAGCCCCCGGCGCAGCGTCGATCGTGCTTGTCGCCAACAGTCAGGCAAGTCTCTACGGCCTGTTTCGTATCCTGTTCACCCTGTACGGAGACGCCTACAGCCCGCAGTCGATCGCATGGATTCTGATCGCGCTCGCCGCCGCCACCATTGTCGTCGGCGTGACCATGGCGCTCATCCAGCGTGACATCAAACGGCTGATCGCGTTCGGCGCCGTGTCCCAAATCGGCTACATGATGCTCGCCGTCGGGGTCGGGTTCGCTGCGATGACGAAACTGCAGCCGTCCGATTTCGGCTTCGTCGCGCTTCAGGGTGGCTTGTTCCACATGATCAACGATGCCGCCTGCATCGGGCTGCTGTTCCTCGCCGCTGGTGTTGTGATTCGCCAGGCAGGAACCCGAGATCTTCAAGGAATGGGCGGCTTGGCTCACAGCATGGGCTGGACAACGGCCTTCTTCATGCTCGGTGCGTTCGCACTTGCGGGGATGCCTCCGTTGAACGGGTTCGCCTCCAAGCTGATGATCTATGAATCCACGTTCAAACTCTCGCCTGTACTCGCGATCCTCGCCATCCTGGCGAGCATCCTGCTCCTCGCTGTCTTCCTTCGAGCGTTCCAAGCCGCTTTCCTCGGTCCCCGACCCGAGCGATTGAGCGGACCGCAGTCGGTCCCGGCTTCGATGTTGGTCTCGATGGGGCTGCTGGCGATCGTCGTCATCGCGTTCGGCCTGTTCCCCGGCTTCTTCGTCGACAAGATTGTCACTCCGGCTGCCAACGCTTTGTGGAACGGGCGAGACGCGTACATTCAGGCCGTGATGCTCGGGATGGGAGGATAGGATGACCGGAATCACAACAGGCTTCGGAGCCTGGAACCCAATCGCCTGGCTGCTTCTCTTTCTGGGCGTCGCTGCTGCAGCGCTGATCCTTCGCCGCTTCGGCAACAAGCAGTACAAGAAGAACACAGGGCAGACGAAAGCCTTCCTGTCCGGAAACGAAGAACCGGAGGCTTCCGCCCTTCATGTGCGCGGTGCGCACCTGTACTGGGGGTTTGTCGATGGGCTTTCCGCCTACTACCGACGTGTGCGAGCGTTCCACACCGGAGTTCTCAGCGACTACGTTGCGCTGTTCGTCGGAACCCTCGGCGTCGTCTTCATCGTCCTCGTGCTGAGTAGGTGAAACCATGTCACAATTACCTCGATCGTTTAAGCGGGCTCTGTGGGTCTTCCACATCGCGACCGGTTCGTGCAACGGGTGCGACATCGAGATCGTCGCAGCTCTTACCCCGCGCTACGACACCGAGCGCTTCGGAATCATGCTCACCGGAACGCCCCGTCACGCCGATGTTCTGTTGGTCACGGGTCCCGTCACCCGGCCGATGCTCCCGCGACTCAAGAGGATCTACGACCAGACACCGGATCCCAAAGCGGTTGTCGTCGTAGGCGGATGCGGATCGACGGGCGGCGTCTTCTATGAGTCGTACAACGTTGTCGGTCCGATCGACAACGTCGTTCCGGTGGATGTCTACGTTCCCGGCTGCCCGCCTCGCCCGGAGGCGATCATTGACGGCGTTGTCAAAGCCGTGGCCAAGCTGGAGAACGCGGGGGTGAGCAAATGAAGCCCGATCAAGTGCTGGAGAAGCTACAAGCATCTCTGAAAGAACGTTTGCTCGATTCACACGTTGTCGAGCGCGTCGTTGCTGTGGATGGACGGACCCATCCCGACCTTTGGGTCAACGTGGAGCGATCGGCGCTTCGCGATGCAATCGCTGCTCTTCTCGGTTCGTTTTCCCCACACCTGACCGTCATTTCCGGAGATGATCTCGCCGATGATCTCCTGCTCAATTACCACTTCACGGTGGGTTGGGGAACACGCTTCGGTGAGCTGAACGTCACTGTGCAGACAAGCGTTCCGAAGAGCGACTTGACCATGCCGACCATCACCGATCTGATCCCCGGAGCTCTGACATCCGAACGAGAGAAGCACGAGTTCTTCGGAGTGACGTTCGATGGGATCCCCGACGATCGCAATCTCTTCTTGCCGCCAGACATGAAGATCCATCCTTGGCGGCGAGACGAGGAGAGCCAGCGCGAGACCGATACCATGGTCGAGCGACTCGTGAAGTGGGAGAACCGAGATGCATAACGAACGAATCAACCTTGACTTGGGAGAAAGCAGAACCTGCGGTCTGACCTCCTATTCGATTCCGGTCGGGCCGACCCATCCCGCGTTGAAGGAGCCGATCCGGTTCTCGTTCGATGTCGAAGGGGAACGGATTGTCGGTGTGGATATCCAGCCGGGTTTCGCTCATCGCGGGATCGAGTACATGGGCATGCGCCGCAATCTGATCCAGACACTCTACCTATCGGAGAGGATCTGCGGCATCTGCTCGATCTCCCATCCGTTGACCCTCGTGCAGGCGGTCGAGGCGGCAGCCGGAATCGAGGTTCCGCCCCGCGCTCAGGCGATCCGCACCATCATCGGAGAAGTCGAGCGAATCCATTCTCATCTTCTCTGGGCCGGCGTCGGAGCACACGAACTCGGATTCGACACCCTGCTCTACCTGACCTGGAACGTCCGCGAGAAGGTGATGGACCTCCTCGAGCAACTCACCGGGAACAGGGTCGACTATGCGATCCCCATCTACGGTGGAGTCCGCCGCGACATCCCCGAGGAAAAGGCCCATCTTGCATACGAGGCCATTGACTACTACAACGGGGCTCTACAGCAGCTGATCGATGCGTTCCTTCACGATAAGTCGGTGGAGATGCGAACGCGGAACGTCGGGGTCATGACCTACGAGCAAGCGATCGCGTTGTGCGCCGTCGGTCCGACCACCCGCGCCTCGGGTGTGAAGAAAGATGTTCGGCAAGACTGGCCGTACTTCTCCTACGCAGACATGGATCTCCATGCGATCACTCCCGAGGACTACGGAACCGAACCCGTCGGCGATGTGTACGACAACATCATCGTCCGCCTTCTTGAGGTAGCGCAGTCCGTCAAGATCATCGAGCACTGCCTTGAAACCATGCCTAGCGGCGATCTGCTCTCCATTCCCAAGATCCCCGCACTACTCGCCGCCCTGAAGAAGGCCGAAGGCGAAGGCATCGGAAGGCACGAGGCGCCGCGCGGCGAGGTGTTCCACTACATCCGGCTCGAGGCCGGGGTTGAAGAGCCTGCAGTGTGGAAGGTGAAAGCCCCCACGTACTCCAATCTGATGCCGTGGGTTCCGAAGTTCCTCGGCGACGAGATCGCCGATATCCCGATCATCGCTGCCTCGATCGACCCCTGCATGTGTTGTATGGATCGCGTTCATCTTGTCGATCCTCACGGTGGGCAGGACACGCTGCAGAAAGCGGAGCTTATCAGGCTATCGCGCGAGAAGACAAGGAGGGTCTGCGGATGACCGTCTCAATCGGCAACGCACTCTGGCAAGGCGTTCTTATCCTCCTCGGTGGGGGTTTGCTCGGCTTGGTTTACAAGGGTTTTGATCGAAAGCTCGCAGCGCAGATGCAGGGACGGATCGGCCCTCCGCTGCGACAGCCGTTCTACGATGTGATCAAGCTCATGGTCAAGGAGAACATCGTTCCTGACAAGGCCGTCGGATGGCTATTCAATCTGATGCCCGTTGTCTGTCTTGGGGCCACGGCAACAGCGCTGTTGTATGTGCCGCTCGGGGGCTTCGCCCCGCTGCTCGGAGGGTACGGCGACTTGATCCTCGTCCTGTATCTGCTTGCTGTACCGTCCCTCGCCATGATGCTCGGCGGATTCGCTGCGTCCTCGCCGTATGCGACCGTCGGAGCACAACGCGAGATGGTGATGCTCATGAGCTACGAATTCCCGCTCGCGGTGACGCTCGTGGGACTCGCCTGGCGGCTATCAACGGTCCTCCCGGCAGGGAGCCATGTCTTCTCGTTTGGCGTGCTCGCTGCGAATCCTCTGTGGGGGGTCGTCGGCCCCCTGGGGATCATCGGCCTTGTGGTTCTGTTCCTTTGCCTGATGATCGTCACACCGGCGGAGCTTTCGAAGATCCCGTTCGACATCCCTGAAGCCGAGACGGAGATCGCCGGTGGAATCCTCGCCGAGTACTCCGGCCGCAACCTTGCCTTGTTCTATTTGGCCGATGCCCTGAAGCTTGTTGTGATGGGATCGCTCATCGTCGGGTTGTTCATTCCGTATGGGTTGGCCGACGTCTTCGGACTGACTGGGTTTGCCGGCGGATTGGTTGACGTCGTCTTCTATCTGGTCAAGCTCTTCGCCGTCATCTTTGTCTCTGTCATCGTTGTGCGTGTTGCATTCGCTCGCTTGAAGATCAATCAGGTAACCCGCCTGTTCTGGTTTCCCGTTACCGCATTGTCCTTCCTCGGGCTAATCCTTCTCGCACTGGATCGAATCGTATAGGAGGGGAGCAACCGTGATACTCACCACGCTGTTCCGTCAGCTGTTTCACAAGCCGTTGACCAATCCGTTCCCGGCGAAGTACATGCCGCGTTCGGTGACGGGTTTCCTCGGCAAGGTTGCATCCGGCGACGCATCGATTCACCCGCCGGTTCCCGTACCGGCCGACCTGCGCGGCAAGCTTTCCTACGATCGAGACAAGTGCATCGGCTGCAAGTTGTGTATGCGCGTCTGCCCAGCCAACGTCATCGAGTTCCTGCCGGAAGACAAGAAGATCCGGATCTACGTTGCACGCTGCACGTTCTGCGCTCAATGCGTCGACGCCTGTCCGGTGGATGCTCTCGCAACCACGCCGGAGTTCTTGCTCGCCGACACCGATCGGTTCTCGAGCCATCTCATCGTTGACGGGCTTTCGCCAGCCGCCAAGGCTCCGGCGGATGAGCCAGCTGACCAACCCGCCCCGCAGGAACCGGCCCAGCGATCCGTATCCGCGGAAGAGTCCGAAGAGGACGTCAACGATTCGTCCGTCCGATCGTCGCACCCGGGCAGTTCATGACACAGCTCCTCGGAGCCGCCTCCGAACGGTCACCCCGTTCGGATTGCGGCTTCGGGGAGCATCTCTTGCTTCTTCGAGACACCGATCCAAGTTGACTAGGTCAATGTCTGCAGCACTGACTAGCTCAACTCGACAAACTTTCGTTTGCCGACTTGCACAAGCATCGGTGGACTGAACACGAGATCTGCGTTCACATCCGTCACCGTCTGTTCCTGGATGCGAACTCCACCCTGTTTGATCAGGCGCTTCGCTTCGCCCCGGCTGGCAACGAGCCCCGACCGCTCGAGCAGATCCACAATCCATACTGTCCCGTCGTCTTTCACGGCCTCTCGCTCAAGCTGCCGCCTCTCGACGTCGGTGGGACGCTCATGCCGGATGTGAATCCGATCGAACTCTTCTTCCGCAATCAACGCCTCATCATCGCTGTGGTACCGGGCAACAAGCGTTCGCGCCAGCAGACGCTTTGCATCACGCGGCGACAACGTCTCCCACGCATCCGCCGTCACATCCGTCAGCTGCTCGAAGTAGCTCCCCGTGAGCTCATCGGGGATCGCAAGGATCTTCCCGTACATCTCCTGTGCGGGTTCGTTGAGTCCGACGTAGTTGCCGACGGTTTGGCTCATGCTCCGCACTCCATCCGTCCCAATGAGAAGAGGAACCGTGAGCACGACCTGCGGCCGCTGCCCATACTCCCGCTGGATGTCCCTTCCGATCAACAGATTGAACTTCTGATCGCTTCCGCCAAGCTCCACATCGGCACGAACGGCAACCGAATCGTAGGCCTGTGCAAGCGGATAGAGAAACTCGAGGATGCTGATCGGCCGTTCCGAAGCAAACCTCTTCGCGAAGTCATCGCGCTCGAGCATCCGCGCAACCGTGTACTTCCCGGTGAGCGTAATCAGATCCGCGAAGCTCAGTTTGCCGAGCCACTCCGAGTTGTATCGGATCTCCGTTCTCTCGGGATCGAGGATCTTGAACGCCTGTTCCGTGTAGCTCTCCATGTTGCGCTCGATTTCCTCGGCGCTCATCAGCGCCCTCGTCGACGCCTTCCCACTCGGGTCGCCGATCCGCCGAGTGAAATCTCCGACAACCAGCACACCGACGTGCCCCAGATCCTGGAAGTCGCGCATCTTCCGGAGAGGAACCGAATGCCCCAACGTGAGATGAGGGGCCGATGGATCGATCCCCAGCTTCACACGAAGCGGACGTCCCGTGGATGCGAACGCCTTCAGTTTCGCCTGCAGGTCTGCAGCAGGGATAATCTCCCCCGCGCCACGCCTAATCCTTTCCCATGCGCTTCGATCGATGTCCTGACGTTCTTCCTGCATATCTCTCCTACCTCACCCTCAAGGCGGCTCCGGCTACGCTCGCACAACCGCGAAAATCCGGTCATCCTTCTCGAGCTGCATCAAACGCACTCCGCGAGCGTACCTGCCGTACGTGTTGATGTCCCCTGCGATAAGGCGAATTACCTTCTGTTCGGTAATCACGATGATCTCGTCTTGATCCGAGACGATTCCCACCGAGACGAGCAAGCCGGAGTCCCTGTCAAGCTTGATCCCTTGCACGCCTTTTCCGCCTCGGCCCTGAAGCGGGAAATCCACTAGGGCAACACGCTTCCCGAACCCTCGATCGGTCACCATCAGGAGCTTCTTGTCCACGGTGATATCCCGTCCCAACGCGACCATTCCCATTACCTGATCATCTCCCTCGAGCCGGATTCCGATCACGCCGCGGGAGGGCCGTTGGGTGCGTCGCACGTCCTGCTGATGGAAGCGAATCGTCTTCCCCTGACGCGTCGCCAGAATGACCTCGCCATCCCCTTCGGTCCCCACCACATCGATCAGACGGTCTTCCTCGTCGGCGTTGATGGCGATGATCCCGTTAGTATGGACGTTTGCATAGTCCGCCAGCCGGTTCTTGTTGACGATTCCGTTGGCCGTTGCCATCAAGCACTCCAGCCCCTCGACGTCGTCGAAGCTCCTCACGGGGAGGATCGAGCGGATCCGCTCGTCTTGCTCCATCGCGATAATCGTGCGGATGTTCTTCCCCGCCGCATCCCGACGCAGAGACGGCAGCTTGTACCCCAGCGTCCGGAACACCCGTCTCCGATCCGTGAAGACCAGCAGCTGATCTCGCGCATTGGCGACCTCGGTGCAACAGAGATAGTCATCGTCTTTCGTGCGCTGGCCGATCACGCCCTTCCCACCGCGGTTTTGACTGCGAAACTCCCCGACCCGCGGCGCATTCACATATCCGCGATCGGTCACTGTAACCATGAGATCATGATCCGGGATCAGGCTCTCGAGATCGATCTCGCCGTCTTCATCCGTGATCAACGTGCGCCGCGCGTCTCCGTATCGATCTCCGATCTCCCGCAGTTCTCTCTTGATCGTCTCATCAAGCAACACATCGCTTCCGAGGATCTGCTCGTACCCTTCGATCGCGACCCGCTTCTCCTCGTATTCCTTGTCGATCTTCTCGCCTTCCATCGCCGTCAGCTGCGAGAAGCGCATCTTCAGAATCGCGTCCACCTGCTCATCGGAGAGCGCCAGCTCTTGCTGCAACTCGACGATCGCAGCCGTTGTGTCCCTGGATCTCCGAAGGATCTCGATCACCCGCTCGATGTTCGCGAGCGCGATCCGGTATCCCTCCAGCAAGTGTGCGCGGCGCCGCGCCTCCTCCAAGCGGTGCGAGGTGCGACGACGCACCACATCGCGACGGAAGTCGATAAAGCAGTTCAGGATCTCTTTCAGCGCAAGCGTCCGCGGGTTTCCGTCGATGATCACCAGGAACACTGCAGCGAACGTCCGCTCAAGCGGCGTGAATTTGAACAACTGATTCAATACCACGTTCGGGTTGGCGGACTTCTTCAGCTCGACGACGACCCGCAGACCCTCGCGGTCCGACTCATCACGCAGATCGCTGATTCCGTCGATCGTTCCGTTCTGGACCTTCTTCGCAATCGACTCGACGATCGTCGACTTCTGTACAAGATACGGGATCTCACTGATGATGATCCGATCATCCTCAATCGCCGCTCGGCCGCGCAACCGCACCTTGCCCTGCCCGGTGCGGTACATGTCCTCGATGCCCTTTCTCCCCATGAGGATCCCGCCCGTCGGCATGTCGGGCCCGGGGATGTGCTGCATGAGTTCCTTCAACCCGATATGCGGGTTGTCCATCACTGCGATCAGCCCATCCACCAACTCAGCGAGATTGTGGGGCGGGATCTGAGTCGTCATTCCAACCGAGATCCCCCACGCACCGTTCATCAACAAGCTGGGAACGCGGGAGGGAAGCACCTCCGGTTCTTCGAGCGAGTCATCGAAGTTCGGTGTCCACTCTACGGTGTCTTCGCCGAGTTCATCAAGGAACTCGGTGGCGATCCCCGCCAGTCTCGCCTCGGTGTATCTTGGCGCCGCCGCAGGATCCCCGTCGATCGATCCGAAGTTTCCCTGACCATCGACAAGCGGGTAGCGGTTGGAGAACGGCTGCGCCATGTTTACCATCGTGCCATAGATGGCGGCATCTCCGTGGGGGTGGTACTTACCCATTACGTCCCCCACAACACGGGCGCTCTTGCGGTGTGGCTTTCCCGGCGTCACCCCCAGCTCACGCATCCCGTAGAGAATCCTCCGTTGAACCGGCTTCAGCCCGTCACGGACATCCGGGATCGCTCGCCCGCGGATGACGCTCATCGCGTAGTTGATGTAGGACTGCTCCATCTCCTCTTCGATGAACGTTCGTTCGATCTTTTCCATCGCTTCGGTCCTCCCCCTCGTCGATCACCTTTGAGATTACCGAAAATCGCCATCCCTTGCAAGATACCGTCGCCACCGGCAACAGAGAAGCGGCGCTCGATTCACGATCGAGCGCCGCCGTCGTTTCTTCCGTTGAAAGCGGATGCGTCTGCTAGAACTCAGCCTCCGAGGTCTTCGCCGCATCCCCCTTCTCAAGGATCTCCTCATACCGGCGGCACGCCACCATATGACCGTTTCCGGAGTCGTGGAGTTCCGGCTCGGGCTGCTCCCAGCACTCGGGCGTCGCATAAACGCACCGTGGGTGGAATCGGCACCCCGATGGGATGTTGGTCGCGGCAGGGATTTCCCCCTTGATCGGGACTTCCTTGATCCGGTTGACCTTTCCCGACACCGGTTCGCAAACCGCCTCAATCAACGCCTTGCTGTAAGGATGAAGCGTGTTGTCGATGACCTCTCCAGCCTTGCCCATTTCGACGATCCGCCCGAGGTACATCACCGCCAAGCGGTCCGTGAAGTACCGTGCTGTCGACAGATCATGCGTGATGTAGATGTAGGTCAGACCCAGCTCTCGCTGAACCTGGCGCATCATGTGCAGAATCTCCGCACGCGTCGACAGATCGATCATCGACACAGGCTCGTCGGCAACGATGATGCTCGGGGAGAGCATGAGCGTTCGCGCCGTTGCGGCTCGTTGCCGCTGGCCACCGCTCAACATGTGAGGGTGTCGCGACAAGAACTCCTCCGGAGGCGTCAGCTTGACTTCTTCCAACGCCTTCATCGCCCATGTCTCCTGTTCTTCACGGGTTTCGCCGACCTTGTGGATGACCAGCGGTTCCATCAAGACGTCCATGATCTTGAAGCGTGGGTTCATCGAGGCGTACGGATCCTGGAAGATCATCTGCACCTTCCTGCGATGCGCGGCGAGCTTGTCACCCGAGATCTCGGTGACGTCCTCGCCTTCCATGTACATCTTCCCGTCCGTACTGTCGAGAAGCTTCATGATCAGCTTGCCGGTTGTGGTCTTACCGCAGCCCGACTCCCCGACCAGGCCGAAGATCTCCCCCTTCTGAACCTCGAAGGAGATGCCGTCAACGGCCTTCACTTCTGTCCGCTCTCCGTTCAGCACCTGTCGGATCGAGCGCTTGACGGGGAACCATTTCTTGAGGTTCTCAACTTTCAGAATCGCCTCGCTCATTAGCACCTCCAACAGGCAACCATGTGCTCGGGTTCGATTTCCCTCACCCACACATCATCGTGCGGGCACCGCTCCATGACGACCGGACACCGAGGATGGAACCTGCATCCGCTCGGAGGATCCAGCAGATCGGGCGGCGTTCCCGGAATGAACGAGAGCTCTTTCACTTCTTCGTGCAACCGAGGTGTCGCGCCAAGCAGTCGCTGAGTGTACGGGTGGGCGGATCCTTGTGGACCATAGATCTGTTCGTTGGTTCCGATCTCCACCGCACGTCCCGCATACATGACCATGATACGGTCGGAAACCTCCGCCTCGATCGACAGGTCGTGCGTAATGAAGATGAACGACAGTCCCAGCTCTTCCTTGAGCGATTTCAGCAGGTTGATGATCTCTGCCTGGACAACCACATCCAGCGCCGTCGTCGGCTCGTCGCAGATCACAACCTTCGGCTCGAGGAACAGCCCCGTCGCGATGACGACGCGCTGTTTCATTCCACCGGAGAGTTCGTGTGGATATCGCTTCAGGACGTCGTCCGACAGCCCGACCAGATTCAGATACTTCCGCATCCGCTCTGCGGCTTCCGACTTGTCCATCTGGCGATGCTGTTGAAGTGTTTCCCGCATCTGCTTCTCGATCGTGTACACCGGGGTCAGACAGTTCATCGCCCCCTGGAACACCATCGAGATTCTCTCCCAACGTACGCGTCGGCGGATCTCACTCTCCGACAGCGGCAAGATGTCATCGCCGTCGAGCAAGATCTGTCCACCAACGATTCTCCCCGGGGGCGTCGGCATCTTCAGCAAAGCCGTTGCCATCGTCGTCTTGCCGCAGCCGGATTCGCCAACGACGCCAAGCGTCTCGCCCTTCTTCAGGTTGAACGAGAGCCGATCAACCGCTTTGACGACCCCTTTTTGCGTGAAATAGTGCAGCTCTAGGTCTTTGACTTCGAGGATGTTGTCCATCGGTTACCTCGTTCTCAGCTTCGGATTCAGGATCGTGTCCATCGCAAATCCGATGAACGCAAACGTCATCCCCATCAGCGCGATCGCAATTCCCGGCGGAACAACCCACCACCAAGTGCCTTGCAGAACGGCTCCGGATGCGTACGCATCCTGCAGGATCTGGCCCCACGTCACGACCGTCGCATCGCCAAGGCCGATCAGGCTGATGCTGGCCTCGTAGACAATCGCCGCAGGCACGGACAGCGCCATCGTAGCAAACGCATACGGCACCAGCTGCGGCAACAAGTGACGGAACACGATTCTCCGATGAGACGCGCCAAGCGCCTTCGCCGCCTCGATATACGTATTCTCCTTGATCTGAAGCGCCATCGACCGAACTGTCTTCACAGGCCCGACCCAGAAGAACAGGCACATCATGATGATCATCGTCCAGATGCTCGGTTTGA
>CAZKPU010000023.1:1794-26386 GCA_964554715.1 uncultured Thermotogae bacterium | reverse complement strand
GGTACACCAGTTCTCCAAACTGGCGGATTCGGCCGCTCTCCCACCCCTCCGGGTTATCGTGCTTGCGGCACGTGAGGGGATTCTACGGGGCAGCCGACACCCGTTTCAACCACCAGCCTGTTCCTCACCCGCGATGACCATCTCACCCAGGTTAATCGGCGGCACAGTGGCGGCAGTGACCGTCGTCTCACCTGTGACTACATCCACGAACAGATACCGCGTCGGATGTTCCCAATTCGCTGACGGCTCGAGATCGACGAACACGAACCACACATCGCTCGTGGCTTCAAACACAACCCCTGTCCAGCTCTCGATCCGTTCTCCGGCAACAAGAGGTTGAGGAAGAACATACAGAACCGGTGTCTCTCCATCCGACACGGTCTGCCGAGCGGAAGCCACTGCATCATCCAGAGATACCGCTCCGGCGCCGGCGTCCCCACTCGCCGCGTCCAGACCCTCGACCGCTTCTTCCGGCATTGCGCCCTCCGATTCTGTCGTTGCCAGAGCCTGTTCGTAGACGTCCGGCCGCCGCCAACCAAGGATGCCCGTGCTCATCTCCACATCCTCCAGCGGGACGTCGATGACAAGCAGCTCTACCTGATCGCCGGAAGCCCGCCCGCGCGTCTCCCCTCTCGGATCGATAACACGGCTGTCACCATGCATCGGATCCGTCCGCGGCTGTGGATGAGGACCGACTTGATTGGCGAACAGCAACCAAAGGTCGTTCTCGTACGCCCGAGCGGGAAGCAGGAACTCATCGACCGTTCGATCACTGGTTGCAGACGGCACAACCAAGATGTCGGCCCCCTCAACCGCATACGCCCGAGCAAGTTCGGGAAACCGGCGGTCGAAGCAAATGAGAACGCCGATCTCTCCGAGAGATGTCGATAGAAGCTCGACCTCCGAACCGGCACGGAAGATGGCTGTCTCGATCCCCGGAACCAGGTGGATCTTCCGGTACGTCCCGACATGCGATCCATCCGGGCCGACCATCACGAAGCTATTGTAGATCCCACCCGATCCATCCGATTCCGCCATCCCCCATCCGACATACATCTCGTAGCGAGCCGCCTGGGCTGCGAAGCGGCTGCAGGTGGGTCCGGTCGGTACCATCTCCGCCGCCGCCGTGTAGTAATCCGCTACATCGCTACCGGTTCCCCACGGGTACATCGTGGTTGCCAGCTCCGGCAGAAGCACGAGGTCGGCTCCGATCGAACCGGCAAGCTCAACCGCCATGTCGATCGAATCGATGTTCCGCTGCTGATCCCTCTCCGGCTGAAACTGTACGATGACCCATCGGGTTGTCGCAGTCGTTTGCGCGACAGCTAAGGAGGCCGGCAGAAGCGCGGCGACAAGCAGCCAGATGGTCACACGCATCAGCTTTCTCCGCATTGGACCCCCCTTCAAGAGGCGCGGCGCCGACCGTTCGGTCGGCGCCGCATCTTGATTTCGGGTTTCTACAGTCCGCCTGTTCCGATACCGCTGGGATTGCTACGCTGCGGGGTTTCCGCTGCGCTATCCCATGTTCGAGCGTAGTAGAACGCCTCATCGAGGCTGATGACCGTATCGAAGTTCGTGTCCGCGTTGGACAGAAGCGGCCAACCGTTGGGATACGCGCCCGTGACTGCAGCGGTCCAGTGAAGGACGAACTCGTCAAAGGTCAGGGCTCCGTTCCCTTGGTCGTTGACCCCGTCACTTGCGTACGAAACTTCGTTCCAGTTCGCAGCCGTCGCGATGTGCCTGTTGGCGCCCGCGAGGTTGTCCACGAGACCGCCGCTGTAGCATTGCTCGAAGACGAAGTACTTCTCCGCTCCGCCGGGGAGTGCGTTCACACGGTTTGCGATCTCCCAATCCGCGATCGATTCGTAGTTCCAGAGCCAGATCCTCGCTTGATTGGTGCCACTGACGATCTGTCCGCCATGGTTGGTGACGTACATGAACAGCTCGTCGCTGCTCGTCATCACCCCCTGAAGTGTCGTGAACACCGACAGGACGTTCGCCTTCGTGGCCGGGTTCGTCACCCATGCGGGGCCGGTTCCGTCCGCATACAGCGTGTAGATGTTGGACGGCAAGTATCCGTAGACGTTCCTCAACGTCCAGTAGATCTCCGTCAGGTCGTTGAGGTAGCGCGGGTGGTTGTTGGCGTTGTCAACACCACCGCTCAACAAGATGGCGTACTTCTGGCCGACGACTCCGCCGGTACCGGATGCGGTCACAACCCCGCACGCTCCGCCGACGTTGATGGTGCACGACTTCGCTCCCGGCGTTCCCGGAGCAAAGATCACCGTGAACGTCGCCGATCCGCCCGGGAACAACGTGTAGCTCGCCGGTGACACGCTGAACGACACACACGATTCGCTGACCATTCCGGACAGCATCGACGACCCGGTGTTGGTCACCGTGAAGGTCTGTGCGGAGCTTCCTCCAACCGGAACGACCCCGAAGCTCAGTGCGGTCGGCGCCACCGAGCAAGCAGCGACCGGTGTAGCAACGCCGTTTGCGGTGATCGATCCGCACGAACTGCCGAGATTGATCGTGCAGTTCTTCGTGCCCTGGGTCGTCGGAGCAAACGTGACTGTGAACGTTGCCGCGCCTCCCGGAAGCAGCGTGTAGCTCGACGGCGACACGCTGAACGATGCGCATCCCTCCGTCACCAACCCGCTGAGCACAGTCGTTCCCGTGTTATTGATGGTGAACGTCTGTGCCGTACTTGCTCCTACGGGGATCGAGCCGAAGCTGAGCGAGGTCGGAGAAACCGAACAAGCAGGGAACCCGCCGGTGGAACCCACGACCGAGACATCGCTGCACGCACCGCTGTTCGCAATGGTGCACGACTTCGTACCCGCGCTGACCGGGGAGAACGTCACCGTGACCGTCAGCGACGATCCCGGACCCAGCAGATAGATGTTGGGACTGACGCTGAACTCGGGACATCCCTCAAGGATGGATCCCCCTTGGAGGCTCGTGCTCGTATTGGTGATGGTGAACGTCTGCGATGAGCTTCCGCCTACAGGGACTCCTGAGAATGAAAGCGATGTCGGCGAAACGACGCACGTTCCCGATGGAACGGTCTGGCCCGCTCCTGTCGCGACCACGTTCGCACACGGTGCACTGGTGTTGATGGTGCAGCTCTTGCTGCCGCCGCTTGTCGGCGAGAACGTCACGGTGAAGGTCTTCGACATCCCCGGCAATAGGCTGTAGGTGGCCGGCGACACATTGAACTCTCCACAGCTCTCGAAGACCGTTCCGCTCATGAGTGACGTACCGGTATTGGTGATCGTGAACGTCTGACTCGATGAATCTCCAACGGGCACGCTCCCGAAGTTAAGCGAGGTCGGAGACACTGTGCATGTCGACGGCGCCGATCCGACAAGGATATGAATCCAGTTGGTCCACGATCCGCTGGCGTAGGCGATGATCGAATGCCACCCTTCCACATCCCCTTGGAACCACAGCTGCTGCCAGCCGCTGGACGGGACCACATACAGATGGTACTGCCACGAACCGAGGCTCTGGTAGTACTCCATGATCCAGAGCAGCCCGCCGCCCGGCATGTCGACGTACACGGGGAGGTATCCCCCGAGCGACGTGGACGCCACCGTGGTGTAGCCACCGCCGTAGTAGACGTAGAGGCTGCTGCCTGAGGGGACAAAGTTGTTGAACGCTTGCGGGTTGACGTTGGACGGCGCCTCGTTGGTCTCGGGCTGTCCGACCGATGCCGGTGGAGCGGGCGGCGTCGGCGGCTCAGGCGCGCCGGCCGGCACATTCTGAGCATAGGCCGCCTTGGACGCATCGAACATGTCCGGAACCATTCCGTTAAACACGTTCGGGAAGACCGCCGGGGCCTCAACCTCCATTTCGTTGAACAGATACCTTGCCGGAGTCGTCGACTCCACGACACCCGTGATCGCTCCCGTTTCGCGGCTGACGAACACATGCTGCACGGGATGCTCGTAGTTCGCTCCCGGGAACAGGTCGATGAACACATACCACTCTTCTTGCGTCGGGTAGTGGAGCGTTCCGCCGCCCCATCCGCTGACCGTTTCGCCCGGTGCCAACGGCCGCGGCAACGTGAAGATCTCGGATCCTTCCGTTTCCCCGCCAAGGACCGAACCGATGACGACACCGACGGCCTGTCCGAGGTCGATTCCGACAGGCATGCATTCGGCTTCGAACCGTACATACATGTGTGCAGGCCAGACCTCGATCCCTTGCACGTAGCGAACGGTCACACACAGCTCTCCGCTAGGAGCATCGGCCACCGCGGGCTCCGAGTAGAACAGCGTGCCTCCGTTTCCAAACGTGCAGTTCTGCGGCACCAAGGCAAGGTTCGTCTGGACATTGCTGGTCGGAGCGCAATCCTCAATGCATGCCTCCCAGATGTCTCCGTCTTGCCCCGCATCCAGCACGGAGACCCGTACGATCGCTCCCGGCTGGGTGAAAACGCGGAACGTCTTGAACTGCTCACCTTCCACAAACTCCAGATACTCTTCGACAACCTCTCCGCAGCTCAGCTCGATCGGCATCTCGTCGACCAGAACCAAGCCCATCGTTGTTACATCCTGCGCCGTTGCCGCCACGGAGAGCAGAACGAACAACCCCAACAAGATCCCGATTACGATGGATCTTCCTTGCCTCCTACGCATCTCCTCCTCCTTCTGAGCCTGGTCCGAACTTCATGTCATCGACTCTCTTCCCGGAGCGAAACGGCTTGCCCCGTTTCCTGCCCTGACGCGATCCAGCCGGTGGATGTTTTCCTCGGTTTCCAAGGCCCGTTTGCCGCTCTCGCGCCGGTCCGGCTGTGAACCCTCCGCATCCGGCTGTCATCTCATATACGCAGAACAATGCTGCCGAGTTTCCTTGCTCCGCGCCCCCGCATCGTTCGTTTCACGGGAGAGATCGCAGCCATTGCGCAGTTCCGGGCTCTCTTGCACTATAGCTTCGCCGGACATCGACGGGCAACATCACGTCGTGTCAGAACGCAGACCGCAGACAAGCATCCCGCTCGTCTCGCTCAAGGAAAGAGAAGAGGTACAAGAGAACGATGTGGAACAAAAAAAGGGCCGTTCCTCCGTGTCATTCGCTCACAAACGAACGCTCGAACACAGGGATTAGGCCACTTGAAGACAAAACAAAGAGCCGGCGAGAGGAGTCGAACCTCCGACCGACGGTTTACGAAACCGTTGCTCTACCACTGAGCTACGCCGGCATAATACGTATCGGCACGCAGTATACCGTTCGCAAGTCATCCCATCAACAGCGACAATAGGAGCCATGGACGGGCTCATGATCCACGCTGCACTTGAGGAGATCGAATCGTTGCTGCTGGGCGACACGGTACACGCCTTGCACGAACCGCTCCCCGGCTTGTTCGTATTGCGGTTCTCCGTGTCGCGGAAGCGGCTCCTGATCGACCCCAGACGCGCAAGGATTCACGTGACCCACAAGAAGCTACCCAACCCGTCGTCTCCCTCGCCGCTTGTTATGAAGCTTCGCAAGCACCTTGCCGGAACATCGCTCACCGCGATCGAGCAGATCGGTCTCGACCGGATCGCTGTGCTGACCTTCCGCCGACGTCATGATGCCGGTGCTGCAACGTTCCGGTTGATCGCCGAACTCATGGGGAACCACGGCAATCTGGTTCTCCTATCGGACGACAAGATCCTGTCTACGCTCCGTCCTGCGCCGCGCCTGCCCGTCGGGAAACGCTACACCCCTCCCCAAGCGCAATCGAAGAAGCCACTTTCGCAACTCACACAGGCGGATCTGGAAGGGATCCTCCGTGCACCGGCTCCCCATCGCGCGATGGCAAGCCATGTCGACGGCGTGGGGTTTGAGACGGCCAAGGCGCTCATCGCCGACGCAAAGACGGCACCGCCGAACCAGATCGCCTCCGCACTTTCGGCCCGGATCGGCGAACTCTCCGCCGCCAGCGGCCACCCACGCCCTGTCTTTTGTCCACAGACCCACACCGCTCTTCTGCTCGACTGTCTTCCGCTGCCCACCCACTCCGAAGCCCTGGATCAGGAACTCGCCGCTGCACTGGATCTGGAGCGCCACTCCGCGCATCAGATCCACGCTCAACGCTCCTCCGACTGGCGGTTCGCCAAGCTCGCCCGTGTCCGGGATCGCCTGCTGCGGGTGGTCACCGCCTCCCCTACGGCCGACGAACTCCGATCCCAAGCCGATCTCCTGTTGGCGTTCGCACAGGAGCTTCCGCGCGGCTCATCCGAGTTCATCTTCGAAGATCCGTCCACAGGACAGACGGTTCACATCCCGCTCCGCGTCGATCTTGATGTTGTCGGAAATGCACAGCGGATGTATCACAAGGCCCGGAGGCTCGAACGCGGGACGGCCGCCGCACAGAAAAAGCTCGAGATCGTCGAGCAGGAGATCCAAGCGATCCGTTCGCAACCTACAGAGCCGCAAACGGATGCCGACACGTCGGCTGCTTGGGTTGACGATAAACGATCTGCCTCGGGAACTGCGCCCCGAAAGCGCAGAACGATCGTCGACGGGTACACAATCGATGTCGGACGAAGCGCTCGCGAAAACGATGATCTGCTACGTCGAGCCTCTCCGGACGATCTGTGGCTCCACGCGCGAGGGGTTCCCGGATCTCACGTGTTCATCCGGCACCGAGGCAGTGACGAGGTCCCGCAGAACGTTCTGCTTCATGCGGCGCGTCTCGCGGCGCTTCACTCAAAGTACAGGGATGAGCGAAAGGCCGAGGTCAGCTACACACAGGTCAAGCATGTCCGGAAGCCGCGGAACGCTCCCGCCGGGCTGGTAATCCTTGCTCGCGAGAGTACACTCGTGGTCACCTTGCCTCATGGAGAGAAGAATCGGTCACGATGAACCTGACGTTTGAAAGCATTCGAACCATAATCCTTCAGGTCATCGCCATCTTCCTGGTGATCGTGCTTCACGAAGTCGCCCATGGCTACGTTGCCTATCGACTCGGCGATCCTACTGCCAAGCAGCAAGGCCGGCTCACCCTGAACCCTCTCGCTCATGTCGACCCTGTCGGAACGATTCTCATCCCGATCGCCTTGATCGTCTTGGGGTTACCGGCGTTCGGCTGGGCCAAGCCAGTTCCCGTGAACCCGCGCCACTTCCGCAACCCCCTCCGTGGGATGATGATCGTTGCACTGGCCGGTCCGACAACCAACTTCATCCTGGCGGGCGTGGGGATCGGGATCGTCCGCTTGCTGGTCAACCTCGTGCCGATGCCACTGCTCATGGGTTCGACCGCCGGCGCACTGTCGATCCAATCTTTGCTGCTGTTCATGGTGATGTTCGGGATCTACAACGTTGTGATCGGCGTCTACAACCTGATCCCCGTTCCTCCGCTCGACGGCTCGCGGGTTCTGCTGTATTTCCTCCCACCGCGGGCAAAGCAGATCTGGATCGGGTTGGAGCGCTACGGTCTCATCCTGATCCTTCTCGTCTTCCTTCTCGTCGGACGGATCTCGCCGCTTGGAACGGCACTCAACTCCCTGATCCAATGGATGCTGACACCCGCCTAGCCACCGCCGTGTCGTTGCCGAGAGCCCCCCGCCAAGGTATAATCGCCGCCCGAAAAGCACGTAATCTAAGGGGTTTTCTCTGATGCCAGATCATGCTTCGTATAAGACGACCGACCGGACGCCGACACACGCAACGATCCGCGTAGATGTCTCTCCGGAAGAAGTGAAGACTGTTCTTGATGCCGTTTATGCCGAATACAGCCAAGAACTCCGGATTCCCGGCTTCCGAAAGGGCAAAGTCCCGCGCAATGTTCTCAACACCCGCTTCGGGGAAGAGACGTTCATCGATGAGTCGCAACAGCGCATGAGAGAAACACACCTTCCGGCAGCGCTGGGAGAACTGAACCTTCGTCCGGTAACCCGTCCCGAAATCGCGGAAGCGGACGCAGCGATCGAAGGCGGTTTCTCGTTCGAGGCCTCCTTCTCCGTCCTCCCGACCGTTGAGCTTCCTGACCTCTCCAGCATCGAGGCCGAGCAGTTCAGCGCCTCATCCGTCACGGACGAGGATGTCTCCGCAGCTCTTGATGAAGTCCAACAGCGGTTCGCTACGCTCACCCCCAAAGAAGAGCAGGTTGTGGAAGCCGGCGATGTCGTGCAAGTGGGTGATGCTTCAGGCGAGACCTGGTCGTTCCGAACCAGCGATGCAGATCCGATGCTGGCCGACGTCATCGGAAAGAAGGCCGGCGAGACGTTCACGTTGGCCGTTCCCGAAGACACGCCGGACGCCGATAAGTCCGCGGAAGACGAAGGCCCGGCACCCACGCAGGAACCCGTCGAATTCACCGTATCCGAGGTTCGTCGTGTGGTCTTGCCTGCCGTTGACGATGAATTGGCCAAGGACGCCGGCTACGAATCGCTGGACGAGATGCGAACCAAGTTCCACGAGCAGATGTCGGCGGCCCGGACCGAGGCAGCAGACAGCCGCACGCGCTCGAGCCTTCTTGACGCCACCGTGGCCGCAATCGATCTCGACCTTCCGTCATCGTTTGTTGAGGAGCTTGTGGAAGAAGAACGCGAGCAACTGGTCGAGCGTCTTGAAGCCTCCCATCCCGGTGTTGCACTCGACGAGATCCTCAGCGAGCAAAACGAGACAGAGGAGAGCCTCCGCGCCAGGATCACGGACAGCGTGGAGCGGCGCGTGCGGCGTGAACTCGTCGTTCAGGCACTGATCGACCACTTCGAGATCGAGATCTCCGAACAGGTTCTTACGGAGACCGCCGAACTCGACGCAAAACGGCGGGGAGAGAACCCGATGCGCTACGTCGCTCGCCTGAAGGCCGACGACCACTGGGAGTCTTACCGCAACGCCCTTGCTCAGGATCGCGCACTCGACCGGCTTGCCGAGATGGCCACACTGCGTCCGGCCGCGGCTGACCGTGATGCAACCGATGCTACCGACGACGAAGCGTAAGGAGACGTCATGAGTGGACAGATCCCCTTTGTGATCGACCAGACCGGGCAGGTGGAGAGAACCTACGACATCTACTCCCGCCTGCTCGAGGACAGGATCATCTTCCTCCGGCACCCGATCGACGACGAAGTCGCCAACGTCATCATCGCTCAGCTTCTGTTCCTTGCCGCCAAGGAACCGTCCAAGGACATCCAGCTGTATATCAACTCCCCCGGGGGATCCGTCACCTCGGGGTTGGCGATCTACGATACGATCCGCTTCGTGGCCTGCGACGTAGCAACGATCTGCATCGGTCAAGCGGCAAGTATGGGCGCGGTGCTGCTTGCCGCCGGCACACCCGGGAAGCGGTCAGCGCTCCCGAATTCCCGGATCCTCATCCATCAAGTCCTGGGTGGCGCACAGGGGCAGGCGATCGATGTCCAGATCCAAACAGAGGAACTCCTTCGCGTACGTGATCGGATCAACGAGATCCTCGCCGCCCACACCGGGAAGACGGTCAAGCGAATCGCCAAGGATACCGACCGCGACTACTTCATGTCTGCCAAGGAAGCTCAGGAGTACGGACTGATCGACCGGATCATTCCTCCTCGCGTCTGAAATCGGGCTCGTGTTCTCCTCCTCCCGAAGGAGGTCCGTTGCTCCGACGGTCACGGCACCTGATGGTTCCGTGACTGCCTTGTTCTGCACGGTTTGCGTCTACGCTGCTACGAACAGATCCCGCCGGAACACGGACCGGCAAACACCTCTGCAGCAAGGATCAACGCCACGACCAGCCATACAAACCAACTCAGATCTGCACTCATGTTCTCTCCCCTGTGCTGCCTTGCACGGGTATCAAGCCCCGATTTCGCTCACGATCCGAACTCCACGTCGCCTTGTCCGGGCGCATAGCGGAGCACCGCCTCGGGAAACGCTTGAACCGAGATATACAACCACGTTGCCGATCGGGTCGACTCGATCCCGAGCCGAAGACAATCCGAGAACTGGCGGAACACGCCGATCTCCGGATCCAGCGTTCCTCCGGCTGAAGATGTCCATCGCCCACCGAGCGAGACTCCCCAATCCGTTCCAACAAGCCATTCCACCTTGCCACCAAACTCCCAGATCCCCTCATCGAACTCGATGCTCCAGTTGAGACGATCCACATCCATGTCCGGTCCTTGCCCCTCCGCATCTCCGCCCTCTCTCGCGGGGAACGGCGACCACGTCCCCGGGGGGACAATGTCGACCACGCAGTCGGCGCGGCTCATCGACAACGTGTTCGCATCGTACGCACCGGAGGACGATACCCGCCACCAGCCCGCATCGTTCTCCGCACGAAACACCCACGTGAGGGGGAGCCATTCACCTTTCGTCAACTCCACACCTGAAGAGGTCGACAGCCTCCAGCCGTTCGCGGCGACCCAATCCGTCGCCGTTTCTATCCGATCCAGCCGGGCTCCGACCAGCGAGTAGGCAGCCTCCACATTCACCGTTGCCGATCGTCCTTCCTCATCCTCACCGCGCCAGTTCAGGTCCATCTCGATCGGCAGCGGCTCGAGACCGGCAAGGTCAACGCCTCCGGCAAGCCGCAGGGAAAGCTGCCGCGCCACCTCGCGGAAGACGCCGACGGACAGTTCATGCCGCCGCGTTTCCGCATCGGAGGCAAGCGGACTCTCGCCCCAGACACAAAGCAGGTCGTAGTCCCATGAGACTCCCAGCGGCGACTCGCCTTGTAGGTCCAGGTAGAGGGTTTGCTGACGCTGGACCATCGACTCTAGCCAGTACTGATCAGCAGCCCAGTTCAGGCGAGGTCGAACTTCGAATCCGAGCATCGACAACGCTTCCATCGTCGCCACTGCTGCGGCACGTGCGCGAACCGCTTCCGTTTCCCACTGTTCTTCGGACCCGTCGCCCGCAGGTAGCGTTTCCCTCAGGTAGCCGGCGGCCAACGTCGGCACAAGATGGATCTGCCCGATGGCCCAGCCGCCTCCGGAGAACGTCAGTTCGGGTAGACGGTCGGTCATCCGCAGCTCCGCTCCGTCGTCATCGAGGACCCGCTCGCGCGAGGCAGTGAGTTCGAGCATCCCTCCTGCGACAGGCCCTGACACGCTTGACGCATAGTCGAGTTCCTGCGATTCACCTTCCCTTCCGTACTCCACCATCGCTTCCAGATCCCAATCATCGTCAAGCTCGACCGAGTCACGAAACTCGAATTCGTAGATGGAGTCCGTCTCGCTCGCCGGGTAGGCGTATCCGGCCCAGCGGAAATCGTGCTGCTTCGCTGTGTATCGGAACTCGCCTCCGACGCCGACCTTCTTGACGCCTCCGAACAGATCGAACAACACGACGCCGTACGCTTCATCGGAGAAGAAGAACGGAACGTTCCACTTCAGGTACCACCCGCGCTCTGCGTCCCGTCCGATCGAGGGGAACAGCGGACTGGCAAGCGTCTCCGCCAGCGGCTGCACATACGCAGGGATCCACACCACCGGAACCCCGAACAGACACCCCGTAACGCGTGCCGCGAGCACTAGCCGGTCGGGATAGAACGTGACGCGCTGTGCGCTCAGAGCATAGGGTTGCGACTCGAACGAGTAGTCCCGGCCGACCTGACACGTCTCACACCGTTCGCATGTCGAGAACTGCGCCTCGGAAACGTCGATCCGCTCAACCTCTCCTTCTTCGGAGAACTGCAGTTCCCCCGTCGCCCCCCGCACCCACAACACGTGTTCCTCATCCTCGGAATTCACGAACGTTCCCCGAAGCTCGAACGTATCCATCGAACCGGTCACGGGCTGCCATCCGCCGTCGCCTTCCCGAACGCCGATCGCCGCTCGTTCCGATGCAAGCCCGAAGCCGCCTTCGTCGTCAAGCTTCACGTTTCCTTCCGCCTGCAGGAGCCATCCGACATCGACTGCGGATTCTCCCACGATCCGATCAGCCTGCAGCGATATCCGGCCCAGCATGATCTCCACGGAGCCTGCTGCAACGAACCGATCGCCATCCGCGCTAACAGAGACGGTATCCGCCTTGACGTCGACCGTTTCCTGCGCGACCAGCGGGATCGCCACCGCGAACACGCCCGCCATCAACAGGAGGAACGGAACCCATCGGCGAAGCCTCCGAAGCCTGTCGCGGGAGCCGAGAGTGTCCAACCGCGCGAAGACGAGAAGCGCGATCGAACCGAAGACGATGTTCGGCAACCACGCCGCAATCCACGGAGCGACGACGCCGCCTCCCCCGAGAGAGCCCATCCATACATAGAAACCCTGGTACGCCCCGACGACGATGAAGCTAATCGCGATCCCCGTTCCCCTGCTCTTCCATCCGTAGATCAGGGACAACGCCCCCCCAAGCAGGACAAAGACGATCGCCGCGAGCGGAACGGCCATCTTGCGGTGATACTCAATCTCCAGCGCCGACGGGTTCATCCCTCGGCTGCGCTGTAGCCCGATCTGCGCGTTGAGTTCGCTCATCGACATGGCCGTTGCCGGACGGGATGTCGCGTAGATTCCCGACGGTTCGAGATCCAAAGGGACATCCAGCGCCTCGAAGGATCCCGCATACAACAGGACCCCCGACTCGTCGTACCCGTAGGCACGCCCTTCGTCCAGCCGCCACGAAGACTCGCTCCACGTGCCCCGCTCGGCGGTGACCATGAGCAGATTCGCTTCGGCCTGAGGGATCAGCCGTCCCTGAACGTCGTAGATCACCACATCCCTCAGCGACTGATCGCTTTCATCGTACTGACGGACGAAATACACTTCGCCGTTGGGTCCGGAGAAGAAGGTGTTGGATCGGATGCTGGGGATCCCGCTCCGGTAGATGACTCCCTGCAGAACTTCCTGGTACTTCAATTCCGAAGAAGGCACTCCCCAGTTATAGAGCGCGAAATCGCCCAACGAGACAACCACCGCAAACAAGATCAGCGGCATCATCAGCCGCCGCAGTGACACCCCAGCCGCCTCAAACGCGAGGATCTCTCGATCATGGGCCATCCGTCCCAATCCGAGGAACATGGCGAACAGCCCCGACACGGGAAGCGCCAGAACAAGCATCACAGGACTTTTCAACACAAGGAGCCGCAGCAGGGTCCCGATGCCCGCTCCTCGATCCACCATCAAATCAGAGAGGCTCAATACAAGACTGAGGACGATGAACAAAAACAGCGCCGCCGCAGCAACGACGAACGGCCCCGCCACCTCGCGGAGAAGATACCGATCACAACGTCTGAATCGCATCTCGTTCGATCATACCCAATCTCCATCGTCGGCGCTGCGTGCGCCGCCCCATGACTAGCCGGGATAATTCCCACTGGATCTGCGATTGACCGCCCCCGCCGGTTTCGGTATAGTGAGCTTCGACATGGACAGAAAGCCACGCGCATACATCGAGACTTGGGGGTGTCAGATGAACCTCCACCAATCTGAGGGCCTTCGCGGCGTATTGCGTGGAGCGGGGTACGCCATCGTCGAGCGGATCGACGATGCGGATGTTGTGCTCTTCAATACGTGTCTTGTTCGTCAGAAGGCGGAAGACAAGGTGTACGGTCGAATCGGAGCGGTCCACGAACTGAAGCGTTCGCGCACCGTTCTCCTCGGCATCGGCGGATGCCTCTCGCAGGTCAAGGGAGCCGGTCTTCTCCGACGGTTCCCCGACGTCGATTTCGTGTTCGGCACATCCGGCCATGCCAACCTCCCCGATCTCATCGAAGCCGCAAGGCGAGGCGAAAACGGTCTTTCTCAACTCGCCTCTCCCAGCAAGGAGATCGATGAAGTCCCTCACGAACGGCCGAGTCGAACAACGGCGATGGTCACCATCACCGAAGGGTGCTCGAACTACTGCACATACTGCATCGTCCCGTTCGCACGAGGGCCGATGCGAAGCCGCCCCCCCGACCGCATCCTTGCCGAGATCCGCGAAGCCGTCGGCGTCGGCTATCCCGAGGTGCTTCTTCTGGGACAGAACGTCGATTCCTACGGATTCGACCGCCCGGAGTACGGAGGGTTCCCGGAGCTTCTGGAACAGGTCGCCGCGGCGGGGCCGCGCCGCATCCGCTTCACGAGTTCCCATCCCCGAGACATCACCCCAGCCGTCCTTGAGGTCATGGCTTCTCACCCCCAGATCTGCAACCATGTCCATCTTGCGTGCCAATCGGGATCCGATCGCATCCTCTCGGCGATGCACCGCGGGTACACCCGTGAGCAGTTTTTGGAGACCGTGCGTACCGCACGAGAGATTCTCCCCGGAGTCAACCTGACGACAGATTTGATCGTCGGATTCCCCGGCGAGACGGGTCAGGATTTCGCCGACAGCCTTCGCTTGCTGGAGGAAGCGCAATTCGGATCGGTTTTCGTTGCTTCGTTCTCGCCTCGCCCAGGGACACAGGCGGCAACTCTGCCGAACCCTGTTCCCGACAACATCAAACGGCAGCGGTTGCATCGCGTTCTCGATCTTCAGCGCGAGATCGCTCTTGGCATCAACCAAACACTGATCGGCAAGTCGGTGGACGTCCTGATCGAGGGAGCCACCAGGAAAGGACGCGGCTACGGTCGATGTGACGATCACCGCACCGTCGTCCTCGACCGGCACGGGAGCGTAGGGCAGTTCGTCACCGCTGTTGTATCCGGCGCAAGTGCGGCTGCGCTGACGGGAGAGTGTCTTGCTCCCATCCTTGCCGGAGCGGATGCTTCGAAAGGAACAAGATGATCATCACTGTCACACTGAGCCCGGCAATCGACAAGATCTACTGGGTGGATCATCTCAAGATCGGCGAGATCGCCCAGGACTCGTTCTTGACGCGCGCGACACGGAGCCTGACGTCCGCCGGAGGCAAAGGGATCAATGTTTCCATTCTCCTTGCCCGTCTCCAGGTCGAGAGCGTCGCCATGGGGTTTGTCGCCGGACACACCGGCCACGTTGTCGTACGGGACTTGCGCGATGAAGGCATTACAACGAATTTCGTGTGGACACACGGCGAGACGCGGACCAACGTAACCATCCTCGAGAACGGACGCGAGCACATCCCGATCAAGGTGAACGAGTCCAGCAACCGCGTCACACCGGTGGAGATCGATCGCTTCTTCCGCCGCTTCCGGCGCATCGTTCCGAATGCGAAGTGGGTGGTCCTCGGCGGTGTTCTCCCTCCCGGCGCTCCCCCGGACATCTACCGGCAGATCACATCGATCGCCAACCAACACGGTGCACGGGTCGTGATCACCGCCGGAGGCCGCGCGCTTGCCGAGTCTCTGCTTGCCTGCCCGTATCTCGTCAAGCCGGATCTGCGCGAGAAGGTTTCTTTCGAGGGCTCCCCCGTCGCGACCGTCAGCGAGATCATCGCCGCCGGGAAGAAGATCATCTCCTGTGGCGTCGAGATGATCATCATGACCCACGAAGTGACCGGCGACATCGTCATCACGAAGGACGCCGTGTGGGAGATTCAGGCACGGATCCAAACCACGCAACTGAAGAACCTTGTCGGTGCCGACGACGCCCTCCTGGGCGGCATCATCTACCAGCTGGACCGCGGGGCGCCGGTGGAAGATGCGCTTCGCTTCGGAATGGCGACCGGGATCCTCAGCGCCGAGAGCGAGGAGAAGGTCTGCCGGAACATCGACAAGATCGAGAATGAGATGAATCTGATCTCTCTCGAGAGGTTGGAGGGGTGAGCCGATGAAAGTCCACGAAATCATGACCCGTGATCTCACATCTGTCGAGTCGGATGTGACAATTCGAGAGCTGATCTTCATTCTCGACAACGCGCGCATGCCGAATATCCCTGTCGTCAACGACGCAAACCAACTGATCGGGATCATCTCGGAGAAGGATCTGATCCGCGCTGCGCTTCCAGGCTACTTCGACATGCTGCACAGTGCATCGTTCATCCCCGACCTGAACCAGATGGCCAAGCGGCTTGCCGCGATCGTCGATGATCCCGCCGAGAAGCACATGCAGCGATCCGTCCTCCATGTCCTTGCCGACGACGACGTTCTGCAAGCGGCCGATCTGATCATCCGCAAGGACATCAGCAACATCCCTGTCGTCAACGGTGAAGGCCAGCTGGTCGGCCGGGTGAAGCGGATCGATCTCCTCAAGCCCTACATCTAAGGCACCGATGACGGTCCCATGGTCCCGGCTCGGACTGGCGAGGTTTGCGCTCGTCACGGACAACACGGCGGTTGTCTATGACGAAGGGACTCCTGCGCCTCACCTGTCCCCCGAGGACACAACTCCTCACCTCAGCTACAGCGAAACAGCCGTGGGCACGACCACTGTCGTCAATCTACGGCAGCTTGCACAGGTTCTCCTCCCGTCGTTGTCCGACCACAGGCTCGCTGCACTGGCGGACGCCTTCGGCGCCTCTTCCAACGACGATGTCCCCGAGGTTGCTTACACCGTACTCATCGGCCTTCTTCGCGTGGCGATGAGCTACGATCCTCGCGTTTCCCGTTCGCTCGCTCGCTGTGTCGGTGGCGCAACGGGCGATCTTCTGGAGCGATGTGCTCTCGAGCGAGGCGAGACGCCTCCCACCGGCCATCCAGCAGCCCCGGCCGAAGCAACGCCACCGAACCCCGCTGCTCCGCTGGTGCGTCTCGAAGACGCGGCGTCCCTGTTCTTGCCCGGCGGCCTGATGGAGGGGCAGATCGACTCGTACGAGCAGCGCCCCGCGCAAGCGGAGATGGCACAAGATGTCGGAACCGTCCTGCAAGACGGAGGGACGCTGCTGATCGAAGCGGGAGCGGGCACAGGCAAGACGTTCGCTTATCTCGTTCCCCTCCTTCTGTACCTGACGGACCGCACATCCGCGCGCGCGGTTGTCTCGACACGCACGCGACACCTTCAGGATCAGTTGTACGAGAAGGATCTGCCACGGCTGATCTCGACGTTCGCCCCCGGCTTGCGTTGCGCTCTCTTGAAAGGGCGCGAGAACTACCTGTGCATCCGACGCTGGAACCAGTTTCAACAAGAACGCCCCCTCCCTTTGCATGCGTTTCCCGACCGCAAGGGTGCAGCACAGCCCTCTCTCGACGAGAACCTCGCTGTCGCATCCCTGACTTCCTGGCTTGCCACCACTCACACCGGCGACATCGAGGAGAACGCCGTCTTCCAATCGCTTCCCGGACACCGTCAGCTCTGGGCAAGGCTCCGTGACGATCCGCTTCATTGCCCTGCCTCGGCCTGTTCCCACTACGAGGAATGCTTCTCGTTCCGTGCCCGCCGGGCAGCTCGCGCCGCGCGGCTTGTCGTCGCCAACCACTCGCTGGTGATGTCCGATCTGGCCGCTGCCGGACGCCTTCTCGGCCCGTATGAGGTTCTCGTGACCGATGAGGCTCACTCTCTCGAGGCGGCCACCCGAGATGCGTTCACGTACACCCTCACCCGCACAGTTGTCGAGCGGCTGCTCCGGGATCTCGAAGCGGGGAGCGGCCGACGACGAACCGGATGGATCCCTAGGGCCGCACTGTCACTGGACGCAGCAAAGGTGAAAGCTCTCCGACATCTGTGCAAAACGATCGATCAAGGAAACCGTGAGCTGTTTGCGCAATTGGATAAGCTGCTCCCCCCGGCGGCCCAGGATCGCTCCCCCATGCTGGACATCCTCGTGCAACCCTCTCAAGCCGCTGCCGAACAGCTTCGCTCGCTGTCCCGGCTCGTGATCACCGCCGCCGAATCGATCGACGATGCCGAATCCGTCCGCGAAGCCGAGCTGTTGTCCGCCGCGACCGAGGAAGCGGCTTCCGTTCTTCTGCACCTTCTCGTCTCCCCCAGAAGCTCGGATGAAGTCTATTGGTACGAGCGCTTCCCGGGTCGCTTGGCGCTACACGCCTCCCCGATCGAAGTCGGGCCGATCCTGGAGCGGACGCTCTACCCGAAGCTCGACAGCCTGGTTCTCACCTCGGCAACGCTCGCCCCTTCTCAGCGCTTCACGTACATACGACAGAGCCTTGGTCTGAGAGGATCTCCGCAACCGATCACCGAGAAGATCGTCCTTGGCTCGTTCGACTATGCTCAGCGAATGGCGGCGCTGGAAGCGCGGTTTGCACCGTCGGTCCGCTCGCAATCCGACTACGCCGATGCAGTCAGCGACCTTCTCGTCAAGCTGCACACCACCGTGCCACGGAACACGCTTGTCCTGTTCACATCCAATCAGATGTTGAACGAGGTCCGCGCTCGGCTCCCGAAGTCACTCCCCGTCCTTGCTCAAGGCACCCACGGATCCAAACAAGGGATCACACATCGGTTCAGGCAGCAATCCCACGCCATTCTCCTTGCAACAGGCAGTTTCTGGGAAGGGATCGATCTGCCCGGCCGCCAGCTTGAAGTCCTCGTCATTACACGATTGCCGTTCTCCGTCCCCTCGGAACCGATCTTTGCCGCACAGGCGGAACGCGCCGCCAAGCAAGGACGCGATCCGTTTCTCGACCTGTCTCTTCCACTTGCCGTTCTCCGCTTCCGTCAAGGGATCGGCAGGTTGATCCGCACCGAAGAAGATGCCGGAACGGTGATCATCACGGATACTCGGATATCACAACGTCGCTACGGTGTTGCTTTCCGCGAATCGCTTCCGGTTCCGCTCCTTCCCGCGAACACCGCGGAAGATATTGCTGATCGGATTGCCGAGCGTTTCTCCAAGGGGACGCGCCCGATTGACAGATCCGCTCAGTCCGGCTAGAATGCATCGACAATTGTTGTCATGTTCCACGCCCACCACCCGAGTACAACAAACATGAAAGTCTCCGTTATCATACCCGCCTACAATGAAGCAAGCCGCATCGGCGCCGTTCTGGCTCCGGTTCTTGCTTCGGAGCTTGTTCACGAAGTGATCGTGGTGGACGACGGTTCCGAGGATGGAACAGCACGCGTTGCGCGGGAATTTCCCGTTGCAGTCTTGTGTCTGTCCGAGAACCGCGGAAAAGCTGCCGCTCTCGATGAAGGCGTCGCGCTGGCGCAGAATGATGACATTCTGTTCCTGGACGCCGACTTGGTCGGCCTTCGCACCGAGCATGTAGACAGCATGATCAAGACATATCGCGACCAGAAGCTGGACATGGTCGTCGGGGTCTTTTCGGGCGGGAGAGCGACGACCGACATTGCTCAGACGATCAACCCGTTTGCCTCCGGGCAGCGGATGATCCGCCGCGATCTATGGCAGTTGGCAAAGGACCGCGTCGAAAGCAGCTCGACCGTCGAGGAGATGAGCTTCGGCGTCGAGATCGCCTTGTCTCGCATGGCCGTGAAGGAAGGCTGGCTGAAAGAGAAGGTCAAGCTGGACGGAGTCACGCACGTGCTCAAGGAAGAGAAGCGGGGGTTCAGCCAAGGGCTGCGCGATCGCTTCCGGATGTACGGCGACATGATCAAGTGGCTTGTCAAGAAGGTGTAACATGCGAATCGCCATCGGGAATGATCACACAGGTGTCGAACTCAAGAAGCACCTATTGACGGGGGTTCTTTCTCCTCATGACGTGACCGATCTGGGGGTCCACACGACGGATTCGATCGACTACCCGGACCAAGCTCATCTCGTGACCGAGCGGATCACCACGGGCCAGGCGGACCGGGGAATCCTGATCTGTGGAACCGGTATCGGTATGGCGATGGCGGCCGGGAAGAGCCCGGGGATCCGGGCGGCGCAGTGCGATGAGCCGTACTCCGCCGAGATGAGCCGCCTCCACAACGACGCAAACGTGTTGTGCCTCGGTGCACGTATGCTGGGGACTGAAATGGCGGAGCGAATCGTCGAAGTCTGGCTCGCGACCGCGTTCGCAGGGGGCCGTCACGCCCGTCGGGTGGCGAAGATCGGCTGACCGCTCACACGCCCTGCCATCGTTTGAACTGAACGAGGAAGTCAATATGCTCATTCATTGGATCGTTTTCCTTGGTTGTTCCACTGCGATCGTTCTCGCAGGAACGCGCCTTGCAGCCTATGGCGACGCCATCGGAAGACGAACCGGACTCGGGCAAGGATGGATCGGCCTGCTGCTGCTTGCCACCGTGACGTCGATCCCTGAGTTGACCACCACCATGACCGGCGCATGGCTCGGAACCCCCAACATCGCCGTGGGGAATGCATTTGGTAGCAATCTGTTCAACGTGGTGATCATCGCGTTTCTCGATATCTTGCTCCTCCGGCGGGGCACCATCTTGTCGCGGGTTCGTCAGCACCACGTCGCAAGCGGCGTATTGGCGGTTCTTCTCACCGCCGTCGCCATGCTGGGGATCATCCTCGAGTGGCCGGTTACATGGGGAGGGGTGAGCCCTCTCTCCTTCTTGCTGCTCGTTACGTATGTCATCGGCGTCTACCTGCTATACCACGTCGAGCGCGATGCCAACCGCGGCAACGATCCGGAAGACGAGTCCGGTGAACCGCTGTCGCTGCGAACGTCGATCTTCGGCTTCGCGGTGTGTGCCGGCGTGATTATCGCCGCCGGGATCTTCCTCATCTCCTCAGCGAAGTCGCTGTCGGAGATGACAGGCATTTCCGCTTCCGTCATGGGCTCCGTCCTCGTCGCGATCGTCACATCGCTTCCGGAGCTGGCAACGTCTTTTGGCGCCCTGCGCATCGGTGCCTTCGACATGATCCTCGGCAACCTCTTCGGCTCCAACATGTTCAATATCCTCACGATCTTCTTCGCCGACGTCGCCTTTCGAAGGGGGTCGATCTTCGTTGGAGTAGGAGAAGGCGCCACGGATCAGTTGATCGTGGCGCTTCTCGGTGTGCTGTTAACCGGGATCGCCGTCATTGCGATCTCGGTTCGTCCAAAGCGTCGGGTATTCGGAATCAGCGTAGCGTCACTCGCACTTCTTCTGACCTACGCAATGGGACTTGCGCTCATCTTGCTGCGCGGGATCTCGCTTTAGGGGGAAATCATGGAACTCACTCAGCTTCAGAAACTGGATCTCGAGCATCTGCTCAGCCTGGCACAAGAGAAAAAGGTCAAGAACGCGAAGCAACTGCCCAAGCAGGATCTCATGCGCGGAATCATGTCACAGCTGGCCCGCGCCGGAGAGCTGCGCACCGAGGGCGGCGTTCTCGAGGTTCTTCCGGATGGTTACGGCTTCTTGCGGGACAGCAACTGCCTGCCCGGACGCAATGATGTCTACGTATCTCCGTCTCAGATCCGCCGCTTCGGCTTGCGTGACGGCGATATCCTCGCCGGCATCATCCGGGCGCCGAAGAATGATGAGCGGTATTTCGCCTTGCTCAAGGTGGACAACGTCAACGGCGATTCCCCCGACCACTCCCGTCGTCGACCGGAATTTCGGGAACTCACGCCGCTGCACCCCGACGAGTTCCTGATGCTTGAGCACGACCCCGAAGAGATCTCGTCACGGATCATCGACCTCTTCTCTCCGATCGGCAAAGGCCAACGAGGGCTCATCGTCTCGCCTGCCAAGGCCGGGAAGACGACCCTTTTGAAGCAGATCGCCGCCGGAATCAACGCCAATCATCCGGATGTCAAGCTGTTCGTGCTCCTGGTAGATGAGCGCCCCGAAGAGGTCACCGACTTCCAGCGTTCGATCGCCAACGGCGAAGTGGTGGCGGCGACGTTCGACCAAGAACCTCGGCATCACACGCGCATCTCCGAGTTGGTCACCAACCGTGCCAAGCGGCTTGTCGAAATGGGGAAAGACGTGGTGATCCTGATGGACTCGATCACGAGACTCGCGCGAGCGTACAACCTCTCCGTGGCCCCTTCGGGCAAGCTCTTGTCGGGCGGAATGGATCCGACTGCGCTCTACAAGCCAAAGGAGTTCTTCGGCGCCGCCCGCAACATCGAGGAAGGTGGCAGCCTTACGATCATCGCCACCGCACTGGTTGACACGGGCAGCAAAATCGACCAGGTCGTTTTCGAGGAGTTCAAGGGCACCGGCAACATGGAACTGGTCCTCGATCGCAACCTCTCCAACAAGCGTGTCTACCCGGCGATCGACATCGAGCCGAGCGGCACGCGAAAAGAAGAGTTGCTTCTCGACGAGAAGGTATTGAATCGCGTGCGAATCCTGCGTAAGATGCTAGGAGAGCTAAACGACTCTCAGGCCGCGTTGGAGTTCATTCGGAACAAGATGGTCGCGACCAGGGACAATGAGCAGTTCCTGGAGTTGATGAGTAGTGACTAACCAGAAACCGATCCGAAAAGACCGAGTGGCGCTGGTTGTCGTCGCCATCCTGGCAGCCATTCTGATTCCTGTCCTTCTTCGCTCCAGTCCGGATGCGGACGGAACAGCTGATCAGGGGCTTGATATCGTCGACGGAGGCGGGCAAGACGCCATCGATGTGACGCCCGAACTCAATCCGTTTGAGATCCTCTCCTACACCATCTTGGAAGGCGATACACTCGAGAGCATTGCACGCAGCCTCGGCGTTGACGTCGCGCGGCTTGCCGCCAGCAACGAGATCTCCGCGGCAGGAACCCTGACTCCCGGAGAGGTCCTCCGCGTTCCACGAACCGGGTTTCTCTACCGGATCTCCTCGGGGGAGACCCTTAGCGACATCGCGGCATCTCATGATGTGACGGTGGATGACATCGCTTCCGTCAACAACATCGCCGACCCCGGCCAGATTCTTGCCGGAACGTTGATTATCGTCCCCGCCGACCCACAAGCCGCTTCAACGTCGGTCGCAACAACCCCCACCCAAACCCCCGACGCGTTCGTCGGCTTCTCGTGGCCGGTGGACGGCGAGGTCGTCTCGGAATTCGGCTATCGCACCCACCCCATTCTCGGCACCTGGGAACGTCATAACGGAATCGACATCGACGTCCCCGAAGGAACGCCCGTTGCCGCAGCGGCAGCCGGCACCGTGTTCAATGTCGACAACGACCCCGACGGGATCGGGCTCGCCGTCTATCTTGCGCACGCCGATGACTTCTACACTGTCTACGGTCATCTGTCCGATATCCAGGTGCAGCGCGGAGATTCCGTCTCCGCAGGGCAGCAGATCGCACTCTCGGGGAACACCGGATTGTCCAACGGACCTCACCTTCACTTCGAGATCCGGAAGACACCGGAATTCCCGATCGATCCGCTTCTCTACTTGCCTTAATCGATGCCCATCATTGCGATCAAAGGCCCTGCGCGACTGCGTGGGTGCGTTTCCGTTGACGGTTCGAAGAACGCCGCCCTTCCAGCGTTGGTCGCTTGCATGCTGACGACGGAACGGGTCGTTCTTCGTCGTGTGCCCGACCTCCGCGATGTGGATCAGATGCTCGGTGCTCTGCGCGAACTGGGCGCCGAGCTTTCGCCCCCCGCAACCGGCGCAGGTCTCAGCATCATGTCGGGATCGCTGCTGGATGTGGAACCCAATCCGGAACGCATCCGGAAGATGCGGGCATCGTTTCTTCTCCTGGCTCCGCTTCTGTGCCGTCATGGACGCGTGACGCTGCCCCTCCCCGGCGGATGCACCATCGGCCCCCGTCCGGTGGACCTGCATCTCGAGGGTCTGAAGGCTCTCGGCGCAAGCGTCCGCCTCCAGCCTCCCGAGATCCACGTCTCCGCTCCACTTGACGGCCTTCGTGGAACGGAGATTCGGCTTCCGTACCCGTCCGTGGGAGCAACCGAGCAACTGGTGCTCGCGTCAACTCTCGCAAGCGGGCAAACAGTGCTTCACGGAGCTGCCATCGAACCCGAAGTGCTCGCTCTCACGGATCTCCTTCGCTCCATGGGCGCCGCCATCGAGAGGCGAAACGATACGCTTGTCATTGAGGGAAGGCCCGCACTTCATGGCACCACGTTTGACATCCCTCCGGATCGCATCGAGGCGGGAACGTTCCTGTTGGCGGCGGCGGCTACCGGAAGCGAAATCACCGTCCTCGGTGCCCCCGTGCCCGAGATGCGCGCCGTGTTCGATGTCGTCGAGGCCCTCGGCTCTCGCATCTCGCTTCACAAAGAAGATGTCTCGATCGTCGCCCCTCAACCGGTCCGCCCACTCCACATCGAAGCCCGACCTTTTCCCGCTTTTCCCACGGATCTTCAGCCGATTCTCGTCGCGTCCCTCGCCGCCGCCGCAGGCAACAGCTCCGTCGCGGATCGTGTCTTCCCTGAGCGGTTCGGCTACGTCTGCGAACTCAACCGCTTCGGCGCCGGTGTCTCGGTGAGCCGTTCCACCGCCACGATCCCCGGCCGCCGATCGCTTGCCGCATCCACCGTGACCGCACGCGATCTCCGTGCGGGAGCCGCTCTTGTCATCGCCGGTTTGTCCGCTGCTGGAACCACGACGATCCTTCAACCCCATCACATCGACCGAGGCTATGCACATCTTGAGCGGAAACTCTCCGCACTAGGAGCGACGATTGAGCGAAAACCTTAGCCCTTCGGAATCTCATCGACACTTGATCGAGGATCACCTCGGCGAGCGCGCACGCGTCTACGGAGACGAGAAGGCCGTGCTGGTCGCCATCGGGATCGACGCAAGACAGGTCGAAAGCGACCTTCACGAGCTATCCCTTCTTGCGGACACAGCGGGGATCCCCACACTCGCGACGGTCGTACAGAACCGACGCAAGCCCGATCCGTCCACTTTCGTCGGCAAGGGCAAGGCCGAAGAGATCCGTCACCTGGTCGGCACATGCAACGCAGACGTCGTCATCTTCGCCCACTCGCTCTCCCCGGCACAGGCGCGGAATCTGGAAGACGCCACCCACACGAAGGTTATCGATCGATCACAACTCAT
>CAZKPU010000023.1:0-1784 GCA_964554715.1 uncultured Thermotogae bacterium | reverse complement strand
TTCGCCCAGCGAGCTTCGACCAAGGAGGCTCGGCTCCAGGTGGAACTCGCCCAACTCACCTATCTTCTCCCACGGCTCCGCGGCTGGGGACATGCACTGACCCGCCTCGGCGGTGGCATCGGCACACGCGGGCCGGGTGAAACACAGCTCGAAGTCGATCGCAACAAGATCCGGCGGCGGATCCATGCGCTCAGACGGAACCTTGCAGACACGTCCGACGAGCGGGCGTTGCGACGCCGACGCCGGGAGCGGAGTGATCTTGCCGAGATCGTCCTTGTCGGATACACCAACAGCGGCAAGTCGACCCTTCTGAACGCGCTCACGTCCTCCGATGTTCACGTCGAGGACCGGTTGTTCGCAACACTCACGACCTTCGTTCGCCGAGGCAAGATCGATTCCGGACGCGAGGCGTTGTTCACAGACACCGTCGGATTCATCCGCAACCTGCCGCACGATCTAATCCCGGCGTTTGCCGCCACCCTAGAAGCGGCCCAGCACGCGGACCTCTTGCTTCACATCGTCGATGGATCAAGCCCGATGGCCGATCGGGAGATCGCTACCGTCCGGGACACGCTCGAGAAGGAGATCTTCACCGATGGACGCGAAGCTCCCCCGCAGATCGTCGTGTTCAACAAGTGTGATCTTCCCGGCGGGCCCGAAGAAGCGTCCGAGGTTCCCGGCCCATCGATCCGTGTATCCGCCAAGCGAGGAGATGGACTGGACGACCTCAGACGTTTGATCGCCGAGCAGTTCGATGACGGCGCGTCATGGATCACGCTTCTCGTCCCGTTCGCCGCCACCGACCGTCTCCATCGAGACATCGGCAACCGTCCCGGTTGCCTCGAACATCTCGGATACGATGATCAAGGGGCCGTTGTACGCGCGTGGCTTACCCCCCCGCAGCTCGCACGGCTGCTCAAGGCTGGTGCGACGATCGTCTCCCCGCCCCCGGAGACAGGACGCTGACCTCGTCGACGCCCACTTCCAGCCTCTCCCTGCCGTCTGCGATCAGTGTCACAGTTCGTCGAAGCACGTTGTGAGAGATGACCTTCGCCCTCTTCCCGTCGTAGGAAACGATCGCACCGAGCTTGGGCATCGCCGATAGTGCCTCACGATACGACTCATGCTCGTACGCCAGGCAGCACATCAGCCGTCCACACACGCCGGTGATCCGCTCGGGAGCCACGAACAGCTCTTGATCGTAGGCCATTTCCATGGGAACCGGGTTCGGTCCTTGCAGGAACGTCTCGCAGCAGAGGATCCGACCGCAACGGCCTATTCCCCCCTTGATCCGCGCCTCGTCTCTTGCCCCCATCTGCCGCAGCTCAATCCGGATCTGAAACGCAGACGACATCGCTCGCAGCAACCCACGGAAGTCCACCCGGTGCGGTGCGGTGAAATACACACGAAGCAGCGACCGGTCCAGCGTGTATTCCGCGCCTACGAGATGCATCGGAAGACCATGCTCAGCGATCATACGCCGCGTCTGCGACAGGACGGCATCCGCTTCTTCGCGGTTGCGGTGATAGGCGTCCTCATCCTCCGAGGTGGCTCTCCTCACCACCTTTTCCAATCGATGACCGAGCTCGTCTCCGGCGCTCAACACTCCTACAACCGTCGCTACTTTCAGCCCTCCGTGACGCACAACGCATCGGTCGCCGGGCACAAACGAATCCCCGACCGTGGCGAAGTAACCGGAGTGACGCTCCAGCTCCCATACTCGCACATACACAACGTTCTGGGTCACGTGTCCGCTTCCTCCTCCGTCGCTGCCAAGAAGAGCC
>CAZKPU010000022.1:20048-26475 GCA_964554715.1 uncultured Thermotogae bacterium | reverse complement strand
GCTTACGACGGAATCGCGCCCCTCAGCGTGCTACTCCATCTTCGAGAACGGACAGGCCGCAATACAGTTGGAGCACGCCGCCGTATTCTCCGCCCAGAACTCGTAGCAACGGTCAGCGTTGACCGCCCATCGCTTAATCCCCGGGCTGTTCGACGGAAACGCCACCTCAAACGAAGGATCGGGATCGGTGCTGATCGCCCCCGCCTCGCAAGCCGTGCTGCACTTGTCGCACGTACGACAGAACTCCGTTAGCCCGAAGTCGATCGGCCGGTCGGGTACAAGCGGCATGTCGGTGAACACCTTGCAGAGTCGCACGCAAGCACCGTATTCAGGCGTAATCAGCAATCCGTTCCGTCCCAACTGCCCGAGCCCGGCATCGATCGCCAGCGGAATGCTCAAAGCGGTGTCGTTCCCCATCGGCAACGCCTTGTAGCGAAGGTTTCTTAAGAACTCGGCCATGCAAGCGATGGCGAATGTCATCTTCGAGTAGCCGACACCGGTTGCAACCGCCGATGGGTACTGCGGCGAGGTCGCGATCCCGTCTTTGTCCATGGCGATCGCCATCACGATCGCATGGGTGCATTCGGCGGGAATCTGCACCGGATCCCCGCTGCGGTTGTGCGAGTAGATGAACTGCTCGTTCACCCGGCAAACGCCGACCAAACTGGCACCGAAGATCCGCGCCGTGTGCTTGACCTCCTCGGTCATCACCTCGGGATCAGCCTCATAGCGGTCGAACTGCATCATGCTCGGGTCGGCCTGTCCCAGACGGTCCCATGAGAACGCCCCGCCGAAGCAGTTGTGGACCGTCCACGACGCCAGCAACCGCGCGAACTCGGCTCGGGAGTACCCCGGCTTCCCGGTTGAGATCCTCTCTGCGGCGAGATCCCTGTACTCCACACCATGAAAACTCGCCTCCCGGTCCCAGAAGCGCCTCATGAACACGGTATTTCGCTGATCGAACCGTCGGTGAACGGTTGGATCGATCTCGTACATCGGCTTGTCCACTCGCTTGACCACATCTTCCCCCTGACCTGCGACGCTACTCGAATGCTATGATGTGTGAGGAACTCCCGCAACCGGGAGGCACAAGATTGACCTGGAGGTGAGAACCACGAACACCGGTGTCCTTGCATTCTACAAGTCGATCGGCTTCAAAGACGACGATGTCGTCAGCCTCGGCAAGCGACTTGAAGCGGACGCGTAGGGTTCGTACCTCTTCGCGTCCGTCAGTTTCGGTGAACCGGCACCCGCCGATATCCTACAGCTGGAAAGCCGCTCGATCTGCGGAGGGGGCGCGAGGAAGACGTTACCCCAACAGGAGGGTTCTTTGGCGTACAGCGAGAGACTCGACGACCGAATCGCAGCGTGTATCTCGGCATGGGACACAACGCGCAAGAAGATGTTCGGAGGAACCTGCTATCTTCTCGACGGCAACATGATGTGCGGTGTCTATAGGAGCTTCCTGATCTTGCGGCTCGGTGAGCAAGCAGCATCTTCCGCATTGAAGATGCCCGATGTTCACCCGTTCGACATCACAGGGCGACCGATGAAGGGCTGGATCATGATCGACGAGGAAGCACTCACGGATGAGTCGTTGTGTCAGTGGGTCGCCGAAGCGCGGATGTTCGTGGAGACCCTGCCCGCCAAGAAGCACTAGCAGATCCCGTCTCTCCGTTACCGAGGTCTGGTTGAGTGCCCCCGTCACCCGCCTTCGTCGCGGACTGACCGTGATGAGCTTTCTACCCGGGTGATATTGACAGCGCTATTCTATCCGGGTAATATTCGCCATCGATCATGAATCCGAGGAGAGGACATGCAAGACAACCGTGTTTGCAGCTGCACCGCGTTTGATGGAGACCGACTCATCGCCTCCGGACCGCTCGTCGCGGTCGTAAGAAGCGCCAAGGAAGCGGTCGACCGGAAGGGGGCTTCGCCGGTGCTGATCTTTGATGACCGCACGAGCGAGGTGATCGATGTGGACTACCGCGGAACGGTGGAAGACGTGGTGAACAGGCTGATGGAGGAAGCGGAGGCGGATTTCGCCACGGCTCAGCCTGCGGCGAGGAGTCCTGAGGCTCGTCGCGGTCCGGGTCGACCCAAACTGGGCGTCGTCTCCAAGGAGATCACGCTGCTTCCGCAACACTGGGAATGGCTCAAGACCCAGCCTGGCGGAGCATCTGCAACGCTGCGACGTTTGGTGCACGACGCGAAGAAGCGCAATCCTACGCGGGACGCCGCCCGTCGTTCGGCCGGAGTTGCCTACCGCTTCATGTCGATCATGGCGGGGAATCGTCCGGGATATGAGGAAGCGACGCGGTCGTTGTTTGCCGGTGATCGTGAGCGCTTCGTTTCGTTGACGTCGTGCTGGCCGGCCGACATCCGACAACATGTTCTCAAGCTCGCCGACTCCGCGTTCCCGGGTGAAGCGGGCGCCGACCTTCCTGATCGCCAGCAAGACGCTTGATGGAACGCCATGTAGCAGCAAAGGAGCAACGATGCAAGATCGTCTGCTGGGTGAACGAGTGAGTGTTCGCGCCTATCGGGAAGCGGATATCGACGCACTGTACGCGGCCGTGTCGGAGTCGATTCCGGAAGTGTCGCGATATGAGACGTGGTGTCATCCGGGATTCACGCGCGAGGAAGCGGCGGAGTACGTGAATTGGTGGCGCAAGGCGTGGGAGGCGGGAACCGCGTTCTATTTTGCCGTGATCGAAGAGAAGACCGGTGAACTCGTCGGCAGCTGCGGTCTGGGTGGCATCTGCGCGGAACACCGGCGCGCCGGACTTGGGTACTGGATCCGCTCCTCTCGTACCGGCCACGGGTTCGCCACGGATGCTGCTCGCGCTGTGATGAGATTCGGATTCGAAGATCTCGATCTGGCACGGATCGAAGTCGAAGTCTCGGTCGACAACACGGCAAGCCTGCGGGTCGCCGAGAAGCTCGGTTGCGTGCGTGAGGGCGTCTTGAGGCAAAGGCTCATCCTCCCCTCAGGTCCGACAGACACGGTGATGTTCGCGCTGCTGCAAGACAGTGAAGCGGCCGTCCAACGACCAAGCTGACAATCGCGTCAGAGAAGCAACCGCGATCAAGAGGCGAGCCGTCCGGCAAGCGGATCGCGACGCGGCGGCAAGACAGGGCCCTAGCGGCTTGCTACAATAGGGCAACATCGGTTGCCCGCAATAGGACAACTTGCACGCCTTCAGAAGAGGGGGAATTCACGATATGGTTCGAGTTCGGTTTGCGCCAAGTCCGACCGGTTACTTCCACGTAGGCTCGGCGCGCACGGCACTGTTTAACTGGCTGTTCGCAAGACATCACGGCGGAACGTTCATCCTGCGGATCGAAGACACAGATCGCGAGCGATCGACCGACGAGTCCATCGACCAGATCATCGAGTCGATGACCTGGCTGGGCCTGGATTGGGATGAACGGTACCGGCAGACCGATCTCACGCCCAATCACCTGAAGGCGGCCGAGCAGCTGATGGAGAACGACCTGGCCTACGAACAGGACGGCGCTTGGTGGTTCCGTGTTCCCACAGACGGCGAGACGGTCGTTCGTGACGCCGTCATGGGCGATGTCACGTTCAAACACGAGGAGTTCAAAGACTTCGTCATCCGCCGCTCGGACGGAACGTTCGTCTACAACTTCGTCGTTGTCATCGATGATTCGGATATGGGGGTCACCCACGTGATCCGCGGTGACGATCACTTGATCAACACGCCGAAGCAGATCCTTCTGTATCAGGCGCTGGGACGCCCGCTGCCCCAGTTCGCCCACCTGCCGCTGATCCTCGGCGAGGATCGCTCACGCCTTTCCAAGCGGCATGGCGCCTCTTCGGTTCTGGAATACCGCCAGATGGGGTTCGTTCCGGAAGGGTTGGTGAACTTCCTCGCCCGCCTCGGCTGGTCCCACGGTGACGATGAGTTGTTCGACCGAGACGAGTTGGTCCGCCTGTTCACGTTGAAAGAGATCAACCGGTCCGCCGCTGTGTTCAATCACGAGAAGCTGTATTGGACCAACCAGCAACACATGAAACGCCTGGATCTCGACAAGCTCGCAGAATTGGCGCGACCGTTTGCTCTGGCCGAGGGTTCGGCAACCGCCCAAGCGTGGGACGCCGTCGATCGCCAACGCCTGCACATGGGACTCGATCTGTTGAGAGATCGATCGAAGACGTTGATCGATCTGGCGAAGGTTTCCGAGATCCTGTTTGCAGAGACGATCGTTCCCGAGGAGCCGATCGTTCTCGACGATCGACAACGGGAACTGATCGTCGCCATCGCGGATGCTCTCGCAGAGGCCGATGGGTTCACAGTGGATGCCGTTCATGAAACCGTCAAGGGTACACTGGCATCCAACGACGCCAAACTCAAGGAAGTGGCCAAGGCGGTTCGCCTGTGCATCACGGGGCGCAAAGTGGGGCCGGGGCTGTTCGAGATCATGGCGGCTGCGGGGAAGGAGCTTTGCATCAACCGTCTGCGCTCGCTGGCGCAGTAGTTCGGGAAGGAGGGTCGAAGGGCGTGATCCGATCCAGATTTCTGCTCGGTCATCCAGGAGCGATCTTGAGAACATGGCTCTTCGGTGCATGCTCGGCTCTGCTTCTGCTCGGATTCGCGTACCCATCGTCTGCGGCCACGGCCGAATTGCAGCTCGTCGATCCGGTTTCCGACGTGCTGTCGAGCTGCCTGCTACAAGCGTTCCCTCTGCGATCCGGCGTTGCGGAAAACGTTTCGCTCCCGCAGCCTCAAGACGATGCGCCACCTGTTGATCCGGACAGGGTTCGCATCGGGAAGCTCCGGCTTGCCGGTGGAGAATACACGGTCGGAGTCTCCCTGGGCGCGGAAAGCGTGGTGCTCATCGCCGACACCGGTCAAAACGGCGAACTCATCCGCATCCCGTGGGATGGGATGACCCACGATCAGCGGCTGATCGCGACGGTTTCCTTCCGGATCTACGACGAGCCGAACCGGGATCGCGACTACCCGCTCCTCCTGTTGTGGGATCCGTTCGTGCCGACGGTGATCGCCTACTGCCGCGGTGGCTACGCCTCGGGACTCATTCAGCTCGATGGAGCCGAATTCCTCCTCGCCGTCGTGGACGAAGATACGGACGGCCGCTACGACGATCTGGATTCGGGAACGCTGTTCATCGACGCCGATCAAGACGGCGAGCTTCTCGCCACCATGGATTCGCACGAGCAGTTCGCCCTGGATGAGCCGTTCAACCTGATGGGCACCACCTACGTTGTCACGGCGGTCGCTGCGGACGGATCGGAGATCGTCGTCGAGGAAAGCGATCTGTCCGTAGCAATGAAGGTCCCGCTCACCGCGGGATCGATCGCCCCCACGTTCACGGCATCCACGACAGATGGGGAAACGTTGTCGCTTCCTGACCTTCGCGGCCGTGTCGTCTTGCTCGACTTCTGGGCCGGATGGTGTTCGCCGTGTGAACGAGAGCTTCCTGTGGTGCAAGCGCTTCACGATGCGTGGCCCGAAACGGAGTTCGTTGTGCTCGGTATCAATCTCGACCGGAGCGAGGCCGCGATGGAGCGAGCCGTCGAAGAGCACGACTTGACGTACACGCAGGTGTTCGACGGGGACGATGCAATCTCGGATCTCTACAGGATCTCGGGGATTCCGATGACCTACGTGCTGGACCGAGGCGGAATGATCGTCGCCCGCGGACTGCGCGGGCAAGAACTGGTCGAGGCCGTGGAGTCGGAGCTTGCCCGCAATCGGGACCCGGACTCCGATGAGGAAGGAAGCTAACATGATGAACCGCCCCAAACGGGGATTGCAGCGGCAAGCGGCCGCAATCCCCCTGTTCGTGCTGCTGCTGGCGTCGGTCCTGCTGTCGTTCGCAGTCGGCGCACAAGACCCGATCCTCGAGATCTCCGAGTTCCCTGACGTTCTCCAGCTTCCGCCGGACGGCGAGGCAACGGCACGGATCCTTCTGGCGAACCCAACGGCTACCGAGGCCGACGATGCCGAGGTGTTTCTTCTCTCCGTCCCGGATGGGGTCGATGTTACCTCGATCCCTGAGATCCTTCCGAAGATCGATCCGTTCTCGGACGACGTTCTCGACTTGCTGTTCGTTGCTGACGGCCTTGCGGAGGGGACCTATGAGGCAACGGCCGAATTGGTCTATACGTATTGCGACGATGACAGCTGCTTCGAAGTCGTCGAGCCGCTGACGTTCGCGATGGAAGTTCGCGCCGGTGCTGTCCCGATCCCCGTTGAATCGTTCGGCACCAACCGACGGAGCGCCGGGATGCTTCCGCTGATCCTCGCTGCCGCCTTGCTTGCCGTGCTTGGTTGACAGCCGCGGAATGGCTGCGCGCGCGCAAAAGAACGCCCCCATCAGGTTGACGTCGACATTGTCGCGCAGCGTCTGGGTCGACACCGCCTCGAAGCGCGAATTC
>CAZKPU010000022.1:0-20038 GCA_964554715.1 uncultured Thermotogae bacterium | reverse complement strand
TTGCCGTGGCGCTGGTCGTGTTTGCCTTCGTGCGAAAGATGGTCGTCGTGGTGGCCGCCGTGGCACTCATCGCCGTTGGCGCATTGGCCTATGGCGTTCTCACCTCGCAGCACGAACAGGCACAGGGGATCGGAGCCGTGCTATGCACGTCCTGCGTGGGAATCGAAGAGTCCTCGCACGGAGATCCGGAGCTTTCTCCCGAGACCCGATCGGAGCTTGCCTCGTTCGACGTCCTTGAGCCCGTGGAGATCCTCGTGTTCTACGCCGTGTGGTGCCACTCCTGCCCCTTCGCCGAAGCGATGGTCCAAGCGTTCGCAGCCGAGACCGAGCGGATCACCTATCGCTTCATCGACGTGGAGGCGGAGCCCGAGCTGGCCGCACGCTACAACGTGATCCGGTCCAACCGAACGGTGGTGCCGGCGACGGTTCTTCCGGCAACGGGTGTCGTCCTATTCGGGGTCGAACACCTCGAGGGAAGATTGCTGGACGCGTTGAGGAGCCTGCCGTGAGGTGGCTGTCGCGGCTTCGTCTTCAGACAACGCGGCGCATGGTCCAGTCGCTGGGCATCGTGTTCGGGTTGTTCGGGGCAACCGGCATCGGGATGACTCACATCATCTTCCCCGGACTGCACTGCTACGCCTGCCCGCTCGCCGTCACCGTGTGTCCGATCGGACTGATCCAGAATCTGATCGTGTTCGGCACGGTGCCGTATTTCTGGCTCGGGGCGATCGCCGCCTACGGCCTGTTTGCCGGACGTGGATTCTGTGGATGGTTCTGCCCTTTCGGAACGCTGAACGACCTGCTCTCGTTCCGCAAAGTGCGGATCCTCCGGAGCGCTTCCTTCGGGAAGTACGCCGTGCTCGCCGGAACGTTGATCGCGGCATGGGCCATGACCGACACCCTGTTCTGCAAGATCTGCCCCGCGGCCTCCTTGGAGGCATCGATCCCCTATCTTTTCATGGGAGTGGCCACGGTCAACCGCCCGTTTCTGATCCACATGGCATCGCTGGGCGTGACCCTGGTGGGGATGGTTCTGATCGCCCGTTTCTGGTGCCGCTATCTGTGCCCGATGGGGGCGTTGCTGTCGTTGTTCAACCGCGTGAGCTTCCTGCGCCTGCGCTTCCGAGAAGGCGAGTGCACAGGCTGCGGAACCTGCGCTGCAAGCTGCCCGATGGGGCTCGAACCTCACCTCGAGCACGACAACCACAACTGTATCAAGTGCGGCTTGTGCGCAACCTCTTGCCCCACCGGAGCGTTGAAGCTGACGCTGTCCTTCAGGAGAAAGCGTGCTTAGAACCGCTCTCCTCGGTGTTGTCCAAGGGCTCACGGAGTTCCTTCCCGTCTCCAGCTCCGGTCATCTCGTTCTCGCCCAGCAGCTTCTTCACGTCGAGGAACCGGCCACGTTGCTCGGGGCCGTTCTCCATCTGGGAACCGTCGTCTCCATCTTGGTCGTCTTCCGACGGGATATATGGCGCTTGCTCCGTTCGATCTTCCGTTCCGACGATCCCGAAGGCCGGCGATGGGTGGCCAAGCTCATCATCGCATCGATCCCGATCGGCATCACGGGATGGTTCGGAGCATCGGTCATTCGAGATGCGTTCGACTCCACGCTCGTCGTCGGCATCTGCCTGTTGATCACGGCGGGGCTCCTCTTCCTGGCGCATGCGGCGGATCAGCGAAGCGGAAACCGCAGGGAGGAACCACGCGTTCGGGATGCGATCTGGATCGGCGTGGCTCAGGCCGCCGCCATCCTTCCCGGGGTGTCACGATCGGGCGCAACGCTGTCGGCGGGGTTGCTCTCCGGGGTGCGACAAGATCAGGCGATCCGCTTCTCGTTCCTTCTATCCGTCCCCGCGGTTCTCGGCGCCGCGGCGGTGGAACTGTTTTCTGTAGAGGCAAGGAGCGCCGGATCCGCCGCAGGTGTCGCAGATCTCGCAGTCGGCGGTGTCATCGCCGCCGTTGTCGGTTGGCTGGCCATCCACACACTCCTCACCGTTGTCCGTCGTAGGCAGTTGGCGTGGTTCGGAGGCTACTGCGGTCTGCTCGGACTCGCGGCGATCATCGTCTCCCTCGTGACCGGGGTTGGGGCGGGATCGGGCGCCGCATAACGGAGCTTGAGGGTCTTGAGAGCACCTACGGCGACTACTCGTTCAGCACCCAGACCATGAACGTGACCGTCGCTGCAAGAAGCGCAAGCGCTGCAAGGACTCCCAACGCGGAGATGGGCGAGTCCACGGCGGCCGCTCGACCCTGCGTTCCTTGAGCCAGCGGGATCCCCGGCAGTAGCGGATCGCTCAACCATGCATTCCATGTCCATTCCGCGGGATCGATCCCCAGCGGCAACGGAATGCTCCACACCCGCACGTCGTGGGGCTCCACGTCCCATCCGGCAGGAGTCGCGGTGCGAATCCAACGTCCGTCCGCCGCTGCGCTGTCCGGAGCAAGCGACCACGAGACGCCCTGAGGATCGATCGCGGTGACGAACAACGAGGAGTCGATGCCCACATCCGATGTCTGAACAACCAACTGCGCCGGGCTTCCGGGTGAGGTCCAACTTCCCGGAGCAAGCGAGACAACAACCGCTGTGGATGCCGGAACCAGCTCCGGCGCGTCCACCACGACATACCGATCGATAATGTAGCTGCCGTGCACGCCTCGATCCAACGTGGTTCGCACGGCATACGGAGACGAGAAGTCGGGGTTGTACGTGTCAAGGATGACGGTCGTGCCGTGAGCCTGCGCGGTAATCACGATCCAGTGGCAGTCTTCGCTGCGGTCGGGGTCGGCACCGCACGGGACCCCCCAGTGAACCCCGGCGAGAACCGGCTGGCCTTGCTCAAGAGCGCGAGTGATCCTTGCCGTTGCCTGAACGTCCATTCCCATCTCGCTCGTGTTGTAGTAGGTGTGAAGCAGAAGTTCCGGTGGAAGATGGGACCATTCGAGACAGCAGTTCCCGAAGGCGTCACTCGCACAATGACCGAAGCCGCCGTTCTCCTTGAGCCATGCATTCAGCGCCCCCGGATCCGACCCCGTGATCCGTCCTCCGCTTGCCGGAAGTGCGACCTCCATTCCGTAGTACTCGAGCACACAGGCAATCGCGGTCACGAGGCACCCGGTGGTTGCGAGACTGTCCGGACACCCGGCTGTTCCGAGGCGATCATCGCCCCATGCGCCCGGGGATCCCTGAAACGCCTGACTGTAGCCCCGGGTTTGATATGGAAGGGCCGCAGTCTCCCCAACGGCCACGATCGGCAGAGTCACCGCAAACAGAACAAGCACGAGCATCGTCAGCGCGACCGTCTTCGCAATCCGGCGGTGCAACCTCATCCCCACGCGCTACCGACCCTCACGCCGGCGGATCGCTTCGGCGGCGATGCTCCCACTGACGGCCGAATACACAATTCCCCGGCAGTGTCCGGAGGCATCGCCGGTGACGTACAACCCGGCCACCGGGGTCTCCATGTCGTGACTGACCGGGTACCGTGTGTCGTAGAACTTGATCTCCGGGGCGTATAGAAGCGTGTTGTCCGATGTCAGTCCGGGCAGGATGTGATTCAGCTGATCCAACGCCTCCAAGAGGTTGCCGACCACTCGATGCGGCAACGCCATCGAGATATCGCCGGGGGTCGCATCTTCGAGCGTGGGCCGGATCGTCGCTCTTGCGAGCCGTTCCACAGTGGATCGCCGCCCGCTGCGAAGATCCTTCAGTCGCTGCAAGATCGGCCGACCGCCGCCGATGGTGGTCGCCAGCTTGGCGATCGCGCGACCGTACTCGGTTGTATCCTCCACCGGATCCGTTAGCTCGATGTGAGAGAGCAGCGCGAAGTTCGTGTTGTCTGTTTTTCGATCGTTCTCCGCATGCCCGTTCACAAGAGAGAAATCGTCGTAGGTTTCTCGCACCACAAAACCGCGGGGGTTGGTGCAGAACGTTCGCACCATGTCATCGTAGGAGTTCGTCCGCACTCGCAGCTTCGCATCGTACATGACCTTCTCCACGGAGGTGTAGACTTCTGCGGGAAACTCGACACGCACGCCCACGTCGATCGGCCCGTACGCGGTCTCAATCCCAAGCGCCGCAGCCTGCTCCCGGAACCAGTAGGCGCCAGCCCGGCCGGGGGCGGCGATAAGGTAGCGGGCTTCCCACTGCAGATCCCCTCCGGAAAGGGCAAACCCGGCGGAAGTTCGCTCGATCTTCTCGATCCTACAACCGAGCGCAGGTTCGATCCCTTCGCCAAGCAGATTTCGGTAGAAGGAGTCGATCGCATCCCGAACGTGCAGTGTCCCCATGTGACGCTGCCGTCCGCTGATGAACTCGATCCCCGCCCGCGTCGCCGTCTCCTTCAACCGGCGAAGGGCGTCCTCGTTCTCTCCGGAGTACTTCTGCGGAGCACCGAAGCGGGTGAACGTTTCGTCCACATGATTGATGTACGCCTGCAGTTCTCCGGTCGAACGGCCGAACGTCTCCGGTTCCCCGCCGATGTCCGGAGTCAGGTTCAGCTTCCCATCCGAGAACGCCCCCGCACCCCCGACGCCGTAGCTGATATGTGTTCGCTGAGAGGGCTCCGCCCCTCGATCGATCAGCACGACGCGCAGCCCCGAACCAGAAAGAGCGTTCGCAGCGAACAGGCCCGCCGGGCCCGCGCCAAGGATGGCTACATCAACGGTTCTCATAGCAGCACCTTTCGTAGCTCACGGAGGTCATCGATCACGAGATCGGCGGTGGTTTCCGGAGCGATTTCCACCCTTGGATGACGGATCCATGCCGAATAGAAACCTGCCGCACGCGCTCCGGCGATGTCGGCGGACGGGGAATCGCCGACAAAGATGATCTCTTCGCTGCGAAGTCCCAGTTGCCTCGCCGTCAGCCGGAACGCCCGGGCATCCGGCTTGTAGCGCCCCACGTCTCCGGCAACGACGATCGTATCGAACAGCGGCTCGATCGAGAGCCGGCGGATTTTGCCCCACTGAAGATCAGACGGCCCGTTTGTCAGCAAGCCCATGCGGTAACACGGCCGGAGAGCGGCAAGCGATTCATGCGCTCCGGGGTACAGAGCAACGGACGCAAGCCGGATCCGCGTGTAGATCTCCGACAGCTTGCCGGCCAACGGCTCGTTGGGCGATCCGGCCTCAATGAGAAGCTCTCGAAAGGAGCGGAAGCAAATCTCAGTAGCACTGCCGCGTCGGGATTCGTACTTACGCCATAGGTCGTCGAAACGGTCCGCGGCGCTTTCGAGCACACCGAACATGTCGCGAGGGTTCCCGGTGCGCATCAGAGAATCCGACAGCGCTTCCGCGATACCGACCTCGTAGTGACACAAGGTTCCATCCAGATCGAAAACGATCCCTCGAAGATCCGAACGCTTCACGGGCCTAACCGCTCCTTCTCGTGCATAATCAAAGTCAAACAGGCGATGAGATGGCTCGCATTTGAAGCCGCCTACGTTCCCCGGCCGGCCTTTCGGTCGCCACCCTGTGCGAAGAGCGCCGCCGGTCGAACATCATAGATAGGCCCTTCAGGACTGTCAAGGCAAGAGACGGAGGGGAGAGCAGGCATGCGCATCATCGGAGGCAGCCGAAAGGGACGCAAGCTGGTTCCGTGGGAAGACACGGGGATCCGGCCGATGAGAGACTTCGTTCGCAGTGCTCTGTACAACATCCTCCTCGAATTCGTTCCCGAGGCCCGCTTCCTCGACCTGTTCGCCGGTACGGGCAGCGTGGGGCTCGAGGCGCTGTCGCGGGGCGCGGACTCCTGCGTGTTCGTCGACGCGTCGGACTATGCATGTGGAATCGTCAGGCGAAACCTCGATCTCCTCGAGCTGATCGAACAGAGCCAGGTCCTGTGCATGGACTACGCCGATGCGATCGATCATTTGGTGCGCCGTGGCCGTCGGTTCGATCTCGTGTTTGTCGGTCCTCCGTACGGACGGGGGTTGGCCGCGGCTGCTGTGGGCAAGATCTCCGTGGGGAAGCTGCTCGGTCCCGACCCTGTCGTGGTTGCCGAGGTTCGACGCCGGGAACCGCTCCCCGGACAGGTGGGGAATCTGAGCCGTGTTGATCTCAGGAAGTACGGCGACAACGAGCTGCACTTCTACCGATGGGTTTGACGAACGTCAAGGGGAGGGATACATGTGAAGAAGTGGACGGTGTTGCTGACAAACGATGACGGCGTCAACGCCCCCGGCTTGATGGCACTGAAGCAGGAACTGGACAAGGTGGCCGAAGTCCATGTCTACGCTCCGGACCGGAACTGGTCCGCCGCCGGCCGGACGATGACGTTCCATAAGCCCCTTCGTGTCGACCAGGTCCAACTGCTCGACGGATCCGTTGCCTACGCGTGCAGCGGTACACCGTCCGACTGTGTCTCGTTGGCGCTTCTCGGTCTGATCGAGCGACGTCCGGATCTTGTGGTCTCCGGAATCAACGCCGGACTCAACGTGGGGCAAGACATCACCTATTCGGGAACCGTCGCCGGAGCGATGGAAGGCGCCCGTGGCGGTGTTCCCGCCGTTGCTCTATCTCAAGACATGCGCGGCGGCGAAGGTGGTCCGTCTGACTACGCACACGCCGCTTACTTCGCCGCGAGGCTCGTGTCCCGCTTGCTGGAAGAAGGGTCCCTCCCTCCGGGCGTTCTCCTCAACGTCAACGTTCCCGCCCCTCCTGCCGGAGCTGGGCGCGCCGTTCCCGTTCGCGTGACCAAGTTGGGGGGACTTGCGTACGACAACTACTTGGTCGTTGGCAAGGATCCTCGAGGAAGAAACTACTACTGGATCACCGGCGATCCTCTTACGGAAGTCCCGCGGGAAGAGGAGGATACCGACATCGGCGCTGTGACGAACGGATGCATCTCCATTACGCCCGTTCACCTCGATATGACGGAGAAATCCCTGCTTACGCCGCTCCGGAAGCTAGAAACAACCGCATGGTTCGACGAACCGGCTACGCCCTGACGATCGTCACGACGCCGGCAACGAGAAACAACGCTCCCGCAGCATATTGGATGATCTTGGTCATCCCTTCGGGCATCGCCCGGTGAAGCACGGTGCCCAAGATGACTGCGATCCCGCTCGATAGGATCAGCGCCGCGGACGCTCCGAGGAAGACCGCCCAAGGCCGGTTCGAGTCGGCCGAAAGGGCCAAGGCAGCAAGTTGTGTCTTGTCACCCAGTTCGGCAAGAAATACAAGCGCAAACGCAGAGAACGCGACCTTCCACATGGTTCCTCCTGTCAACGTGTCGTCGGATTTGCGATTTGGCGCAGAGATTGTCCGGCCATATCCTTGATCGTTCAACAACCCTGGGAGGGAGACCGTGCCAACCTCGTTGCAGCAACGTGGCGTGCTTCTTGTCATCGGTGGTTTGCTGCTGGCCGGCGCGGTGGTTCTCATCGTCGATCACGCCGCTGTCAAGGCGGACCTCACCCCTCAAGGCATGGATTCTTCCTGCCCAACAGCCGTTTCCCTAGACGTTATCGTGCTGTCACCCACCTTCCAAGATGGTCCGAGCCTTGTCAATCTGAATACAGCCGATGAACAGGAACTTACCCGTCTACCGGGAATCGGCGAGGTCTTGGCAGCAAGAATCGTCGTCTACCGGGAGACACATGGATCGTTCAGCACGGTCGAAGACCTTGCTGGCGTGTCGGGGATCGGTCCGGTACTGATCGAGGCGATCCGCGCCGAGGTGACGGTGGAGCTTCCTCCACCACAGCAAGCCGCCGGCTCCGGCAGCTAACGCTAGTAGAAAACCGTACGCGTCCGGTGACGCGGATAGCTCTTATACGAACGCCCTTGCCCCCGGTTCCACAGCAGGTGGTCGATTCTCGTCGCCGTCGTCCGCACCCCTTGCCGGAGTCGTTCACCGACCATCCGCTCGATCGCGTGTACGGCACACGCGCGGATCTCCACCTCGGCCTCCGATCCGGAAGGAATCAATTCGCCACGGCGGATCGACTCAGCCAGGGAATCCGCATACTCGAGAACTCCATCCATCCGGAGGACATGCGGGACAAGGTTGTCCGCGAACGAGGTGAGCTGATCGAGATCTTCGAACGCTCCCAGCCCCTTGCCCGAGAACGCGAGCGCCAGGTCCGCGGGAGCAATCTGTGCACGCTTGTAGAAAGCGATCCGTTCGCCCCGATACATGACCTCATCCCGAAACAGCGGCATCCTCGTCAAGCATTCAGCAAGCCTCACGGCCGATTGATCGGCGCGCTGAATGACGGCTGACCAACTCCCGGAGAACGACTCCGTCAGGAAAACGCCGAGGTCATTCCACGCCCGGGCAAACAGCTTCATCAGAGCCGACTGCTCCGAATGATCCGGATCCTGGTCGAAGATCGATGCCGTAACCTGTTCGTCGGCCGTACGGAGTTCACGAACGGAGAGAGGGCCATGTGTTCGGAATCGATCAAGAAGCGCCGCCTCAATCGTCCGGTAGCCGCTACATCCTGGCCGCTTTCGCAGCTGCGGGAAGTAGCCGGAGCCGAAATTGATCGAGTCGAGAGTGAGGACGTACGCTGCAATCGCTTCCATGTCACGCGGGGAATCGGGCTGGAACGGCAGCAGGAGGCCGGATGGTTCTTGCTCGACAGGGAGTTCTCTCGCATAGGACGCGATTCGTTCGTCGCAGATCCGCACAAGCCGCGCCTGCTGCGCTACATAGGCACAGCTCGCTCGCACCCTCTCCGTCAGTGACTTGATCGAGCCGCCCCCCGATCCGGCGTCTCCGCTAGGTTCCCTGGCGGAAGACTTCACGGTTCCGGTAGAAGTACTCCCCACCTGAGATCACCGCCATCGCAACGGCAACCCACAGGACGATTTCCTTCCCCAACCCCCCGGCGGCCCCGGTGTCGAACGATCGATTGACCAGGATAGCCAGGACCAGCCAGATGTGCGTCACAGTTTTGAGCTTCCCCATCGGACTCGCGGCGATGACCTTCCCTTCGGCGATCGCCAGAATCCGCAACGCCGTGACAAGGAACTCGCGTGCGATGATGACCACAACAGGGGCCGCACCCAGCTCACCGAGTTGGACGAACGAGACCAAGGCGGCCGTGATCATCAGCTTGTCGGCGATCGGATCGGCGAATTTCCCGAAGAGCGTGGTTTGATCAAGGCTACGGGCGATGTACCCGTCAACCGCATCGGAGATCGCTGCGAGGACAAACAGGGCGATCGCAAGGATGGTCGAAACCCGTGATGTCGATCCCCAAAGGATGAGGAACATCAGCAGCGGAACGCTGGCGATCCTCGCAAGGGTGATTTGATTGGGGATGGTATGAAACATTCGTCCTTAGGCCTCCATCAGCCACGCTCGGTGTTGCCTGCAAACGCTTCGCTGACGATCGATGCGAATGAATCCGGCTTGAGGGACGCACCTCCCACAAGGACGCCGTCGATGTTCGGCTGAGAGAGGAGTTCGGCCGTATTCGCCGGCTTCACGCTTCCACCGTACAAGATCTCTGTGTTTTCCGCCGGCTCCGGTCCGATCGACGACTCGATCCAACCGCGGATCTCGCCGATCGTCTCCTCGGCCTGCTCACTGGACGCTGTCTCGCCGGTTCCGATCGCCCAAACAGGCTCATACGCAACGACCACGAGGCCAGGATCAGCGTCACGCATCTCCGGACTGGTCAGCGCGGAAGAGAGCTGCCGAACTAGGACATCGAGCGTCGCCCCTTGCCGGCGCTCGTCGAGCGTTTCGCCGACACATAGAATCGGAGCGAGGCCGGCCGCAAGCGCCGCCCGCAGCTTGGACGCGACAAGCGCATCGGATTCGCCAAAGACATGCCGCCGTTCCGAATGCCCGATCAGCACATACTGACACCCGCAGTTCAGCAACATCGACGCCGAGATCGCTCCGGTGAACGCGCCGCTGGCTTCGAAGTGCACATCCTGGGCGCCCAAAGCGATCGAGGGCCTTCCCGTGAGAAGGCGTCCCGCCCGATCAAGACTCGTGAACGGCGGGATCAGAACGATCTTGAAGTCCGAGCGCAAACGCTCAGCTCCTTCCGAATCCGCCAGTTCGGTCGCCGGCCGCATCGGGAATCGATCGGCAACCTGCGGTAGAAATGCACGAATGTACTCTTCGGTCTCGGTGGGGGTCAGGTTCATCTTCCAGTTTCCGGCAACGATTCGATTCCTCATGACTGATCTCCGTTCATTTCGGGCGGATTATAGCGTGTTCCTGGACTTGTTGACATTGAAACGGACCAACTCTACCATCGAACCGTTCGAAGAGAAAAGCGAAGGAGGGACCCAGTGGAGATCATCATAGCTGCCGTTTCGTTGATCGTGATCCTTTTCCTAGTCAGTGCGATCCGGGTTGTCCGTGAATACGAACGCGGCGTGATCTTCCGTCTTGGTCGGCTTGTCGGTGCCAAAGGACCGGGGATCTTCCTGATCATTCCGATCGTCGACAAGATGGTCCGGGTCAGCCTGCGAACAGTGACACTCGATGTCCCACCACAGGAAGTGATCACCAAAGACAACGTGACAACCGTTGTGAACGCCGTGCTGTTCTTCCGTGTCGTCGATCCGAACGCAGCGGTCGTGGAGGTTCAGAACTATGTTGAGGCGACACGTCAGATCGCGATGACCACACTTCGAAGCGTGCTGGGCGGGTTCGAACTCGACCAGGTTCTCGGAGAACGAGAGCGGATCAATCTTCAACTGCAGCAGATCGTCGACGAGCAAACCGATCCGTGGGGGATCAAAGTGAAGAATGTCGAGATCAAAGATGTGAAGATCCCCGCCGATATGCAGCGAGCGATCGCACGCCAGGCCGAGGCGGAGCGGGATCGGCGCGCGAAGATCATTAACGCGGAGGGTGAGTTGCAGGCAGCAACGAAACTGAGTGAGGCAGCGTCGATCATGGCAGCTCATCCGTCATCCCTTCAGCTGCGATACTTGCAGACATTGAGTGATATATCGGCAGAGAACGCATCGACGATCGTCTTCCCGGTTCCGATCGAGCTGTTCCGGATCTTCTCCCGGAGCGAGGACAAGTAGCGTTCCAGGTTGGCGTTCGCACAAGTCGGGAGCAACCCTTAAGGATATGCGCAAGTACGACGTCATTGTTGTGGGGGGAGGGCACGCCGGTTGTGAAGCGGCGTCCGCGGCCGCCCGGCTTGGTTGTGCAACCGCACTGGTGAGCATCTCCCTGTCTCGATTGGGAAAGATGCCCTGCAATCCGGCGATCGGTGGACCGGGAAAATCTCAACTCGTCCGTGAGATCGATGCATTGGGCGGCGAGATGGCGCGGCTGACCGACACCTGTTCTCTGACGCTGCGTCTCTTGAACACCAGCAAGGGATCCGCCATGCAGGTGCAGCGGGCCCAAGTCGACCGATTCCAGTATCAGGCCGCTTGGAAGGCACGGCTGGAATCGCTCGACAGGCTTGACCTGATCGAGGGGACGGTCGATGAGATCCTCTTCTCCGGCGGCGGACGCACCGTTCGCGGTGTCCGGCTGCTCGAGGGGTTCGAGATCGCGGGGCAGGCCGTGGTGATTGCTGCCGGGACGTTCCTGCGTGGCCGTGTTCTGATCGGCCAAACATCCTACGACGCCGGTCGGTCGGGGGAGCCGCCCTCCATCGGACTTGCGAGATCCTTGGAGCGGCTCGGGCTGTCGATGGGACGGCTCAACACCGGAACCACACCGCGGCTGAACGCCAGAACCATCGATTACACCGGCCTTGAGCTGCAGCAGACGCGCGAGCAGCCTTCCGCGTTCTCGTTCTGGTCGGAGCCGCGCATCTGCCCGCCCGGGTTTCCCGTTGCCGTCACAAGAACGACCGCGGAGACGCATCGCATCATCCAACAGAACCTTCACCTGAGCCCGGGCTACAGCGGGGACGTCGACAGCGAGGGACCGCGGCACTGTCCGTCCCTGGAGACGAAGATCGTGAAGTTCCCTGAACGCACCAGCCACAAGGTGTTCTTAGAACGCGAAGGGCGGAACACGCAGGAGGTCTACGTTCAAGGTGTTTACGTATCGCTGCCTCCCGCCGTGCAGGAGAAGCTCATTCACAGCATCCCCGGTCTCGAGCACGCGGCCATCCAGCGGTTCGGATACAAGATTGAGTACGACTACGTGGATCCGATGCAGCTTGCTCCCACCATGTCGGTCGCCGGATTGAAGGGGCTCTTCCTTGCCGGTCAGGTCAACGGAACCACCGGGTATGAAGAGGCCGCAGGTCAGGGGCTTCTCGCCGGTATCAACTCAGCACGGCTTGTCTCCGGCATGTCGCCGATCGTCCTTGGGCGGCACCAGGCGTTCCTCGGAGTGATGACCGACGATCTCACAGCCAAAGGAGTCCGTGAACCCTATCGGATGCTTCCATCACGAGCCGAGTACCGGATCGTTCTCCGCGAGCAGAACGCCGATCTCCGCTTGGCCAGCCTGGGGCACGAGATCGGACTGTTGAACGACGAGCAACTCGCATCTGTGAGGTCACGCGAGATCCGGATCAACAAGATGCTGAAGCGGCTTCAAACGGAGCGTATCGGACCGAGTGATCCTCGCAACGAAGTTCTGATCGACAGGGGAACCCGTCCGCTGCAAAGCAACGGATCCAGCCTGTACGAACTGCTTCGTCGTCCCGAGATCCGCCTCGAGGATCTGGTGGATGTAACCGGGGTTCCCGAAGCCGTGCGGTCGGAAGTCGAGGTGCACGCCAAGTATCAAGGCTACCTGGAGCAGCAGGATCGGGAAATCGCACGTCTCAAGCGATGGGAGGATCTGAACATTCCCGAAACGTTTGACTACATCGATGTGCGCAACCTGTCTGCCGAAGGGCGAGACCTCCTTTCCCACGCGCGGCCTCGCTCTCTGGGACAGGCCAGCCGGGTGCCCGGCGTGTCTCATGCGGATCTGGCGATGCTTGCCGTTGCGGTTCGCAGCTACATCCCCGCGGAAGAAGGCGGGATTCGTTCGAGCTGAACAATGCGGGAAACCGCCTGACTGAACACCTGTCCCGCTGTATAGCCTCCCCCGACCGGGGTTGTCTGGACCTCATCGAACACAACCAGGGTTACCAGCTGCGGATCAAACGCCGGGAAGAATCCGGCAAACAAGGACGTGTAGAGCCCTTCGACATATCCTTCGCCGGGAACCGCCTTCTGGGCCGTTCCTGTCTTTCCGGCAATCTCGTAGTCTCGAACCTTCGCCCACTGCCCCGTCCCCGACTCGACCACCTGATACAGCAAGGACCTCATCGTGGAACACGTCGACGCGCTGAGGACCCGAATCGGCTCCTCGATGTCCTCACGATCGGGGTTCGCTTCCACGATGCTGCAAGGGATCGACAGCCCCCCGTTTGCGATCGAAGCCATCGCGCTCACAAGCTGAATCGCCGTAACCGCAACGGATTGCCCGATGGATGTCGAAGCAAGATCCAGCGGGACCCACCGCTCGGGATCGCGCAGGATCCCCTGTTCTTCTCCCGGAAGCTCGATCCCCGTCTCACGACCAAAGCCGAGCTCCACAAGTTTCGCGTGCAGCGGCTCGGCGCCGAGATCGAGCGCAACCTGGACCATCCCTGTGTTGATCGAGGACTCGATGATCTCTGCAAGCGTCACCTGGCCGAAGGATTCGAAGTCCGCATTGTGGATGGTGTGCCCGCCGACAACGATCGCGTCATTTCCGTTGAACCGGTCGTCAAGATCGACCGTACGCGCATCGAGCGCCGCCGCCGCGCTGAACGCCTTGAACGAGGAGCCCGGCTCAAACAGATGAGTGACCGCAAGATTGCGTCGATCCTCGGCGGTCGAGTCGGAGAAGTGGTTCGGATCGTAGCGGCGGCTCTGCGCCATCGCCAGAACCTTCCCGTTATCCGGATCCATGACGAGGATCAGGCCGAAGTTTGCTCGGAACCGGTCCGTTCCCCGATCGATTTCCTCCTCGCAGGCGAGCTGGATCGCGGCGTCGATCGACAGTGTAAGATCCCGCCCTTGCATCCCCTGGGACACGATCGTCGATCCGTATGTGCGGCCGTCCCTCCCGGTCACAAGTTTCAAAACCGTCGACTCCCCCGTAAGCCATTCGTCAAACGAGAGTTCGATCCCTTCGAGCCCTACACCGTCGGTTCCGACGAATCCGAGAACGTTCGAGGCAAGGTTCCCCTGCGGATACGAACGCTTCCAGGTGTCGAAGAAGATCAGTCCGTAGACGCCGGCTTCCGCCGCCGCTTCTCGGATCAAGACAGCATCGTCAAGGTCCACCGATCGGTCGATCCATGTGAAGTAGCTGGGCCGATACACAAGATCGCGCAGTTCATCGGCGCCAAGAGAGAGGTGTGCGGCGAGAATCTCAACCAGCGTCTCCGGGCGCGTCATGTTGAAGCTGTCCACGGCGATCGCCATCGCCTTGATGTCTTCGGCAAGGACAAGACCGTTTCGGTCATGGATCGTTCCTCGTTGCGGAGCAAGTTCGACGGTGACTTCTTGGATATCTGCAGCGACGCTGAACCATTCGTCGTGTTGGACGATCTGAAGCTGCACGAGTCGCCCCACAAGAACGAGCCCTAGGAAAGCAAAGAACACGGCGACAAGCCTCGGACGCAACGGCAGTGGGATCCTGGACCTAGGGTTGGTCATCTTGGAGGACGATATACAGGACGGTTTCCGGTTCCACCATTCCCAGCCGATCCCGCGCAATCTCCGAGATGATCGGTAACGCATGACGATGGGCCAGCTCATCGGCGAACACGTTGCTTAGCTCCAGGGTTGCATCCAAGGTGTCACGCAGTTCTTCTCGCTCGGCGGTCAGGGCAAGAAGCGCCGAACTCTGCCGAACGTAGATGAACGCCAAGCCCAGTGCGACCACCAGCCCCGCCACGACAAGGACAACGGGGATCGACCGTCGTACGTCCAGCGTGCTGCGCCGCCGGCTGCGCACGTTGCGACGAGCGTTCCGGTCAAGGCCGTTTGTTCTCCGAGAGTGCATCATGGCTTCCCCACCCTAGCAGCTACGGACACACCGGAGGATGACACATGTCGGTTCCGTTTGGATCGTTGGTAACCGCCAGCTTGATGCCAGCTCGGAGCTTCGCGCTGCGAGCTCTTGGATTGCGCTCCTTCTCGGCAGCATCCGCCACAACCGGACGGCGGGTTAGCTGCTTCATCTCTTGCTGCTTGCTGCACATGCACACAGGAAGCTCCGGCGGACAGATGCATGAAGCCTCCTTGTGACGCAAGAACTGCTTCACAAGCCGATCCTCCAGCGAGTGAAACGAGATCACCACGAGGACGCCGCCCGGATGGAGCGCGTTGAAGGCGGCTTCGAGCCCCGCCGACAGCTGCGACAGCTCGTCGTTTACGGCGATCCGAAGCGCTTGAAAACAGCGTGTCGCCGGGTGGAACCCGGGAACGTGGAACCGTTTCGGGACGGCATCGCTGATCGTTTCCGCCAGCGCCGCGGTCGATTCGATCGCTCTCTCTTGCCGAACCCGGACTACGTGACGGGCGATTCTCGCGGCAAACCGTTCCTCGCCGAAATCGCGGAAGATACGCGCAAGCTCTGCTTCACTCGCGGAACAGATGAGTTCCGCCGCCGTTGCCTCGTCTTGCTCGTTCATTCTCATGTCAAGAGGGCCATTGCGCCGGAAGCTGAACCCGCGCTCTGCGGTATCGAGCTGCATCGAGGAAACCCCCACATCCAGCAGGACACCGTCGACCGATGGAACGCTTTCCGCCTGCAGGACGTTCAACAACTCGGAGAACCGTTCGTGATGGAACGAGACTCGATCCCTCCACTCCTCAAGACACCTGGCGGCGTAGTCCAGTGCAGCCTGGTCGCGATCGATCCCAAGAATCCGGATATCCCGCTCCGCGCGCAGAAGCGCCCGAGAGTGCCCCCCCAATCCGATGGTTCCATCGACGTAGATCCCCCCGGGATGCGGGTTCATGTAGCGGACGACCGCATCGACAAGCACGGGAGTGTGCCCGGCACCGTCAGCCGGCTGAATCGAGGGCTCGTTCTGTTGTTGCGAAGCTTGTTGCTGACTCATGACGCCTACAGGGTTTCCTTCCACCGCACAAGGAGGTTCAGCGCTTCCAGCGGAGTGAGACGATCCGTGTCGATGCTGCGGATCTCTTTGACAACCGGGTGGTCTTCGGCGCCGAACAAAGGAAGAGGCTGCTTCGGCGTCCGGTTCTGCTGGAACCGAGTGAGCGGCTCCTCATCCCTTAAGGAACCGAGAATGCGGTCCGCCTCTTCGGTGACCCTGACGGGGAGTCCCGCAAGCCGGGCGACGTGAACTCCGTAGCTTCCTTCGGCAATCCCTTCTTCGACGTGATGCAGGAAAACCACATGGTCCCCGAGTTCCTTCACGGTCACGTGCAGGTTCTTCACCGAAGGGAGTTCATCGGCGAGCTGTGTGAGTTCGTGATAGTGCGTGGCAAAGAGCGTCTTCGCCTGGGTCCGCGAGGCTAGCTCATGAGCAATCGCCCATGCGATCGCCATCCCGTCAAACGTGCTTGTCCCACGTCCCATCTCGTCGAGAATGATCAAGCTGTGCGATGTAGCGCGCTCGAGGATCGTTGATACTTCGAGCATCTCCATCATGAACGTGCTGATTCCCTCGGCAAGAGCGTCGCTTGCGCCGACGCGGGCAAACACCTGATCGACGATCGGTACGGACGCCTCCCGCGCCGGTACGAACGACCCGACTTGTGCCAGCAGACAGATGACTGCAGCCTGTCTCAAGAAGACGGACTTGCCAGCCATGTTGGGACCGGTCAGAACAACAAGCGAGGTCTTCCGGTCCATCTCAAGATCGTTAGGGACGAACTCCTCGACTTGCTCCACTACAGGATGTCGTCCATCTCGAATCCGAATCTCGCCCCGATCGTTGAAGGTCGGCCTCGAGTAGCCGTCTCGAGCTGCGATCTGCGCCAGCGACAAGGCAACATCAAGCTCGGCGAGTGCATCGCTGATGCTTTGGAGCTCGGGGATCGACCGCGTGAGTTCGTTCACCGCCGCATCGTAGATTTCCTTCTCACGTGCGACCGCCGCCGCCTGCTTTTCCTCGATGTCCTGCTCCAATCCATGGAGTTCGTCGATGGTGAAGCGTTCCGCGTTGGACAGGGTTTGCCGACGATGGTAGCGCGGAGGCACCTTCTCCAGATGCGTGCGCGTCACCTCGAGGTAGTAGCCAAACACCTTGTTGTAGCCGACTTTGAGTGTTCCGATCCCCGTCTTCTCGCGCTCACGTCCTTCAACCGCAGCGATCTTCTCTTTGGTGTTGGCAATCGCCGCTCGTAGCCCGTCGAGCGTCGAATCATGGCCATCACGGACGACCCCTCCCTCGCCGATGTGTTGCGGCGGCTGATCGACCAGCATGTTCTTCAGCAGAGCGCTGAGATCGCCGACAGCCGAACTCGTCAACCGTCGGTGCACGTCCGCGAGGTTCTCCGATGCTCGACCTTCCCCATCACGCGAATGAGTGGTCTTCCCATCTGTCTTTTCACATGCGTCAATGCCCGGAATCCGGCCGGCAATCTCGGGGACTCGCTCGAGGGTTCGTTGGATGAGGAGGACATCCATCGGCCGGATCCGATGGGATCCCAACCTTCCCGTCAACCGTTCCAGATCCCGAACCGACTTCATGCTCTCCCGCAGCTGCTGCCGCGGGATTTCCGCGCCCACGAGCGCTTCCACTGCATCCAGACGCCGGGTGATCTTTCGTAGATCGACCATCGGGGAAAGAAGGCGGCGCCGGAGCAGCCGACGCCCCATGCTCGTACAGGTTTGATCAACGACCCCGAGAATCGTTCCCCTCTTGCCGCCGTCCCGGAGCGGATGGATCAGCTCCATGCTGCGCACCGTGAATGGGTCGAGATCCATGTGGTCGGCAACGGAGTAGAGCTGAAGCGGACGGAGATGTTGCGCTGCTTCCTTCTGCGTCTCAACGATGTAGTTGTACACGGCCGCCGCCGCCCGAAGCGCAGCACGCGGGAACTCCTCTGTGGGCGCCGGCATCTCTCGGGCTTCGTACTTATCTACTTCAATGGTGCTCGTCGAGGCGTGAAGATCGTCGAGCTTCCGCAGCTTCTCTGGGCTCCAGGAAGCCGGAACGAGGATCTCGGACGGCGACAGCCGATGCAGCTCGCCATCCAGCGCCGATTCGTCAAGACCTGTCGTGCATCGAAACTCGCCGGTTGAGAGGTCGGCAACCGCCAGTGCGTGCTTTTCCTGCGAGAAGATCCCGACCAAGTAGTTGTTGGTCCCGGCGTCCAGCACGTCCTCGTCAAGAACCGTTCCCGGTGTGGCAACCCGGACAATCCTGCGTTTCACCAGTCCCTTCGCGTTCTTCGGGTTCTCTACCTGTTGACAGATCGCGACCTTGTAGCCCTTCTTCAACAGGCGGTTGATGTAGGCTTCCCCCCTTCGCACAGGGACACCAGCCATGGGATTGCCGTTTCGTGCCGTCAGCACAACGTCCAGCTCCGAAGCGACCGTCTTTGCGTCGTCGAAGAACGTCTCGTAGAAGTCGCCGAGGTGAAAGAACAGGATCGCGCCAGGATGCTGCGATTTCAGTCTCCAGTACTGCTCCATCATCGGGCTTGTGTCGTTCATCTTCAGGTGCTCAGTATAGAGGCGCGACCTGAATGCCGCAAAGATCGTTGGGATCGTCTCTCTTGTCGCCGCTAACAATAGAGAATCTCAAGCGATGATGAAAGACTTGACGATTCTAAGTGTTTCGTATATGATGGTGGCACTTAGAAGCGGGACCTGAAAAAGGCAAACCTATCGGAAGGTAGGGACGCAAAGCTACGGACCTATGATGGTGGCCGGGTTGCCAGGAGAGGCAACGCGGTCGCTTGTGTTTTGCAGGAATAGGGGTGTGTAGCATGCAAACGACGATCTACTACGCGCAGGACGATGCCTATCTGATGGAGCAGGTCGACCAAAAAGGCCGTCGGGAAAGGAAGAGTCGCAGCGCCGTCATCTTGTCCATTCTGGAAGAGCACTTCGAACGCAACAAGAGACTGGGTGAGATCCTCCTGGATCTTGGCGCGGTGACACATGCCGACCTCGCCAAGGGTTTGACGCTTCAAGAAAGCAAGTTCACCGATAAGCTCCTCGGCGACATCCTTCTGGAGGAATCCCTGACAAGCTCGGACGCGATTGAGCGCGCGCTGATCATTCAGGGGAGAAACGCGGAGGACAAGTGAGGGAGGACAACACCTAGAGCGCCACTATCTCGCTGAGAAAGGCAAACTGCTTGAAGCTCGCGTCAGGCTTGACAACGGCAAACCACTCGCGAGAGTGGGGCGCAAAGCTACGGGCCTCCCTGAGGTGGCCGAGCTGCCAAGGCCTTGGTAGTTCCGTCGGGGAGGCATAATGAATACGAAGGTCTTCGGGAATCTTGCACCTTCACCTACTACCTCATTTCACCGCAATCTACCTCATTATGTTTCTTACGTTTTTTTTGTGGTTGTGTTGACTGCGTTTGTGGCGTTTCCGGCATTGTCCGGGACGAGCCTTGTCGTCGACACTCACACTTTCACGTTCCTTTCGGTGACGTACAACAGTGATGGCACGTCTACGTGGCGCTATCGCGTAGAATCCGGGACTCAGCCGGGACTGAGTCATTGGGTGTTGGGCTTGCCGAAGTCATGTTTCCCGATGAATGGCGACCAGATCGTCAGCGCATCGGAAGCGTACATCCTTGCCGATGACAAGTTCACAGGCGTGTACGGCGTCAAGTTCGACACCGGCTACAGTGATGGAGAAGTCCGGACGGTGACGCTGACGTTGGATCAATGGTACGACGTCGGCGATGTCTCGGTCGGTGCGAAAGCTGGATCCGGTGGAATTTCAGGCTTCCCACTGGATGGTCCAAGCTGCCGGATCATCACGGACGACGATCCGGTGGATGCCGTGAATGACAACTACTCCACCCCCGAAGACACAACGCTCACAGTCAACATCCCGGGGGTGATCGCCAACGACTCCGTCCCCGACGGCGGCGAATCGGTGTCACTGCTCTCGGATGTGACCCATGGGACACTGGTTCTGAATGCAGATGGTTCG
>CAZKPU010000021.1:14363-26496 GCA_964554715.1 uncultured Thermotogae bacterium | reverse complement strand
GAACTTCCTGGCTCGGCACCTGCGCTGGCAGGGGCGTAAGTACTGGCTCGCGATCGTCATGACGACATGTCTGTGGACCTTGGGACACGCCGGGGCACTGGAGCCTGGATGGGTCAAGCTCGCCCAGGTGTTTCCCCTCGGGTTGCTGCTGGGCTGGCTGTTCAAAAAGTACGGGATTGAGAGTGCCATAGGTGCGCACGCCTTCTTCAATCTCTTTATGGCATTACTGTGGGCGCCTTTGATGCGGTGATACCGCCGATGGCTATTAAAGGCTGCGGTTCCGGCTCCAATGGAATCGCGAAGGTTTGCGGCATTACGCGTATGGCGTCATTTCGTGTCAAGAACGCCTACCCGATTTGCGCCGGCACTTGTTCTCAGAGGAATCGACCGCTACGAGCTAACGTTCCTTCACGCCGCCCAGGGCCTGTCGGACCAGCCAATCCTGCCACGAGGCCGGCAGATGGGTCATAATCATGCGCAGGCGGGTCTTCATTGGGACACAATAACGGGCTTTCGGCCGCTTGGCCGTCGCGGCATGGCAAACGGCGCGGGCGACCACCGCCGCCGAGGGAAGGCGGCCGGCCAGAATATGGTCCACGTACCTGGCCTGCCGAGTGTAAAACGCCGCGAACGGGCTCTGGCTTATCTGCGCTTGCTTCTCCTGGACAAGGTCCTTGCTGGTCTGCCAGATTTCCGAAGCGACCTCACTCGGTTCGATCAGGGCCACTTTGACGTTCCACGGCCGATACTCATGGCGGGCGGCGTCGCTAATCGCTTCCAGTGCGTGTTTGCTGGCGGCGTACATACCGAGACTCGGAAAAGACAGGCGGCCGGAGATGGAACTCATGTTGATGATGCGGCCGTGACGCTGCCGGCGCATCTGGGGTCCGACCAACTGCATCATCGCCAGGGCCGCGAAGGTGTTGACGTCGAACTGGGCGCGCACGCCATCCAGCGAAACGTCTTCGCAGACGCCGGGCAGGGCGTATCCCGCGTTGTTGACCAGGACGTCGATGCGATTCCAGCGATCCATCGTTGTCTGGACGGCGTCTCGACGCGCCGAGGCATCCGTCACGTCACCGGCGAAGCAGGCCGCTTGATCGCCGATGCCGCAGGCCGCGTTGATTTTCTCGGCGACCTGTTCGAGTCGCTGCCGACGCCGCGCCATCAGGAGCACGCGGAATCCCTTTTCGGCCAGGGCCCCGGCACAGGCCGCCCCGATCGGGAAGGATCCCGCAATCGCCCATCGGAGCGTGCCAATCCCATCCCGTTGGAGACGTATACGGGTTCACAAGCCATCCCGCCGGCCCGGTCTGACCGATCGTTGCCAACCCAAGGAAGTTGGGGATCCCGAACCAACAGATGCCACAACCGTTCGTTTCAAAGTCGATGTTGCGGACGGTGTAGGTGTACGTGTCGATATCACCCTCACGTGTGACGCATTCTTCGATCTCCACACGACCGAACGGGGTATTCGTCGTGGTGACATCGTAGGCGACCGCATCCGGCGGACACGGGTATTGTTCCTGGTGCGGAGTCCCGGTTCCCGGCTCGATCCGCGGGGACAGAGCGAGCATGAACTCGACAAGCCGCCATGACCCGTCGATCAGCACATACAGCGCATCGGTCTGACGCGCCTGCGTGGCAAGTACCTGCCCCTGCGCTCCCGGCGTCCAGAAGTCCTCTTTGGCCCAAACCATATCGATGCCATACGTTTGCTCATCGATCGGATCCAGAAGGAACGACCGGCCGGCGAAGAACTCGTTCACCTCATCGGACTGGGCGATCCCCAGGATGACGCCCTCTGCGGACTCCAACTCGAGTCGATAGCTGGCGTAGTTCGGCTCCGGCTCGAGGACCATTTCGATCCCGGGGATAACATCGGGAGCGAACTCCATCCCGATCTCCCTGGCGAATTCCATCGGGAACCCCGAATCGTACAGCTTCAGCACGAACTCGTCGGTATACCGTTCCGCCACATACGACGCCAGCCCATGAACGAGCCAGGCATCGCTCGTGAACCCTCGCTGCTCCGTTTTCATCGGATTCCGACCGAACCGATCCGCAAGCTCGATCGTGTCAAGTTCGTCCACGATCCCGTCACCGTTCAGATCGAGGAGAAGACCGGGATAGCCGTGATCGTGGAACCAGGCCATGATCGTTGCCGCTTCGATCGGGCCTGTCCAAGCCGGATCCCAGTCGGGTCTGCTTTCCCAACTGATCAGCTGAAGATCGCTCACCTCAAACCGGACAAACTCACCGAAATCCGGCTGAGCCGTTCCAACCACAGCGATGACAAGCACACTCAACATGCAGATCAGCGCTGTCGCCCATCCCGATGATCTTCCTCGATTCATGATGGTGCCCTCCCTGCCTAGGTGTTGGAGGAGTCCGTCACAGGCACGCACGAAGTCTCGCCGTACGCGTACGTACAGACCTCCCGCTCCTAGCATAGGGGCAAGCAAACGGGCACGTCAATCGGAAGAGAACCGGAGAGGACACGCTCCGATCCATATGGGGCGATGGTTCCTTCATCGGACCACCGCGAAGGACGAAGATACGGGGACTTAGCTTTCGGAATCGGAGGAGTCTGTCGAACTTGACTCGCTGGGTGTGGGTTTCGAGGAAGACGCACCGTTCCCGCGGCCGCTTCTCTTCCCTCGGTAATCGGTGTTATAGTACCCGCTGCCTTTGTAGGCGACGCTCACACGAGGCAGAAGCCGTCGCACGGTTTCGCCACCGCAAGCCGGACAAGAGGGAACGGTTGAAGAGCCGTTGCTGACAAGGACTCGGAACTGGTGTCCACAGGATTCACATTCGAAACGATACAACGGCATTCGGCAACCTCCTGAAACCTGCCGTCAGCCACCCGCCGGATTCATGCTGGCAGTTGACAGCTCAAACTGCTAAGCAGTGTACCTCCACCGGCTCGTTTCGTCAAGCAACAGCGGGTGGCAATTCGATCTCCGGCAACTTGACGCAGCGGCTTGGGCTGCGGTAATTGTAGTCCATGATCCGTTCTTTCGCACTGCGTTCGCCGTGAGATCGCTCGGTTTTCCCGATCCTGCGGTAGAGGCAGGTTGGCGGAGGAATCAGACACAAGTGGGCGTCAACCCAGAGTTCCTTAAGGATCCGGATCAAGGAGGTTGTTTCCATGCCCGCAAGAAACACATCGTTGCTTGCCGCCGTGGTTCTGCTGATCGTCCTGACCGGCACAGCCGTTGCACGCTGTCCGCTTGACGCGATCGCAACCCACAGCTCGTTTGTCGGCGGAGCCATCGGAAGCGTTGCCGTTGAGACCTGTGTCACGAGGAGTGGCACGGAGGATACCTACACGTACACGCTCACCGATCTCTCCGTTCGCGCCCTCGGACTCTGCAGCTTCGCCGTTGCCGGCGTGGGCGTCCTCGGCACAACCGCTCAGGAAGCGCCGTCCGGTTGGACGGGTGCGGAACTGCCGGCCGGGAGTTGTGCGTCATGGTGGGCGTGGTCCACCATCGGCTTCGGATCGTCTCTTCCTCTTCCTCCTCCTCGCGGATTGATCCCCGGAGGTTCTTTGGCGTTCTCGGTCACGGTCGAGGGGCCAACCACCCCGGCTTTCGTCACCGCACAGATCCAGACATGCGGGGGGAAACCGTTCACCACGACGGTGTTGGGACCATCGGCATGCCCGGAGATTGAGGAGGCGAGTTACGAGACGTCGTGCTCATGCTCGCCACGTGGATGCACGGCCGTTGATCTGTTTGAGGGTGACGGAAACCGCATCTTGGTGATCGGGGGACCGGACACCCAGACCATCCCCCGATGCGAACCCTCGTGGGTCCGGCATGGCTTTCTCGGACCGGATCTGTCGGCATCGGATGTCGAGTTCCGGCTGTGGATCGATGGCACCCGCATTCCTCTTGTGCAAACCGAGTTGTGTACCCCTGGGGATGAACCGGGAGGATCCGTGATGACGGTCATGTGGCATACTCAGTTTCCTCCGGACTTCTTTGATGTGGGACTTCACGAAGTCGTGGGTGAGTGGGAGGCGTTTGACACGCCGGATACCGATCCGTTCGTTTGGAGCCGTACGATCACCTTGGAGGTGGTCCCGTGCGCAATTCCGGTCCCCTCGCCGCCCCCGGAACTGCCTGACATCTCCCTGGTTGTGGTCCGTGACAGCTGCAACTGCGGATGGACGCAACAGCAGCAGTTCGTTTGCGATCTCGAAGTCGTCGTGGACGTCAAGAATGAGGGAGCGGAGCCGACCGGCTTCTTCCAGATCTGTCTCTCAACCGATCAAGAAGATGCCCGCGTGACTGTACCGTCGCTGCAACCGGGGCAGGACCGTCGCCTGACGCTCGAACTCACATGCCGTCTCGCCGGACCACGGCCTACGTATCGAGTCGTCGCCGACTGCTCGAATCGTGTTCAGGAGATCGACGAAGAGAACAACTCCGTGGAACAGAGCTTCGACTGTCGCTAGAAAGCCATAACGGTTCGCTTCGAAACCGTCGGCCGGAGACTCTGTCTTGGCCGGCGGTTCGATCGATCAAGGACAAGTACATAGGACATCGATCGCCGTCCTGCATAGGTCAGGCGCCTGTTGTGCAGCGGTTCTGTTGCCCTATCCGCAGCCAAGGTTGATGGTCGACTCGGAAGACGGCCTTCCTCCCTCGCCCGTGTCCCTCCGATTGTCGGCCTCGAGAGGTCGGCCGTGTGAACCATTCTTCCGATGAGCATGAAGCCGCTCCTACAAGGCGGCAATAGACTGGCGTTCCTTCACCACAAATAGCACGTCCCAAGGTATTGACCGACAAACCCTTCGGTTCTATGCTGCTTCGCTCGAAACCTGATCGTGAGAGACAGGGTGCATCGGGCTCGCTCTCTCGAAGGTTTCTCACTCATCGAACAAGGAGGTTCCCGATCATGGGCGCGAAGAAGCCTGCCAAGAAATCAGGGAACAAAGGCGGAAAGAAGAAGGGGTGAACCCTCGAAGCATCGGATCGGAGCCGGAACATGAGACAAGCAACATGCCCCCGCTGCACGCAGGTTGTTGCCGTCGAGGCGTCGGATGTGAAGTTGTTCGGAAAGCTTCAGTGTCCTTCTTGTCACGCCTTCCTCGAGATCGTCGACCCGTTCCGCTTGGAGATCCGGACCTGTGGACGCAGTGGGACAAGCTGGCTCTGTGACTGGATTCACTCCGGCCTGGACCGTCCCACGGGCATCCCCACACAAAGGAGGACATCCCGGTAAGAGCGATCAAGAAATCGGGGATGAGTGTTGTCGGTAGCGCTTCGTGACCTCCTCCGACCCGCGAGGGGATTATCCGTCCCTTGCAGGAGGAACGATCGGAGGCTTGAGGATTCTTCTTACGTTCAGATACAGGATGTATCGGAAGCAGCCGGCGCGGTGCCGGTTGCTCGCAGATGGAGGAACCATGTCTCGTGCGATTTGCCCGGCATGTCTGGGTTCGATCCAAATCGATGATGATCAGGCGACAATGTACGAGCAAGTTCGTTGCCCGCATTGTGACGCGCTTCTCGAAGTCGTCGACGAGCTTCCGCTGACGCTCGAAGAAGTGGAATAGCTCAAATGGAAGGGCGGATCGCTAACGCGGATCCGCCCTTCTCTTGATACCGGTTCGCTGTTCTCTCCCGCCACGCATCCATGAGCGCCCTCACGCCGATGGGGAACCGAGGGGACCCATCGGCTACAACGAAGGCGGATTCACGATCATCGGGCCGATGGGGAACCAAGGAGACCCAGCGGCAACCTTCCCGCTACGGCGAGATCGGTCCGACGACAATCGGGCCGATGGGAAACCAGGGGAACCAAACAGTGAGTTCATCAACCGCGGAGGCCGGTGCACCGGTATTGTCAACCACCGTCAGAACCACGGTATACGTTCCGGACACATCGAACGTATGACTGGTCGTGGCACCGGTCGCCGAATCTCCGTCGCCGAAATCCCATTGATAGGCGATGATCGACCCATCGGGATCCGCAGATGCCGTGGCGTCAAAATCCACCGTTAGCGGAGCGGTTCCGATCATCGGATCCATGGTGAAGCTCGGAATCGGAAGCTGGTTGCCCGGTTCGCTCACGATGACCACCTGGGTCGATGAGTCGGTGGCCGTGTCATCGTCTTCCACCGTTAGCGAGGCGACGTACGCCCCCGCCTCGGTGTAGGTATGCGTTACGGCCACGCCGGTTCCCGCGTCTCCGTCACCGAACTCCCATGAATAGGCGGCGATCGTCCCGTCCGCGTCGCTGGAAGCGGCCGCGTTGACGTTCACCCCAAGCGGGGCCGTTACCGAAACCGGCGATGCCACAAACGAAGCGGCCGGTGCTTCGTTGACCGGCGCTGTAACAAGGATCTGCCGCGCCATCGTCGCGATGGCACCGTGCTCGTCGGCCACCGTCAGTTCAACATCATAGCTCCCGGGATCCGCAAACGCGTGGAATCCGCTGACGCTGGAGCCGGAGGCTCCATCATCGAAGTCCCAGCCGTAGGTCAACGCATCTCCGTCGGGGTCCGTGGATGCGGATGCGTCGAACTCGACAACCAGCGGTGCGGCACCGGTCGCCGGCGTTGCTGTGAAACTCGCAAGCGGCGGATTGTTGAACAGCGCACACCCTCCGAGTGCAACCGCCAGCGCAAGCATCCCCACCATGATCCAACCAACTCGTTTCATGCAGATCACCTCACGTTCTAGGGTAGGAGGATTCCCCGGCGATGGCAATAGCCGGGTTGATCTCCCCTGTCTGTGATCCGTATGCTGAGATCACCATGACAGACGACCTATCCGCTCGACAAGACGAACCCGTTCACAAAGCCACCCGAATCCGCGAGGATCTTGTCCCTGCCGCCCTACAACAGACACCCGCCGACCTGTTGCTCAAGGACGGATCGGTGCTCGATGTGTTCACAGGGAGGTTCCGGAGAACCGATCTCGCCGTCACAAACGGCATCATCACCGGATTCGCCGCCGCGGAGGCCCGCCAAATCATCGACGTATCGGGCCGCTTTCTGATCCCCGGCCTGATCGACACCCACGTCCATCTAGAGAGTTCTCAGCTTGCACCGTCTCAATTCGCACGCGTCGTGCTCCCCCATGGGACAACGACCGTCATCGCCGATCCTCATGAGATCGCCAACGTTCTCGGCATGACCGGCGTTCGGTTTGTTCTCGATGCGACACGAGATCTTCCGTTGGAGGTCTTTGTCATGCTTCCGTCGTGCGTTCCCGCAACGGGCTTGGAAACCTCAGGAGCCAAGATCACCTCGGAACAGATCGAGGAGATGCTTACCTGGCCGGGTGTGCTGGGGCTCGGCGAGGTCATGAACGTTCCCGGCGTCCTCGGGCACGATAGAGAAATGCTCCGCAAACTGGAGAAGGCCAGCGGAGCCCCGATCGACGGCCACTTCCCATCGGGATCGGGACCCCAGTTGTGGGGGTATGTCCTTTCCGGCCCCAACACCGATCACGAGTCCGTCACGTTGGAGGAAGCACAAGAGAAACTCTCGGCCGGCATGCACGTTCTGATCCGCGAAGGCACGGTAGCCAGGAACGCTTCGGCCCTCGCGCCGCTGCTTACGGCGGAGACCGCTCCGTTTGTGCACCTGTGCACGGATGATCGCCATCCGGAGACGCTCCTGCGCGAAGGCCACATCGACGACGTGCTGCGCAAGGTGCTGGCTGCGGCGCCGGCGCTTGCACCGGAGGTGGCTGTGTGTGCAGCGACGATCCATGCTGCGCGGGCCTACGGGCTGCGCGATCGCGGCGCCCTTGCTCCGGGATACCGTGCCGACATCGCCGTGCTCCGTGATCTGCCGTCAGTCGACGTGCAGAGGACGTTCGTCGGCGGTGTCGAAGTAGCACGTGATGGAACGTGCGTGGCGGAGATCGATGACTCCCTGCCGTCACTCGGCGAACATCCGCTGCTCGTCGCCGAGACTCCCTCGTTTGCGATCCCCGGCCTCGGTCCGTCCTCGAAGACGGTTCGCGCCATCGGAGTCCACCCCGATCAGGTGCTGACCGACACCGTGCTTGTACAGACATCGGTACTGCGTCCGGGAGGATCATCCATCGCAACCTCCGACCCTGCAGCGGACCTGCTGAAGCTGGCGGTGCTGGAGCGCCATCACGGCACCGGCAACATCGGCGTCGGCCTTGCCCGAGGGTTCGGACTGCAGCAAGGCGCGTTGGCTTCCACGGTTGCCCACGATTCTCACAATCTGGTCGTGGTCGGCGCCGACGATGACAGCATGCGTTCTGCAGTGCGGGCGTTGGTCGACTGCGGCGGCGGACAGGTGGTTGCTCGCGGCAACGAGCAGCTTGCCCTGCTGCCGCTCCCGATCGCCGGCCTCATGAGCGACCTCCCCGCAGACGAGGTCGTGCGGCTGCAGGAGAGCTTGGATGCCGCGGCACGCCGGCTGGGCTGCACGCTGCCGGCGCCGTTCATGACGCTATCGTTCCTGGCTCTTCCGGTCATCCCGACACTCCGGCTGACCGATCTCGGCCTGGTCGATGTGCTGCGATTTGAGATTGTCCCCGTGGTTGAATAGCGGACGATCTCGGTGGATTTGAGATCGCTACAGTACGCCGTGCGATCTCAACCGATTTGAGATCGTGGCGGATCACGGGAGCGATCTCAACCGATTTGAGATCGCGGCGGATCAGGGGAGCGATCTCAACCTAATTCGAGATCGTGCTCGTCGCAAAGCGAGAGAAGACCGACTAGCCGGATGGTTCGGGGCGGCTTCCGGGCTTCACAACGGGAATCCCCTCCGCACACAGCGGGCACGCCTCCGGCGGGAAGATCTCGATCTCCATCTTCAGCGCCGATACGATCGGAAACGGAAGCGTCACATCAGCCGGTCTACGGTCGACGATGCAAGCGATGCCGGCCACGGCACCTCCGTGCGCCGCAACCACATCCGCCGTTTCCAGCAGCGACTTCCCGGTCGTCACGACATCCTCGGCGATCCAGACCTGCTGTCCGGCACACAGCGAGAATCCGCGCCGCAGCGTCATGGCGCCGTCCACACGTTCGGTGAACATCGCGCGGACACCCAGGGCCCGTGCGAGTTCGTACGCCACAACGATCCCTCCGATCGCCGGTCCGACCACCACTTCCGAAGCACTTCCCGCCGTCGATCGAATCTTCTCGGCAAGCCACGCGCACACCCGCTCCGCGCGCCGCGGATCTTCGAGCAGCCGGGCACACTGAACGTACCGGGCGGCATGATTTCCTGATGACAGCCGGAAGTGGCCTTCCAACAGCGCGCCCGACTCCCGCAGAAGCTCCAACACCATCGTCTCATGCATGTCCGAGTGCTTTTCCACGGATCTCCTTCCACCCCAACCCTGTGCTTTCCATGTATTGCTTCAATCCATCGACGATGCCGACACCGCACCGAGGATCGATATAGTGAGCCGTACCAACTTCGATCGCCGACACGCCGGCAAAGAAAAACTCCAGGGCATCACGCCAATCGCGGATCCCGCCGCAGCCGATCACCGGCACATCCAGCGCCCCGCACAGCTCATACGCCACCCGCAGCGCGATCGGTTTGATCGCCGGCCCGGAGAACCCGGCCACGCCCCGGTCGAACACCGGAGCACCGCGATCGATATCGATCGCCATCCCCCGGAAGGTGTTCGAGGCAACGATGGCGTCTCCGCCGGCCTCGATCGCCGCGCGGGCCACCGCCACCCCCGCGTCGGGAGGAAGCTTGACCCAGATCGGTCCCTGCCAGTTGCGCCGAACGGCGGTGACCACTTCGCGGACGGTATCCTCCCTCTCTCCCAGGCGCGTTCCGGGAACGTTGGGGCATGAGACGTTGACCTCAAGGGCATCGACGCCGCTATCGGCAAGTCGTTGGCCCAAGATGCCGTATTCGGTAGGGTCTTCGCCCCAGATGTTGACGATCGTCGTCCAGCCTCGCGTCTTCATCTGCGGCAGCATGTCACGCAGGAAGGCATCGATCCCCGGATTCTGCAACCCGATCGAGTTCAACAGACCCGACGCTGTTTCCCACAAGCGCGGCGCCGGGTTTCCATCGCGAGGCGCCAGGGTGATCCCCTTGGTGCAGATCCCGCCGAGGCGGTCCACGTCAACCAGTCGCTCGTACTCGCGCCCGAACCCGAACGTTCCCGAGGCTGCGACCACCGGATTGGAGAGCCGTACCCCCCCCACGTTTACGGAAAGATCAGCCATTCCAGATCACCTGATCCCCACGGAATACGGGGCCGTCCTTGCACACGTGCTTCACCCCGTCGATCGTGTTCACCGCACATCCCAGGCAGGCGCCGACACCGCACGCCATCCTCTCCTCCAGTGAGACATATGCCGACACGCCCTGTCGGCTGCATCGCCGGCTGATCTCGGCGAGCATCGCCCGTGGGCCGCACGCCAACACGGTATCGTATCCGGCCGGATCGAACACGTCGGTCACCCGCCCGCTCACCGCCTTGACGCCCACGACCGCCGAAGCGAGCGGTGCGGGGGACAATGGAGGATCGGGTTCCAACGTCACCGTCAGCCCCGATGTCACGGCACGGTATCGAGAGCAAAGCCCGGCGTACGGCTCGCCGCGGAATCCGAGGAACGCATCGACCTCCGCATCCTGCAGATGTTCCGCGAGCCACTGAGCCGCCGGATACAGCGGCGCCACTCCGCACCCGCCGCCGACCAACGCGATGCGCCGGCTTCCGGCAAGCGCCGCGAGCGGCCAGCCGTTCCCGAGCGGTCCGATCAGACGGATCGGTGCCCCAACGGGAAGCCGGCTGAGAAGCTCGGTCCCCCGTCCCCGAACCGTGCACAAGAACGCTGCTTCGGTCGAGATCCCGACCTCGGATCCACTCGGCGATTGCGCTCGTTTCCATTCGAAAACGCTCATCGGGCGAGAAAGAAGCGGTTCGTCCTCCCACGCCCGCAACAGGAAGAACTGACCCGGGCGAGCGCCGGTTGCTCGAGCGGCGGATTCCGGCTCACTCCATTCCACGCGCATCACGAAGGTGTCGTCGGAAACCCAATCGAGCGCGCAAACGGCCGCTTCGACGATCCGCTCGCTCCCGTCAGACGTCACGGTCACGTCATCCACTGTCGGATGTCCTCCCGCATCGCCAAGCACGCCTCACGGGCGCACTCCGCGAACCGCTGCTTTGCCCCTTCCGAACCCGCTGCGCGGTACGCACCGAGGATCGAGCGCGATGCGTTCACAACGGCGCCGTTTCCGTCGACGAACGCCGGTGCGACATCGCGACCTCCTCCTCCCTGTGCTCCGTACCCGGGGACGAGGAAGAACAACTGGGGGTGTTGCTCGCGGATCCGGGCCAATTGGTCCGGATGCGTCGCGCCCACAACCGCGCCGATCGAGCTGTAGCCGGACTTCCCTCGAAACGGCTTCCCCCATTGGGAGACTTGAGACGCCATCACCTCATAGACTCGGCGACCATCGGCGCCGCCCGACTCGACCGGCGCAAGCGTCAGATCCTGGAGCTCGGACGAGGACGGATTCGAGGTCCGCACCAACACGAACAACCCCTTCTCCCGCTTTTCGACGTCGTCCAGATACGGCGTGATCGCATCGAGCCCCATGTACGGATTCACGGTGATCCAATCGACCTCGAAGTCCCCGGAGAAGTGCGCCTTGGCATACATCGCAGCGGTCGAGGCGATGTCTCCCCGTTTCACATCCCCGATCACCGGTACGCCGCTCCGATGGATCTCGGCCAATGTGTCACGATAGCACGCCAGCCCTTCGACGCCCAGCGCTTCGTAGTGGGCAATCTGCACCTTGAAGCAGGCGACGATGTCTGCCGTCGCCGCGATGATCTCCCGATTGAACCGCAGCACCGCCTCGGCCGCTCCCCATTTGTCGATCATGACGTCGGGAACGATCGCCGTCGACGTGTCCAGCCCAACGCAGACCGGCCCGAACTCCGTAACGCGCGCAACCAGCCGATCGATGATCATGTCGATCGTCCTCCCCATACTCCGTCGCAAACCATCACGCTGCCTCCTCGAATCGTGGCCCACACCCGCCCTTGGAGCGTGCGTCCGAGAAGCGGCGTGTTCTTCCCCCTCGACCACAACGACCCGGCCGTCACCTTCCACGAGGCGCGCTCGTCGATGATCA
>CAZKPU010000021.1:0-14353 GCA_964554715.1 uncultured Thermotogae bacterium | reverse complement strand
CTGCGCCAGCAGCCCACGTCGGCGCTGAAGCCCGAGCAGCCGCGCCGGGCCGGCAGACATCGCCCGCGAGAGTTCGGGAAGGGTCAGCATCCCGGTGCGAACCAGCTCCGTATACAACAACGAGAACGCCGTCTCGATCCCCGAGATCCCCGGTGCGCCGTCGAGTTTGTCCTGCTCCGTGTGGGGAGCGTGGTCGGTGGCGATCGCATCGATCTCTCCCGCTCGAACGGCGTCGACAAGCGTTGCCCGTGCCTGTTCTCCGGTAAGCGGCGGGTTGACCCGGTAGCCAAGGGCTTGATCGAGACACAGGTGATGCGGCGTCACTTCGCAGCTCACCGGCACGCCTTGTTTGCGGGCCCGAGCAACCATCGCCTGCGTCTCGACGGATCGAACATGAGCGATGTGTAGGTGGGTTCCGAAACGTGCTGCAAGCCGGAGGTCCCTTGCCGCCATACGTTCTTCCGACCGATCGGGATCATCGACTCCGTCGGTTTCGCAGTGTTCGAAGATCGGGCGATTCAGCCGAGCGGCGGCGGCAAACGCCTGCTCCGCCAACTCCGAGGATTGCACCCCTCGTCCGTCATCGGAGAACGCCCACACGTGTGCGGCAAGCCGGTCGAGATCGGCCAACCGCCGCCCCTCGAGCCGTTCGCTGATCGCTCCCACCGGCAGCACATCGATCCAGCCGAGCTTCCTCGCGCGCAAGGCGACGTCGCTTGCCACCAACACGGAATCGCAAACGGGTTGCGTGTTCGCCATCACCGATACCGTGGTGTATCCGCCGGCGAGCGCGGCGCGGCATCCGGATTCGAGCGTTTCCTTCTCGGGATAGCCCGGATCGCGGAAGTGAGCATGGAGGTCGATGAACGCCGGCATCAAGGTCCGACCGCGGGCGTCCAGCTCGTCAACCGCGTCAGCTTGCCGGCTGCCCATAGGGGCGATCTGTCGGATCTTGCCGTCTACGATGTCCACTTGGTGGATACCCGGCATCACCCCGGATGTATCCACTCGGTGGATACCCGGCATCACCCCGGACGCATCCACCAAGCGGACGTTGAGGATCCGGAGAGATCCCCTCTTCCGATCACGATCTGTATCGATCTGCTGCGTCACATCCGAGCCCGCTCGCCGCAGTACGCGCACTCATACTCGCGGGTGTTGCGATCCACCAGCGTGAACACCGAGATCCCGTGCCGCTCGTACGTCGTGATGCAACGCGGGTTCTTGCACTCGATCAGGCCTTCGACGCGTTCCGGAAGCGGAATCGTCTCCTTGCGCGTGACGACTCCGTCATCGATGTAGGTCACGGTGACGTTCGGCCCCAACAGGCCGAGCATCGTCAGGTCGAGCTCCAACGTGTCCGAGATCTTGATCATGTCTTTGCGGCCCATCTTGGTGCTGCGCACGTTCATGATCAGCGCCACCGGGAAACTCACGTCGCGCAGCCCGAGGCGGTCGAAGATCCGCAGCCCGTTGCCGGCGCGGATGTGGTCGACCACGATTCCTCGCTCGATACGGTCAACCCGCAGCATCGTCTCCCCCTTCCAGCAGATCCAGGATCAGAGCCATCCGGGCGATCATGCCAAGCCGTGCCTGCTCGAAGTACACGGCGCGTGAGTCGCTGTCGACATCGGCGTCGATCTCCGTCACCCGTGGCAGCGGGTGCATGACGATCATCTCCGGCTTGGCGAGCTTCATCTTCTCTGCGGTGAGCACGTACGTGTCCCGCAGCGCGATGTAGTCCTCTTCGTTGAAGAACCGTTCTTTCTGAATGCGAGTGATGTACAGCACATCGCATCGCTCAAGCGCATCCTCCATGGAACGCGTCTGATCGAACGTGTTGTTATCGCCGAGTTTGCCGGCCTCCTCCAGCACCCTGGACGGAAGCCGAAGCTCATCCGGCGAGACCAGCACAAACCGCTGGTTGCCCAGTCTGGCCAGAGCGCGGATCAGCGAGTGCACCGTCCGCCCGTATCTCAGATCGCCGCACAGAGCGACCGTGAGTCCTTGGAGCCGCCCGAGAAACGTCCGGATCGTGAACAGATCGGTCAGCGTTTGCGTCGGGTGCTCGCGTGCTCCGTCTCCTCCGTTGATCAGCGGTACCGGTGAGTATTCACCGGCAAGCTGGGCCGCGCCTTCGCGCGGATGTCGCATCACAACCAGATCCGCATACCCGGCGATCGTTCGAATCGTGTCGGCAAGACTTTCCCCCTTGGCAGCAGAACTCGTCTTCGGGTCAGCCACGGTGAGGATCTGTCCGCCAAGACGCAGCATCGCCGCCTCGAAGGAGAGGCGGGTTCGCGTACTTGGCTCGTAGAAAAGGCTGGCCATGACCTTGCCCTGGCAGCGCTGCGCGTAGGTCGCAGGCGCTTGGTTGATCCGGTCGGCAAGATCAAACAGACGATCGTACTGGGACGGGGAAAGGTCCAGTGAGTTGATGAAGTTGCGTGTTTGCACTCCCTGGTCCTCCGATTTTTCGGTATTGTAGTCGGTCGGTCGGTGAAGAGCAATGCTCGTACGCAAACATCGAACCAGATACGAATCTTGGGTACTATCTCAGTAGACAAGAGGCGGCAGATTCTCGATGACACCGGAGCCCTACATGACCACAGAACGTCTACAAGGCTGGATCGAACGGGAAGGGAAAGTCGTCAGCGCCAAGTTCCTTCGCGTCGACGGGTTTCTCAACCACCGCATCGCCCCGGAATTCGTGGAGACAGCCGGGCGGCTGATCGCAACAGAGTTCCGTTCGGCAGGTATCGAGATCGACTGTGTTCTGACCGCCGAAGCGGCCGGGAACGTGATCGCCTACGAAGTCGCCCGTCAGCTCGGACCTGGTGTTCGGGCCCTGTACGCAAAGAAGGGTGCGGCGGCGACGATGGCAAACCCGATTACGCGGGATGTCATCTCGCCCACCAAGAACAAGCGAACCACGCTCGCCGTTTCCGCCGACTACCTCGGCCCGAGCGACCGAGTCCTGGTCGTCGATGACTTCCTGTTCGAGGGGACGACCAGTTGTGCGCTCGCGGAGATCGTCGAACAGGCCGGAGCCGCGTTGATCGGGTTCGCGTTTGTCATCGAGAAGGGGTTCGCCCCGGGCAGAAGCGTCGTCGAACGCCTGAACGTACCGACACTGAGTCTGGTGACGATCGAGAGCATGGACGCCGATGGCTCGTCGATTCGCTTTGCCGAAGCCGGAACCGTAGCGGAAGAGGACCGGTCATGAGCGTCGCCGTCCTTGATTTCGGCTCTCAGTACACGCGGCTGATCGCCCGTCGTTTGCGCGAGTTGGGGGCGTTCTCGCTGGTGATGCCCGGGGAGTCTACGCTGGAACGGATTCTCGAAGTCGAACCCGAGGCGATCATTCTATCGGGGGGGCCAAGATCCGTGTTCGAGCCGTCCTCTCCACGTCCCGACGCAAGGATCTTCGAGTTGGATGCGCCGATTCTCGGAATCTGCTACGGCATGCATCTGCTCGTGCAGCAAGCCGGAGGCGCGGTCCAACCCGTCCCGCATCGTTCGTACGGACGAGCGGAACTGTCGATGCAGGAGGGCTTCCTGTTCCACGGCATCCCCGAGCAATCCCAAGTGTGGATGAGCCATGGCGACGCGGTCACGGCGCTCCCGGAGGGATGGCGAACGTTGGCGTCAAGCACGGAGAATCCGATGGTTGCCGTTGCCTCGCCCGATCTTCGAAGGATCGGTGTCCAGTTTCATCCCGAGGTCGTTCACACCGTCCACGGTGAAGCGGTGCTGGCGAACTTCCTCGACCACGCCGGTGTAAGCCGCACATGGTCCCCGCAGCACGCCCTCGACCGAGCGATCGAATCCGTCCGCCGGGATGCCCAGAGCGAACGTGTGCTGCTGGCCGTCTCCGGGGGAGTCGATTCCAGCGCGCTGGCGCTTCTCCTGGTGCGCGCCGGCATCGACCACGAGGCCGTGTTTGTCGATCACGGATTGCTCCGTCAACGTGAGCGGACTGATGTTGAGAAGGCACTGACCCGCCTGGGTGTCCGACTTCATGTTATCGACGCACAGGACCGCTTCTTCCGGGCGCTCGAAGGTATCACCGATCCGGAAGCCAAGCGTAAGGCGATCGGACACGAGTTCATCGATGTGTTCCGGGAACAGGCTGGTGAGATGGGATCGTTCCGCTTTCTTGCCCAAGGCACGCTGTACCCGGACGTGATCGAATCGGCCGGATCGACCTCGGCATCGGCCGCCAACATCAAGAGCCATCACAACGTCGGCGGACTCCCGGAGCAGCTTGGGTTCGAGCTGCTGGAGCCTTTCCGGTTGCTGTTCAAAGACGAAGTCCGAGAGATCGCAAGCCTGCTCGGACTTCCGGACTCCATTCGGCTGAGACATCCGTTTCCTGGTCCGGGGCTGGCGATCCGCGTTCTCGGCGAAGCCTCGCCGGAGATGGTCGAGATCCTTCGCCGTGCCGATGACCTGTTCATCACGACTCTGCGCGAGTGGGGCCTGTACGGAGATGTCTGGCAGGCGCTGGCGACCCTCACGCCGCTCCGAAGCGTCGGTGTCGCCGGCGACAACCGCCGGTACGGCCTGGTGCTCGGGCTACGCGCAGTGACAAGCGTTGACGGGATGACCGCCGATTGGGCCAAGCTGCCGCATGACTTCCTCGATGAAGTCGCTTCCAGGATCACGCGCCAGGTTCCCGAGATCGGCCGTGTGGTCTACGACATCACCAGCAAGCCACCGGCAACGATCGAGTGGGAGTAGGTTTCCGGAGACTCGTCTTCTCACCTTCAGGAAAACGCTCAAATATCGGGGACTCACAGCCCATGGGCCACCCCGATGACGCCTCCCTCAGCCTCTTGGTTTCTCCGGGTCGTTGCGCTAGCCTAGTCTCCTGGAGGAGAACGCATGGAGACCAGCGGACGATTCTGTTACGCACAAGGCAGCGTGTTTCTTGAGGCTTCATCCTTAAGCAAGATCTACCGGATGGGTGTCACGGATGTCTACGCACTCCGTGACGTTGGGTTTCAGGCCCGGCAAGGGGATTTCGTCGTGATCAACGGACCGTCGGGAAGCGGCAAGACGACCTTGTTGAATCAATTGGCACTGATCGACCGCCCCACATCCGGCGAGGTGTATGTGGAAGGGACCCCAACCAGCGAACTGGCGGAAGGGCGCCTCGCCGAGATCCGCAAGGCGAAAATCGGGCTCATCTTCCAAACCTTCAACCTGGTGCCTGTCTTAAGCGCCATGGAGAACGTCGAGTACCCGCTGCTGCTACAGAAAGTCCCGCGAAAGGATCGTCACGGCCGTGTCCTGGACATGCTCAGCGAGGTCGGTCTTGCCGATCTGGCAAACCGCCGCCCCGACCAGCTCTCCGGCGGGCAGCGCCAGCGGGTGGCGATCGCGCGTGCGCTTGTCACCGAACCCAAGATGGTGCTTGCCGATGAGCCGACCGCCAACCTGGATTCCGAGACAGGTGCCCGGATCATGGACCAGATGAGCAAGCTGAATGAGCAGCACTGCGTCGTATTTGTCGTCGTCACGCATGATCCCGCGGTGTCCAAGTACGGCAGCCGGCACGTCCAGATCCACGACGGTGAGCTGATCGAGCCGAAGCGCGAGGAGGCGATGTATGGGACTGCTTCTTCCTCTGCGTAACCTGCTCCGTAACCGCCGCCGCACGCTGCTGTCTGTGGCGATTATCTCTTTGGGGACAGCTCTCTCTTTGTTTGTGCTCGGTTTCTTCGGCGACTCCAAGGCATCCATCGCCGAGTCCCAAGTGCAGCAGTTCGGCAACCTCCAATTGGCCTCCGAGGGGTATTGGAACGAATCTGACGAGGATGAAGCACTGCTCAGTCCGGAGCAGGTCCAGCAAGTGGCAACCATCATCGCATCCCATCCCGAGGTTGTCTCCTCCACGCCGCAATTGACCTTGTCGGGACTTGTCGCCGCAGGGACGGAGACACGGGCTGTTTCCGCGCTGGGGTACGTGCCTGGAAACGATGCGCTCGACTACGGGAATCTGGTGGTGACCGGCCGCGCGTTGGAAGCAGACGATGTTGCCGGAGTGGTCGTCGGGCAGTCCCTCGCCGATCAGATGGTGCTTGCGGTCGGCGATGTACTCACGTTGACGACCACCACATCGTCCGGAGCGTTCAACGCTCTCCCGATCAGGATTATCGGCATCTACCGCTTCTCGAGTGAGCAGGTGGAAGGCCGGCAGGTGTTCGTACCGATCGCCCTGGCACAGAGCCTGCGGGTGACGCGGGACGTCGAGCGTATTGTGGTCCGGCTGCGCGACAGAGATCTTGCCGTGACCTCGTCGATCCGCGATGAACTGGATCGCGAGCTGGCGGCGGCCGGCTTGCCGGTGCAGGGTCGTACGTGGGATGAGCTGTCGGTGTTCTACGAGCAGCTGATCGGTTTCTTCGACACCATCTTCGGGTTCGTCGCGCTGGCGCTGTCGATTCTGGTGTTCTTCATCATCCTCCAGGTCCTCACGTTGTCGTTCCTGGAGCGCACACGTGAGTTCGGCACGGTTCGTGCGCTAGGGACCAAGCGTCATGAACTATTCAGGATGCTGCTGTTGGAGGGAGGAGGGCTGGCTATCTTCGGCAGCCTGGCCGGTGTGATCGTTGGGGTCGGTCTCGCCGCGATCTTCAATGCAGTTGGAGTCTCCTGGCAGCCACCGGGAACGGTAGAGCCGCAGACCCTGGCAATTCGACTGACAGGCAGCACGGTTTGGCTGCCGCTTCTGATCAGCGTCACAGCCACCGTCCTATCGTCCGTGTTTCCGGCGGCGCGAGCATCACGGATGCAGGTCGTCGATGCGCTACGAATCACATAGATCACAGACGACGGATACGCTCGTTGCTCACGAAACGTGGGCGGGGTAGATCGAGGAAGGCAAAGCAGGAGGAGGCCCGATGGACGTGCTGATCGCGTGGCGGAACATCTTCCGGAACCGGCGGCGTACGGCGTTTTCGCTGACCGTGATCGTGCTTGGGGTCGCGATTCTGTTCGTCGTCCTGGCGTTCATCGGAGAAGCTCTCCAATCCACGCGGGATTCGATCGCCTGTGAAATCGGCGGCGTGCAGGTGGCCGACCCGCGGCTGTTTGCCGCGACCGAGCGTGCCTACGATGTGTTGATCACCCCCGGGATTCTCGAGCAAGTCGCCGCTTGGGCGCAGGCCGATCCACGGGTTGCCGATCTGAGTTGGCAGTTGAGCTTCGCCGGACTGATCGGCGATCAGGAAGGAAGCACCTTGCTGGTTGGACGAGGGATCGTGCCGTGTGCGTGTACGGCCAACTACGAGTGCCTGCTGATCGACGGTGAGAGTGTCGGAACCAGCGACGCGGCACAGATCGTCCTTGGCAGGGCACTCGCCGAAGAACTGGGAGCACGCCCCGGAGATCGTTTGAACATCGCCACCGGTACGGTGTCCGGCAACTTCAATGCTGCGACCGTTGAGGTGATTGGTTTGCTGGAGTACAGCGTGGAAGAGGTCGAGGCACAGCTCGGGCTGATGTCGGTCCCGTTCGTACAACGACTCTTGCGAACGGATGGCGTTGAGCGGATGCTGTTCGGACTATCCGATCTGGATGATGCCGATGCGTTCGCCGCCGATTTGCAGGCGTTCTTGGATGCGTCCGGCATCCCTCTCGAAGCGCAAACATGGGAACAGCTCTCCAGCGAGTATCAATCGATCGCGGGGTTCTACGGAGCGTTCTCGGGGCTCTCCGGCATCGCCATCTTCGCTCTGGTATTCTTCAGCACCCTGGAGATCCTAACCATGTCGTTTCTGGAGAGGACGCGCGAAACTGGAACCCTGCGAGCCCTGGGGACGGGAAGGTCCCGCGTGTTTCGGACGTTCCTGCTGGAAGGGATTCTGCTCGGCATATTCGGAGGGGCCTGTGGAGCGGCGTTGGGCGTTATCTTGGCGTTGGTGTTCAACGCGATCGGCGTCGCCTGGATGCCTCCGGGAGCCGCCATGCCGCAAACCCTGCGACTTCAGGTCGATGTGATGATTGTCCTGGTACCGCTTCTGACGGCCATCGGATCAACCGCCATCGCGTCGATCTACCCGGCGGCCCGGAATGCCCGGCTACCGGTGGTTGATGCCCTACGCAGTATCTGAAGGATACTGCCCTGAGAAGTATCTGAGAGATACTTCATCACGCAGTATCTGAAGGATACTGCCCTACGCAGTGTCTAGAAGACACTGCCTTGAGAAGTATCTGAAAGATCCTTCATCGCGCAGGATCTGAAAGATCCTTCATCGCGCAGGATCTGACGGATCCCGCTTCAGGCTGGGTCCGAGATGAAACCCGGCGCGGTCCACGGGGTATCTTGGGAGGACGGCCGAAGCAACACACCATAAGGAGAACGATACGATGCACCATCGATGCCAAACCGATCGAAGACGAGGCAGAGCCTGCGCAGCATGGATGATGGTCCTGATGCTCATCGTTGCGGTACCAGTTCTCGCTCAGCAAGACCCGATCCCAGGAGAACCGTCCGTTCCCGTCGCCGAGCGCTCGGATGCGGATCTGCTCCAATCGATCGATGATGCCCGTTTCACGGATACCGCGACTTCGATCACCATCCTCATCGTTGCCGAATCTCCCGATGAGGTCAAAGAAGCCACGTTGCAGCTGCGTTTCAAGACAATCGATGGCGATGACGCCAGCCGGATCGAGTTTCTCGCTCCTGACGAGCTGGCCGGCCAGATCTACCTGAGCACAGCGGATGGAACGTTCTTCATCGGCCCGGATCTCGACTTCCCGCTCCAGGTTCAACCGACCAACGCCGTGTTCGGAGATCCCGCCGTTGCCCAGACCAGCGGCATCCGCTTTGCCGACGAGTATACGGTGGCCGAGCGCCGGACCGTGACCAGCGAGACGGGGCAGGAGTGGATCGAGCTGGATCTGGAAGCAGTGGACTTCACCGTCGCGTTCCAGTTGGCCACAGTCAAAATCGATGCCCAGACCGGACGGGCAATCTCCACCGTGCTGTATGCAATCAGCGGGCTCCCGTTCTATGAGGTGTTCTACGAGATCTACGACACCCTTGCCGGGCAGGATGGAGCACCCGACGAATACGCACGTGTTCAGCGGATCGTCAACTTGCTGCTTGTCGGCAACGTAACCACCACGGAGATCGTCGATGTCTCGGCCGCGGAGCTTCCCGACGAGCTGTTCGATCCAAACCTGTTGGCGGGAGAACCTTCGGAGACGGAGTGAGCCAAGATTAGGGAAGCCGTTGCAGCGCCTCCAGTGCCATCCGGATCTCTTGGCGCGCCGCGGTCGCCGTTTCCTGCCACCGGTTCCGTTCGGCAACCGGCAGATCAATCCCGATACCCGTCCCGCCGATCTGCGCCTCGGCGTCCGCCAGCTTGGTTTGCGCGCGGGATAGAGCCACCTGGTACTGCTGTCGTGCTCCGTCGAGGTCGCCCTGGTCAGCCGACAGATCGCCGAGCGCCACGTACACCCGGTTGTAGTCGGGGTCTTGCAGCACGATCGTCTGGAGGATCCGCCGAGCGTCTTCCCGCAACCCGTCCTGTCGTGCCCGGTACGCCTGAAGGTACAGCGCCTGAACGTAGATCTCGGCTGGCTGTCCGATGGCGACCAGCAGCTCGATCGCGGCATCCGACATCATGCGATCGCCAAGGATGATCCCCAGATTGGCCTCGGTCAGATACACGTCCGGCCAGGGGAAGACGACTTCGCCCCTCCGCAGATCCTCGGCCGCCGCTTCGTACAGCTGCATGGCCCGCACCGCCTCATCCTCGGCCTCCGACTGTTCGGCCTGAAGGATCCGCGCGATCGAGCGGTAATAGAACGCCTCGCGGGGGTTCGGATCCACAGCGATGCTCCGCGTCAGCGTCGCCTCCGACAACGCCGCGAACCCGCTCTGTAGCTGCACGATCCCTCGGTGAAGCAGCATATCGCCGGTGAACCCCAGCCAGGTGGCGACACCGACACCCACCGTCAGCACTCCAGCGAGAGCGGCCACCCCCCACCGTTTCTTGCCAACGATCCGAACGGTCGATACGCCGGGCTCGCCGTACGCCGCGGATCCGGCAAGACCGGCAAGGATCACCACCGGCCACATCGTGGAAACGCAATAGGTCGGGAACGTCACGGCGGCAAGAACCGTATACGACACAACACCGCCCAACAAGAACAGAAGCTCCATGCGCCAGTCCGCATCCGGGTTGGCACGGACACGACGGACGACGAACACCACGAGCAACACAAGGGTGGCAAGGATCGCCGCCACCCCCCATACACCTGTCTCGGCCGGAATCTGGAGATAGTCGTTGTGGGCATGCGCAACCGGCCGAGCCGGAGCGACGATCGACCCGCCTGGGCCGGAATCGGTCCGCGTCGCCAACCCGGCGATGGTGCCCATGTACTCGATCTGGAAGTGATCGGCCCCCACCCCGGTCCAGGGATGCTCGGCGAACATCGCCAACGCCGTCTGCCAGCATGTCTCGCGCGCAGCGCCGGAGTTGTCTTCCCACAGCAACGAGACGCCAGTTGCGGCACCCGGGGCTGTGCCAGGGCGGAAGAACGACTGCATCGGACCCATGTAGACTGCGAAGACCGCCCCCGCGATCACCAACGACACGGCCACGATCGACCAGCCATCACGACGGAAGATAGCGCGAAACGCGCCGCTGGCAAACGCAGCCACGGCAACAAACAACAGCGAGAGACAAACAGCCAGGATGCCCCCGGTGTGATTCAGAAGGGACAGCGCTGCGAACTGGACGGCCACCATCACCAGTGCAGCGATCCGGTAGAAAGCTGTGCGGGCGAACCACACCAGCGCCAGCGATGCCGGGAGGATCACCACCAGGAAGCTCCCAACCCGGTTGGGGTTTCCCATCACCGAAATCACGCTTCCCGAAGCCGCTGTTGCCGCAACGCCGAACCTCTGCAGCAACGCATAGACCGCGGTCCCCGTCGCTGCGATCGATAGCGCCCAGATCACGGCTCGCACGTGGGCGCGCGATCGAACGATCGTTGCACACAGCAGAATCATGCTGGAAAGCGCGACAGACCCGATCAGCGCCTCCCACCACAGCCCGCCGACCGCCGCCCCCAACCCGGAGACAAGGATTGCAGCCACCCCCCCGCCGAGGCCCCACACCGGAAGCGGAACCCGCACCGAGAGCGACCCGCGCCGGATCGACAACCCTATCCACATCATCCACAGCGCGCCGATCGCCGTCAGTCCGGCCGCCAGCTTGATCTCGTCGTAGGTCGTGTTGGAGCGGGTTACAAGGACCGGAATCACCGCAGCCGACAACACCAGAACGATGCGCAGGATCGTGCCGCCGAGCGCTGTATCTCGGGCCAGGTCGGGCTGCCGTTGCACCGCAGAGCGATCCTGACTGCTTCTCGGTTGCATCGGCTTCTTGCTCCCTCCTGTTGGTCCCGCCTTTGGTGGCGGTCACACCCGTAGATATGACACGATCTACGGGTCGCTAAGCTCCGCCAATCCTTGTTCGGCTCGTTCGATCGCCGTTTGGACCTCTTGCGCCTGTTGAACCAGCTCGGCGTACCGCTCTACCGACACCGTTTCCCGCGCATCGATCAGCGGGCGGATCCTGTCAGCGATCTCCTGCGAGGTTTCGATCGCAAGCCGGTACTGCTCCTCGGCACGCGACGGCCAACGAAGCTGGGTATACAACTCGCCAAGGGCGATCCGTGCCCGCACATACTCGGGATCGACCTCCAACACATGCTGAAGCCGCGCTTCCGCCTCGGCGACATCTCCCTGCTGACCCACGAAGATCGCCGACAGGTACAACGCCTGCACGTACGTATCCGCAAACGACGGAAGCTCCAGCGGAACCTCGAGGCTGTCGGCGATCAGACGCCGGTCGCCCAGGACAAACCCCAGATTCGCCTGGGCCACATACACCTCCGTACGACGGAACGCCGTCTCGCAACGCTCCAAGTCCCTGCGGGCTTGCTCATACAGAGCTGCGGCCTCGTAGGCCTGGCCGGCGGCTCCACGCTGTTCCGCCGCTTGGACGGCGGCCATCGCCCGGTGGAAGTACGCTTCGCGCGGCATCGGATCCACCCGGATGCTGCGGCCGAGAAGCTCCTCGGCCTGTTCGATCTGCCCCAGTTGGAGCTGGATCAACCCGCGGTTCAAGAGTAGGTCTCCGCGGAACCCGGCCCATGCATACAGCAACACGAACACCCCTGCCGCGGCGACGAGCCCGAACACCAAGCCGGAACGAGCGTTCCAACGACGCGGCAAGCTCCCGGCGGCAACCATACCGCTGCCTCCGTACACCGGCGATCCCGAGATGCCAAGGAGAAGAAGCAACGCCCACGAGCTGGGGACAAGGTGTGCCGGGAAGCTCACCGCCGCCAACACGGCAAACGAGATCGCACCGGCAAGAAGCAGGATCAATTCAGCTTTCTTCTCGTGATCGTCACGCACGCTGCGGATCCGTTGGATGGCGTACAACACCAGCAGCCCAAGCGCGATAGCTGCCGCGGCGATCCCCGCCGCCCCCATCTCGGCCGCCGCTTGCACGTACTCGTTGTGGGCCTTGTCCATCGCCACGCCGGGAACGGCTGTGTCCGGCTGTTGCTCCACCAGTTCCGCCAGTTCGGGGATGTACTCCACAGCGAAGACGCCAAGGCCGGTGCCGAACACCGGCGACGCGGCAAGCATGCGCCCCCCCACCTTCCAGATGGTTGCACGGACCTGTCCGGAGTTGGCCTCCCACGCCGCCGCCGCCGGCGTTCCGTCCCGCTCGGCGGTAAACAACACCCGCCCCGGGCCGAGCGCGACGGAACAGATCAGCCCGCTCGCCACCACCGCTACAGTGGCGAGTGACCAGATCTTGCGCCGCAGGAGCGCTCGCCACGCCCCGGTGGCAAGCAGCAGGATCACCGCAACAAGCAAGGACACGACGATCGCCAGCAAACCGCCCGCGTGGTTGAGCAACGGAAACGCCGCCCACGACACGGCCACCACGCCAAGCGCCGCGGCGCGCTGCCACGCTCGTTCGGAGAACGCCACCAACAGACACGTCGAAGGAAGGACTATTGCGAGGAACGCCCCCAGATAGTTGGGGTTCCCCATGAACGACACCATCCATAGGGTGCTGCTGCCGGCGACAAGCCCCCCTGCCTGCAGCAACCCGTACACCGCTGCGGCGCCTGCGGCTGCGGCAAGCCCCCATACCACGCCACGCACCCGTCGTCGGTCTGTGGCCAGGCTGGCCGCCACGGGGATCAGGCTGATAAACACAAGAAGCGGCAAGAAGCTCTCGAACCAGCTGCCGAAACTGCTGGCGCGGATCCCCGACAGCCCGGCAGCGAGGATCAACATCGCTCCTCCGAACGCAACCGTCGGAATCCGCAGCTCGCATTCGACGTTCGATCGTCGCGGCCAGAATAGAGCGATCCACAGCACGGGAACAGCCGTCAGCGCAAACGCGAGCTTCGCCTGCGCGTAATCGGTGCTGGCCGGCCAAAGCACAAGCGGCGCAAGAAACGAGAAGAGGGCTAGAAGCCCTGCGACGGATCGACCGGAAGCAAGCTGTGTGGAGATCGCGCGCAATCTGCGCTGTCCGCCGCGGGGATCCGATGTGCTCGCCGTGTCCGGAGTATCTTTTCTCCCCGGCTTGGCCTTGGACGAGGGCTTGTTCGTTGCCGACTTCATGAACGGGTCGCCTCCTTAGCGTGGTTCGTCGTGGACAGCTTCGCTGTGATAGGTGGGGACGATCTCCCGCAGAGATCGCCGTACGCCAGGGTGATCTCCCGCCGTCGCCGTTTGGATCAGCCTCTGCACCGCATCGGCGAGTGCATCGGTCGGAAACGCCATCCGCAGCTGCGCACTGGAGATCCGATCGGAAGCGGTCGGCTGCGGTGTCTCCGTGTCGGCAAACAGCCGCTCCTCGAGCTTCTCGCCGGGGCGGACCCCGGTGACGATCAGCGGGATGTCCCGGTCGGGCTCCAATCCATAGAACCGGATCATGTCGCAGGCCAGATCCATGATGCGCACCGGTTCGCCCATGTCCAGCACAAGCACCTGGCCCGATGTGCCTAACACGGTGGCCTGCAACACCAATTGCGCCGCTTCCGAAGTCAGCATGAAATACCGCGTCATGTCGGGGTGGGTGATGGTGATCGGCTCCCGGGCCTCGATCTGCTCGCGGAACGTGCGCAAGACACTCCCCCTGCTTCCGAGGACGTTCCCGAAGCGAACCGCCAGGCAGCGTGTTCCGGTGAAGCCCCTACGCTGGTGAACGAGAAGCTCGGCAACCCGTTTGGTGGCCCCCACCACCGACGACGGATCGACCGCCTTGTCCGTGGAAATCAGCACGAACGCCGC
>CAZKPU010000020.1:0-28004 GCA_964554715.1 uncultured Thermotogae bacterium | reverse complement strand
TCTCTTGGCGTATCACACGCACTCGCTGATTGGTCTCTCTACACCAATGATCTGCAAAACACGTGGCCAGATCCTCACGGCCGAGGACGCCGGGAAGTGAGCGGTGGTTCTCTCGTAGCCAGGCGCACAAGACCATGCAGATCTTCTGGGGCTCCCGTCCGCCGGCCAGCAAGAGGGGATGGCCGGGGGTCATCATCGCAACTCCACGCGGTGGGGTGCTCGGTCGGTCGTGAATCGAAACGAACAACCAATCAGGTTCCGAATCCGAGACCATCCCTTGATGTTCCCGGGTTGCTCGTCGGGTGGCCAGGCCGAGGACAAGGGAATTCTCGATCTCGGATCCGCCGAGCCACGCCTCTGTGCAGTCAAGGAATGAAGCGGCTGTCGGGTAGTCTTGTACGATCATGGGATCACACGGGGTGTCTGCAACGGAACACACCGGAGAGCGGGGATCCAGCGGAACCCACTCTGCGGATCGGGTGGATCCAGATGACGATCGCCGCTCATGGTCTCATACGTTTTGCCGCTCGGGGCTGGCTCTCTGCCTCTTGCTCCGTGCCGATTGATCCGCAGGCAAGGAAGCGTCATCAATTGGCGTAGACCCACGCTTCGAACCATGGTCCCAGGCTGCAGCCGCACGAAGACTCCAACGCACTGCGCATCCCTGCCGTTGTTCCGTTCTTCCACCGGAACGTGTTTGTGTACTGCCGCAGAGCGGCAAGGATCGTCTCCTCTCCGTATTCGTCCTCAATGGATGCATAGAAGAGCGGGCCCTTACCATAGATGACGGATGCGTAGGAACTTGCTGAATAGGCGTCGGTCGGCAGACCCAGCGGGGCCTCAGGCATCCCGGCACGCAGATACGTGTTTTGCAGCCACTGCTCAAACGCCTCGTCCCCGCTCACGCCGTACCGAGCCTCCGCATGCTGCCAGGTCACAAACTGGACGACCGACTCATCCAGCCACGGGAGGTTCACCTGATCATTCCCAACGATCGTGTGAAACCACTGGTGCGCCGTCTCATGAACCAGAACGATCTCGAAGAACGACGGGCCTCCGGCCCGCGATACCGGATCGAGTGAAGATTGGGAGAACGTAGATTCTCCGATGAGGATGGCTCCGGGAAACTCCATCCCGACGGCACGTGTCGGTCCGATCACCACATCCAGTTCCGTAAACGGATACTCGCCGAGCCATCCACCAAAGGAGTCCAGGGCCGACGCGATCAGTTCCCCGGCGAGCTTGGCTCGTTCCGCCTGGAGCGGCGGAGCGTATACACGAATCATCGTGTCACCGGCTGTCGTTGTGATCTCCTGGGATTCCGTCAAGAGAGCCAGATACAGCTCGCGGACCGGTCCGGCGGTGAGCGTGACGCGGATCCGTCCCGATGGAAGAGTCAACCGGGAGGTTTCGACCCCCGTTCCCGCAACCGCGACTCCTGCCGGGATCTCCAATCCGACAAGGTAGAATCCGGCATCGCCGAACAGCACGTCTCCGTATTCGGGGGGCGAATCGATGTGCCACCGTCCGTCGAAGACGGCGATGACCGGCAGAAGGTGAGCAAGCGACGCTGTTGCGCTGTCTGCGTTCAGGATGCCGTAATGGGCGACATTTGCAGTGGGAACGACGGCCGCGAAGCTGAGACCGATCCGGATCGACTCCCCCGCATGGAGGTCTTGTTCGAGGTCGATCCAGGCAACCGTTCCCCGTTCCGATACGCGGAGGATCCAAGGGGCGCCGTCAACCGATGCTTTCTCGATGGTGATCTGCCCGCCGATTGCGTTGGCGTACAGATGGAAGGCGATCTCATCGACGGGCTGAGGGTGCCGGTGGGTATAGATTACTTCCATGGTTCCACGCAACTCGCGAAGACCATCGGCTACGGTGAGATCGATCGCGTATGCAGGTGCGCCGGCAAGCTCAGTGGAGTTCGAATCACTCTGCGCGCTTCCCAGCAGTCCGATCGACGCGGTCGTGCGCACCGTTTCCTGAGATATGAAAAGCGGATCTGTGGCACCGGCGTGATCCGGGGATTGCGCCGTTACGTTGCTGGACAAACCGGCCAGCGAGGCAAGAACGAGAAGACAAATGCAGTAGACCGTCGATCGGGCGACCTGATGGCGCAGCGTGGGCTTTGCTGAGATCATTTCTCCTCCTGGCTTGCGCAAGCGGGATTCGAGACGTTCGGCCTCCATGTATCAGTGCCATGGCCGGGATCCGACAGAAGCGATGTCGGAAGCAGGACCGTGAATCGGCTTCCTCTTCCCGGCTCCGACGTCACACGGATACTTCCGCGATGATCCTCAATGATACTGCCGGCGATCGGCAATCCCAGACCGAACCCCTGGTCAGCTCCTGCGCGGCGGCTTGATGCACCGCGGAAGAACGGCTCAAACAGGTGGGGGAGTTCTTCTTCGGGGATCCCTTCCCCGGTATCAATGACATCGACGGCGGCGAACGGTCCCACCGGGCGGAGCACAACCCGGATTCCTCCACGTCGTGTGTGATGGATCGCATTCACGATGAGGTTCGATACGACCCGCTCAAGGAGATCCCGGTCTCCATGAACGATGAGGGAAGATCGCACCTCCGTTTCTAGGGTGAGTCCACGTTGCTCAGCCATCGGGCGATGGACTTCCGCGATCGAAGAAAGGACATCCTTCAACGCAACGTTGCGCCAGCTTGTACTTCCGGCTCGCTGCTTGACACGTTCGAAGTCCAGAAACGAATTCACGAACTCCTGGATCCGTCTCACACTGCGTTCAACGACCGACATCGCCCGGCTGTAGGCTTCCTGCTGCTCTTGCACAGGCAGGGGAGTCGCGTTTAGGAGATCGAGCGATCCCCGGATACTGGTCAAGGGGTTCAAGATTTCGTGAGCAACCAACGCCATGCGGCGCTGATTGGTCTCCACCAGCTGCCGCAGCTCGTTGTGCGTTGCTCGAAGTTCCGTAATGTCTGTGGCCACAATGAGGACCGATGGGACCTCCTCCTCACTGGGGAGCGGGCACAGGCTTGCTCGATACCACCGGCGCTCCCCCCCCACCACGGTGATGGTTTCCGTGGTCTCGCAACACCCGGAACCAAGGACGGATCGGATCGAAGCGATCTGTCGGGTCGCGATCTCGGGAGGGAAGAGGTCTTCCATGGTCTTTCCGATCATCGACTCCGGAGGAATCCCCCAAGGTTCTGCTCCCTTGGGGTTCATGAAGCGGAAAACACCGTTCCCGTCGACGATGGAGATGGCGGCATCCGCTTCTTCGACCAACGCACGGTATCTACTTTCGCTTCGCTCGAGTTTGGCTTGCGTACGGACCTGGGTGGTGATATCGGTGGCAAACACGGCAACAAACCAAACCTCGCCGTTACGATCGAGAATCGGTGTCACCCGGTTGGAGAAGGATCGGCCGTTGCGGCCATCGATGAATTCCACGGATGCTTTCGTTTGGAGTGCTTTGTCGAACCATAGCGCTCGCCCAGCAAGGATCTCTGCGTCAAGCAGCTGCCGCAAATCCCGACCGATCGCCTCTTCACGCGAAATACCGAGGAGTTCCGCCATCTTTGGGCTGGCCGTGATGATGATCCCTTCCGGGTCTACGAGAATGGCAAGATCGTGACATGACCCAAGAAGAGCCGTGACAACAGGCGATTGAAGCAACCTGTTCTTATCTACCAACGGATCCTTGTGCATGGTAAGGAGCCTACTCGAATCGCTGTGGCCGGGCCAGTTTGGGTAGCTTCCTTGTGCGTTGCCTGAAGTGCTTGTTGAACGGGAGCGGCGTGAGCACGCGATGGATTCGATCGACCGAACTTGCGGACGAATCCAAGCGGTGTGAATCTCTGATCGACTAATTTGCGTTGCTCTCGGCAACCGGGTGAACGAAGGAAGGGGGCGGTTCGATTGTCCGATCGGATGGACACGTTGATGCACTTGTACGAGGCCCTTTCGCAGCAGGATTGGGTGAAGGTTCGGGAGCTTTTCTCTGAAGACGCTTACCTTGTCGAAGGCGCGAGGCGAGCTACCGATCCGCAGGCGCGCGTCAGCTTCTTTGGAATCGAAGAGATCATCAGCTTCTTCTGTGAGGAAACAGCGGGAAAAGATCAGTTCACGATTCGGCCGACCGGCTTCATGGAAGACGGAGATCGAGTCGCGATGTTCTGGGAAGCGCGGCGGGTCGACCCCGGATCGATGCAAGACACGGTCACACGAGGTGTGGACGTCTTTTCGTTTCGGAACGGCCTCATTGCGGGGGGACGCGTATACATCGATCTTGCACCGGAGATTGTGACGGATTGACGAGAATCGGCCGCCTGGATACGGGGCGGACAAGCGGGGAAGCATCCAGCAATCGTGGAGCGCGATTGTAGGAATGAGCGGGCGTCTTGACGGGTCAGGAGGACCAGCGGCAAGCGGTTCAAATCGCCTATCAACGGATCTTTCCCATTGCCTGCCGCCGGTCTACGCCGTTCCACCACAGAGCGGGAGGTGACGTGTGAGTCATTCGGTCGCCGGAGAGGAGCCTTTCGATGCGTCATACAGCATGTGATGTCTTTGACGACAAATCTAGCACGACGAGAGCGATTTCCACGAGTGTGCTTTCATGTCATTTCATGGATCGATCGTCCAATAGAACTCCCATTGAAGGGTGGGCAGGAGGATCTTCATAGAGGGCGTACGGGTTGGCAGATATCGACAACGAACAAGCCCTGGGGGTGTTGCCGGGGATTCTTGCGGTAGATCTCGTAGCACATCCGATCGTCGGGTTCGTAGCCGCTCTCGGGCAACCACTCTCCCATCAGCCTGTCCCAAGCATCGGTGAACTGGTCCGGGTTGATCTCTACATGCGCCACCGCGAACTTGCCGCCGGGGATGTTCTGCACTCCGACCTCGGCCTCGGGTTGGGTGCCGCGCGGGATGGTGATGCAAGCATCCGAGCGCAGTTTGGATTCCTCGGTGATGTCGGGGTTGTCGTGATACACTGCCAGTTCTATCGTTCTGCGAGCATCTACCAGATCTCTTGGTCGGGCCCATTTCAGCAGTCTCTCGAACGCTCCACCGATTTGATCGTAGGGGCCGATATGACGGACGTAGGCAACGTGCATCTCGGGCATCTGCCGTACATCAACGGAGAACTCCATGGGGATGCTGCTCGTCCTGCTCCTGGGTTCGAGCGGCGCATGAGCGAAGAGCCGCTCCGGTGTTTCGTAGCGCTTGGGGTCACCGGGGTCGGCAGGTTGACGGACAGAGCGCCACGTGCGGTAACCCCCTCCACGGAATCGTGTTGCGCTCATTCCGAACGCTTCGCGAAAGTCTCGCGCAAACGCGGAGGACGACGAGTAACCGCACCGACAGGCAATTTGCGTGATCGATGCTTGCGGGCTTGCGACAAGACGCATCGCGGCGGTCTCCACCCGGATACGCCGGATGAACTGATTCGGCGTCTCGCCGACCAAGGCGCGGAAGATCCGGTGGAAATGGTAGGGAGAGAAACTGGCGATCTCGGCGAGCTTTGCTAGGCGAAGATCCCCGTCGAGGTTGGATTGGATGTAGTCGATGACGCGATTGACACGTGATACGTACGTTTGCCGCAGCGCTTGTCGATCATAATATCTGCCTGTTTCATCGCTCATCGATGGCGATCCTCCTGGCTCTTATCGTACGTCCGAACGGACGATAGCGGAAGTTCGCCGGGTCGTGAGACCATCGAGACGAACGAGGCGAACGCCGGAATTCCTCGGCGCTCGCCCCATCAACTTGAGATCGGAATCCGGCTACTTCATCACGCCGACCTGGACGTTCCGGAAACGGGATGGCGACGCCCCGTGCCCCGTGTGTGCGACCTGTCCCGGCTGCCCCTTGCCGCAGTTCGGCGTTCCCCAGATGTGCCAGTGCTCGCGGTTGCAGATTGCATCACAGGCTCCCCAGAACTGGGGGGTGATCCCCGTGTATGTCGCGTTCTTGAGCATCCGCCCGAGCTTGCCGTTCTTGACTTCGTAGGCGAGTTCCGTGCCGAACTGGAAGTTCAGCCGCTTGTCATCGATCGACCAGCTCTTGTTGGTGATCATGTAGATTCCGTCGTCGGTATCGGCGATCAGATCGTCCAATGTCCATGACCCGGGCATCAAACTTACGTTGGGCATTCGGATGATCGGAAGCCGGTTCCAGCCATCGGCCCGCATGGCACCGTTAGACCGTGCCGGTGCATCGGGGTGAATCCGGCGAAACTGGCTCGCGGTCTCCCGCGATGTGAGGTAGCCCACGAATTTCCCCGCCTTGACGATATCCGTGGTCTGACCGGGAACCCCTTCGTCATCGTATCCGTAGCTCCCGAGTCCGCCGGGCGACACGGCGTCAGCGACGATGTTCACGATTTCCGAGCCGTATTGGAGGGTACGGTACTTCTCGGGGGTGAGGAAACTCGTGCCGGCGAACGCCGCCTCCGTGCCGAAGACCCGGTCCAGTTCGATCGGGTGACCGCACGACTCGTGGATCTGCAGTCCCAGTTGCGGGCCATCAAGGATGAGAGTGGTTACGCCGCTTGGGCATTGGGGAGCGCTCAACAGCGCCACCGCCTCCTCTCCCATCCTGCGGGCGTGTGCGGGGAGATCCCATCGGTTGACGACTTCGTACCCGCCTGTGCACTGATGGCGCCCGAAGGAGTTGGGATACGAGCGTTGTTGCATCTCGCCGTTCCCGACGGCGAGCACTGTGATCCCGACACCTGTCTCGATGAGGACCTGCTCGACGTAACTTCCTTCGGAACTGGCGAACGTCTTGGTTTCCCGCTGGAACCCCAGTGACCCGTTGGCGACTTGAACACCTTCTACGGAACGGGCTTCCTTGTCGGCGGCGAGCAGATAGTCGACCTTGTCTTCCAGAGAGACGGAGAACGGGTCGATCTCCACCGGCGTGCTGTACGTGTCCACATGGACTTCCGGCGGACCGAGATCGATGTCTTCGCGCTTGCTGATCGCACTTGCTTTGGCGATGGCCACGGCGAGATCGGTGACACGATCGATCTCCGCCTTTTCCATCCGGTTGCTCGATGCGAATCCCCACGCCCCATCGACGATGACACGGATTCCGAATCCGTACGTGCTGCCTTGAGAGAGCGTCTGCACGGCACCGTTCTTGACTTCGATGTCTTCGGTATCCCGCCGAACGATGCGGATGTCGGCATAGGTTGCGCCTTTGGTCTGTGCGAGGTTCAGTGCGCGGTCGGTGTATTCACGCATGTCGATCTCCTTTCGCTAGAAGTCGGTGGTCCCGGTGAACCGGAAGTTTTGAACCTTCGCCGCAGGGGCGCACGTGGCCAGTGAATTCCAGTCGTCCTTCACCATCTTCAGATCCTTCCCGAGCATCTCCGCATGGGCGAACGCTTCGAGGATGCTCTGGGTGAACCGCAGGTTCTTCAGCGGCCGCGTGATCTTGCCGTTCTCGATCAAGAACGTACCGTCCCGTGTCATTCCGGTGAGAACGGACTTGACCGGGTGTACAGGATTGGTGTAATGGAAACGGGTGACCCAGATCCCCCGCTCGGTGGACGCGAGCATCTCTTGCTTCGTCGCGGTCCCCGGAGCCATGAACAGGTGAATCGGAATCGGCCCCATCCCGTTGGGAGCGGGAAGACTGTGCCCGGTAGAGTGCTTTCCTTCTTCTCGTCCGGCCGTGAACGTATCGTAGACGACGTTCCGAGCCACGCCGTTCTCGATCAGCGTGACCTTCTCCTTCGGCACTCCCTCGAAATCGAACGTCATCGGGAGACCGCGGAGGTCATGTCCATCATCCCAGATCGTGATGTTGTCGCCGGTGATCTTCTCACCCAGCTTTCCCGTCATGAAGCTTCGCCCTTCCTGGAAGGCAAGCGCGCCGAAGCCGATGTATCCAAGCATGAAGAGCATGTCGGCAACCGCTTCCTCTTCGAGAATGACCGTGTACTCGCCGGGCTCGATCTCTGATGGGTTCTGCCCTTGAATCGCCTTGTCCACAGCGACCTTCCCCACGGCTGCCGCGTCGATGTCCGATACATCAAGCGCGGCGGCGGAGGCGTACCCCGAGCTGTCGCTTCCCATGACTACGGTGACAACATGCGCCACGGTCCCTCGGTGATAGGTCCGCACTCCAAGGGAGTTGGCGACCATGAATTCCTGCTGCTCGGTGGAAAAGGCTCCTGCTGCCTCGAGCCCATGATCGCGAGATTGTCTGAGAATGGATTCCACGGCTTCCGCGCGCTGCATCGGTGTGAACGATGCCGTCGATTCCTTGAACGCATCGATCTCCTCAACCGGTTGCGGCGCCGGAAGGGAGCGGATTTCAGGGTTCGGTTGCTGGAACCGAGCGGCGGTCTCCGCAGACGAAACGAGCTTGCGGAGATCGGTGTCCTCGAATCGATTTCCCGAGGCGACTCCCGTTCTACGATCGGCGATCGATCGAACACGCACCGAAACGTCGGTTTCGGAGACATTCTGATGAATCGTATTCGCGGCGAACCGGGTCAGGAAAGAGTTCGATCCGGTGACGATCACCTCGGTTTGGTCAGCCGTTGCTTCTCGAAGAGCACGCTCGGCGATCTCCTGCAATCGGTGTTGCCCTAGCACATTTGCCTCCCTTCTGGGACAAAAAGGCCTGCCCGCCGATCATACTCGATTACGATCCGCGCTTCCGACCTTGTCTACGGTGGGTCACGCATGCAATGGGGTCGGGTTCAGTCTCGGCGTATACTGGACTGGAAGCCGAGGAGGTTTGCTTGGGAGATCGAATTCTCGTTGTTGACGATGAACCTGCCGTGCGCGAGAACGTTCGAGCGTTCTTGGAGGCTGCCGGCTTCGAGATCGTCACGGCGGCGGACGGCCCTACAGCCCTCATCGAGTTTGAGCGATTTGAACCGCGTATGGTCATCCTTGATTGGATGCTGCCGGGGATGGATGGATTGGACGTTGCACGGCGGCTTCGTTCCCGCAGTGACGTGCCGATCATCATGCTGACGGCCCGGGTCGAAGAAGCCGATCGGATCGAAGGCCTCGAAGTCGGCGCCGATGACTACGTCATCAAGCCGTTCAGTGCCCGAGAGCTGGAGGCGCGTGTCCGCGCCGTTCTTCGCCGGGTATCCGGTGAGGTGGAGCCGGGAATGACCGTTGAGATCGGCGATCTGCGCGCCGATGTCGGCACACGGGAGGCGTGGGTGCGCGGAGCACCGGTGGAGCTGACGGCCATGGAGTTCGATCTTCTCGTGTACTTGATGAGACGTGCCGGTCGAGTGTTCACCCGTCTCGAACTCCTGGAGGCGCTGCGCGGATCGACTCATGAGTGCTTCGAACGGGCGATCGACTCGCACATCAAGCGGTTGCGCAGGAAGATCGAGCCCGATCCCAAAGAGCCGACGTACATCCGGACTGTCTTTGGCGTGGGCTATCGATTCTCGAAGGAAGGCGACCGCTGATGAGACGTGTTGCGTCTCTCTCTTTGCAGGCGAAGATCCTTCTGTCTTTTGCCGTGGTGATTGTGCTCACGGCGGGACTTGGCACGTTCTTCTCGTATCGCCTTGTCGATCAGGCGTTCGGGGACTACGTTGTGCGTAGGATCACGATCCAGGAACAGGGGATGCTGCGTCTGATCTATCGCTACGTCACCGAGACCGGCGACTACGAAGGCGTTGAGGAACTGCTCGGAAGTTCTTCCCCTCCCGCTTCGTGGCTGTTGGTCAACCCGGACGGAGAGATCGCCTACGCGCCGAACGCCGAACTCATCGGCGAGCGAGTCACGGAGGAGGAACGTGGGACCGGTGTCTCTCTCTCGGTTGAGGACGGACACCTCTGGACGATGATCCCCGTCACGGTCTCGCGGCCGACCGGCGAACAAGAGCGTGCGTTCACGAGCACGGTGACGCGATCGCTGTGGGAAGCGGCCGCCGTTGGTGCGGCGGCCGCACTGATCCTGGGGTTGCTGTTGATGCGGGGGATCACCCGTCCGCTTCAACGACTTGCCGCCGCGACCCGGAGGATTGCCGAAGGGAACCTTACGGAAAGGGTCGAAAAGACAAGCCAGGATGCGATTGGGCGGCTTGCTGCATCGTTCAATGACATGGCGGAGAGCCTTGAACAGGCCACGGAGAACCAGAAGCAACTGATTGCCGACATCTCGCACGAGTTGAGGTCGCCGATCACCGTTCTTCGAAGCAGTCTGGAAGCGATGAGAGATCACCTCGTTGAACCGGACGATACGACCATCGCCGGTCTTCACGACCGCGTTCTGCTGACGGCCCGGCTTGTCGACGATCTTCAGCAGCTGGCGCTTGCCGATGCGGGGCGACTATCGATCCATCAAGAGACAGTGGATCTTGGCGCCTTAGTCAACGCGATTGCGGAGATGATCGGCGTTCAGCTTGAGGACGCCGGCATCCGTTTGGAGATGAGCGCGTCAACCGAGTTGCCGACGGTTCAAGGGGACCGCCACCGGATCGAGCAGGCGTTGTTCAACTTGCTCTCCAATGCACTGCGTCACACGCCTGAGGGAGGGACGATCTCCATACGAACGCGTCTTGCCGATGGGGATGTGGTGGTTTCGGTGTGCGATACGGGGGCCGGCGTTGCTGGAGGAGACCTCCCCCATGTCTTTGAGCGGTTCTACCGTGCGGATGCATCACGCGATCGTGCAACAGGCGGCAGTGGGCTTGGTTTGGCGATCGCCAAGGCGCTGATTGAGGCGCACGGAGGACGGATCTGGGTCGAGAATCAGCCAACCGGGGGTGCTTGCTTCCGGTTCTCTCTTCCTGCCTCGGGGCACGAGCCGATGTAGAGCTGCCGGAGCGGGTGCGATACGTGGGAACGACTGCCTCTGCAGTGAGAACGGCCGCCACGTGAATGTGACGACCGTTCTACGGTGGGCAATCGAGTCTCGCGACTCTCGGGAGATGAGGGGCCGTCGCGCTTGGCCACGGCGACCGCTGCATCATCGCCCTCGTTGTACAAAAGGTGTGAGAAACCGGACGTGTCGGCGCCGAACACACGCTTACCGCGTCCCGGACAAGATTCAACGTATCGCGTGTGAGTGAACGTGAGTGTCCGATCTTGTGGCAGAGCTGTGAACGTGCGAGAATTCCAAGAACCGGGCATGGTGACATGGGGGGATGATGTTGCTCCGTAGAGAGTTGCGAGCGAAGCAAAGACAGATCTGCTCGTCGGTGGTCGGCATCTTGATCTTGCTGAGCATCGGCCTCATCGCTGTTGGCAGCGATGAGGCGGCGGTTGATGATGGATCGTGCTTCTTCCGCGGTGACATGCTCGCCGTTCCCTGGACAGTGGAAGGCGAGAGCCAGCTATGGGCGATGATCGAAACACTGGAATCGATGATCGGTGTCCCGCCCTCGTTGGACGCATCCTCCGAGGCTGAGGTCGAGCGTTTCGACATACCGGCGGATCTGCGACCGTTTGCTCTGAGACTCGCGCAGCTGTATTTCGAGTTGGGAAATGCGTTTGCCGGAGGCGGTCTTGATGCCCTGGTGGCTTTCGAGAGGGGAAAGCACTGGGGGCTCAAGGGGTTGCGCATGGATCCCGAATTCGCGCAGATCGAGCAGGACCGAGGGTTCGAAGCGGCGGTGGCCGAGGCAACCGATGTCGGAGTCCTGTTTTGGACATGTCTCTGTTGGCTCCGTTGTGCCGAGGCCAACCCGATCATGGCAGCGGTCAGCGGCACGCCGGCCAAAGTGTTGTCGATGTTGGAACGTTGCGTAGACATCGATCCCCAGTACGCGATGTGCGGTCCCTATCGAGCGTTGGCCGGGTTCTGGGGAGGACTGCCGGATCTACCGCTGACCTGGCTACGGCGGAACCTTGATCTTGCTCTCGAATACAGCTGCCGCGTGATGACCGGCGATCCGCATTGCCTCGAGACATCCAACGGCCCCGACGAGTGCGATCGTTTCCTCGAGAACCGCCTGACGTTTGTCAAGTACTACCTTCTCCCCAGCGGCCACATCGAAGACGCAGTGCGGATCCTGCGTGAGATCACAGCGGATCCGTCTTTGGATGACCTGTATCCTCTGCACAACCCGCTTGCCCGCCACGATGCCGAGATTCTGCTGGATTCGATCGGCGAAGCGGTCTCAAACGAGCCGGTCCGAAATCCGTAAGAGCGCTTGATGAAAGGCGATCTCCAGAGTAGTATGTTGACCGAGTACTCTGCTCTGCAAAGTACTATTCTCGGCAACGTAGGAGGGACCATCATGAATGTCCATCCCAATCTTGATCTGAATGTCGGTCGGCTTGAGCGGCGGATGTGGCGGATGCAACAGCAAGACGGCCTGCTCGACTTGCTCCTGGGGGTTGCGATTCTTGCTCTGGGTCTTGCTGCGATGGTCGAGGGGCTCGGCGGTGGAACGGCGGCTCGGCTTGCAACCCTTTGTGGGATTCAGTTTTCGGCCGCGTTTGCGATGGGCTGGGCAAGGCGTCGCTGGACCCGCCCGCTTATCGGAAGCGTGAAATTCGCCCCGCATCGGCGTCGACGGCTCTTCTGGATGCAGTGGATCCTCGGAGGAAGCGTTGTTGCCACCGCGGCTCTGGTTATGCTGACGATGTGGGCGAACAGAATCCGTCCCGGCATGCTCGGAGGCCTGGGTGTATGGGCGCCGGCGCTGACAAGCGCCGCTGTCATCATGGTACCGTTGGGGGCGATGGCGATCATTTTCGATGTTACGCGGCTTTGGCTGCACGCCATCCTTCTTTCAGCGGCCGTCGTGTCAAGCGTTTCTGTGGCCGTACCGCCGATCCCGTTCTTTGAAACCGTTCTCTTCGGCGTGGCCGGTCTCTTCAGTTGCGCGGTCGGTTTGACGGTTCTCATGCGATTCCTGCAGGCCGTGCGTCAAACGGGCGAATCACCGGGGCCGCAAGACGCGGAGCGGCTCGAGGAAGGAATCGACCGATGAACCATCAACACTGCGCTCTGCGGAGCATCGATCGTTTGTCGATAGAGATGTTCCGGTGCAAACGAGGAACCGGGTCTCCCATCGGGCGGCGGCGAACATGATCGATCGCCGGCAGAAGGTGTGTCCCGCATCGGACGGGAGTGCGCGGTCCGTTGTATCGGAGATCGATCGGTTGGTCCATGAGCCGGCGCGGTTGATCATCATGGCGCATCTGTATGGAGTGGACGGCGCCGACTACGTTTTCCTCATGAAAAGCACGGGGCTCACGTGGGGAAACCTCTCTTCCCATCTCAACAAGCTTGAAGACGCCGAGTACATCGAGGTGACCAAGGAGTTTGTCGACCGAAAGCCCCACACGATGGCCGGGCTCACGCGCAAGGGTCGGGAGGCGTTTGACCGCTACCGGCGGATGATGCGTCAACTGTTCGAGAGTCTGCCTTGCCCCTAGGGTACGGCGCTTGTCCGTGGCTTCACCCTGATCTCTGATACGGTTCCGAGATCCGCCTGCTCTCATGTTGCGAATAGACGAAGAGTGTATTATCCAGCGATGATGAGCTTCTCGATTCGACCTGCTGCAATCCAGGATCGCCCTCGCTTGCTGGAGATCTCCTCGCAGATCTGGGAGGGCGACGACTACGTTCCCGATGTCGTTGATGCATGGATCACCGATCCGAACGGCGAACTTGCCGTTGCGGTCGTGAGAGATGAGGCGGATGGGAGGGACTTGGTTGTCGGCTTTGCCCGCTGCTCGCGGCTCGCTTCGGACTACGCGTGGCTCGAAGGTGCGAGAACCGATCCCGGCTATCGGAACCGCGGCGCGGGCAAGGCGCTTCTGAGATACTTCCTGGCGCAGCTTCGGGCGGACAACGCAAGAACGGTCGCGCTATCCACCTATGTAGAAAACAAAGCATCGATTCACCTCATCGAGCTGGAAGGGTTCCGCCGTGTGGAGGAGTACGTCTATGCCGAGCGGGTTCAGCCACAGCGGCGTGTTCTTCGAACCGCCGCCCCCGAGCGTCGTCCCCGAGGGCAGGATCATGAGGAGATCCAAGCCGTTGACAGTCGAGAGGGCCAAAGGTTTCTGGAATCACTGCGCGAACCGGTCCGGTTTGTCCCGGACGGGTGGAAGTTCATTCCGATGGAGCTTGGATGTTCTCTCATCGAGGCTAGGCTCGAGCTTCTCGGTGCCAAGCGTGAGCGGCGGCTTACGACCATGGCGGCGATCTCTCGGAGCGGAGCCGCCACGGGAGTGCTCTCCATCGGTCTATACGCAACAGATGCCGGGGATGCGAGGTGCCTGCTCGACGAAGCGGAGCGCCGCCACCCGATGGAGCGGTCCGAGTTGATGATCTGGCCGTCGGCTGCCTCCAACGAGATCGTTGGTGTGGCACGCGATCGCGGGTACTCCGTTTGGAGCAACGGGCAAAGCGATGTGTTCGTCTATGAACGAACACTGGCAACGCAACCTGCCTCCCCTAAGTGATCCACAACAGAGGGTTGGCAACACCCTCTGTTACGATGACGTGGATCGGTGCTGCGTTTCCAGATCGAACGCTCGTCCGAATCGAGCGCTGATCGAACGCGGAAGCAGGAGTGCCGCCTGTAGGAACGCCTCGAGATCCGGGGCTCCGTGGATGTTGATTTCGAACCCCCACGCATCGAGCTTCTCAATCATCCAGCGGATTCTCGGCGTCTGCCAGCTCACGGAGACGCGATTGACGCCCCAGCTTGCGATGCGGTCGAGGATGTCGCGCGCATCATCGGGTGCAGCGAGGACGAGCGGAGTCAGGAAGTCGATCGGGCACTGAACGATGGCTCCGGGAAGCGCTCTTGATAGACGCTGGAAGCCTGATGGCTCAATCCGTTCCAGTCTTCCGTGAACCCAGAGACGTTCGTTGGGGAAGTTGTGCTGTTGGATCCGCTCGAGGAGCAGGTCGAGCAGTTCGCCGCCCATTTTGAGATCGAGCTTCAGCCCTTTGTCGGTTTCCGAAAACAAGGAGAAGAGATCATCCGCAAGGAGAACCTCCTCGTCGGCACGAAGCGGACGATCGGCAAGCGACGTCGAGCGAACGACCAGCCGGCGGGAGAGACGATCCAGCCGTACATTACATTCTCCCCACGTCACGTCCGATCGGATGAAGCGGTCGATCCTCTTCCGGTCGGAGAGACCGTGCCACACAAACTCGATGTGGCGAGGTAGCTGCAGCTCGAGCCGATCCCGCGCAAGCAGGGTTCTCAACGAGAAGTCGACGCCGGGTACGGCGTGATCGGGCAACGATTCTCGTTTGGAGTGGAAGATCGTGTCGGCATGGAGCAACAGGATCTCCTGTCCGGGGTCGATTGCGGCGACCGCCTCCAGGTTGCTCGGCTCATTGTCGATGAGCGTGATCACGTGGTATCCCTCATGCTGGAAGTGACGAACTCCGAGCACCTTGGCTGCTGCCGTGCGGGTGTTCTCGATATCAGGGTTCATGAACAACAGTGAATCGTCGAATTTGACGCGCCATTCCTTGCCGAGCTCGTTCAGCGAGCGAAGCGTCTCCGGCCTTGCCTCCTCGGGACGCCCGGTATTCAGGCCGACGAACGTGTTCGGCTGCAGTTGGAACCATCGAATGACCTCCAAGACTCCTTGGTAGGGTCGGTGCGATTCCAGGATCGCCCCGCGTGACCAACGATAGTCGCGGAACCAGTCGAGGACCCGAACCTGCTCCTCCAGCGGGATGGGCAGATGACTGATGTACTCGCCTACGGCGCGCTCGTGCAGTTCGACATCGGTCAGCGTCAAGTCCCGGAAGTACCGGGTCTCGTGCTGCAGATCGTAGGTTTGGAACAAGTAAAGGACCAAGTACCGGCTGTCAAGAATCGTCCCGTCGATGTCGAATAGCAGCAACAACGGGGTGTTCGGGTACCGCGAGCGAGCACCCGCGTAATGTTTGGCAAGGGTCGTCATCCAATCAGCGTTCACCTGTCGTTGCCTCCGATCCCCAATCGTACCGGCTGCGCGGGCCGGATTCATGAGACGCAGGTTACGGATGCATGGCCGGTCGACCGGGGTTGCGCCTCGGCTGGTTGCGGGCTAGAGTGGCTGTTGAATCAGGATTGGACGAACGGAGGTTTCATGGGGCTTCTCGAGGGGAGACAGGGTCTTGTTCTGGGTGTAGCCAACGAAAAGAGCATTGCGTGGCATGTTGCGCAGGCGGCGATAGCCGAGGGGGCGACGTGCAAGTTTTCGTACTTCCCTGGTGAGCGGATGCAGCAGCGCGTACTTCGAACGCTTTCACGCGGCGGCGTGACCGATCCATGGATCGAGCCGTGTGATGTGTCTCGCGACGAAGACCTCGAGAGACTGTTCGCTCGGATTGCGAAGCAGGGCGAGGCGCTCGATTTCGTCGTCCACTCAGTGGCGTATGCTGACCGGCGTTTCTTGGGTCCGGGCACGTTCCTGGCTACCTCAAGGGATGCGTTTCGGGAGGCTCTTGACATCTCAGCGTATACCCTGATTGCTGTTGCGCGGCATGCAGCCGAATTGATGACCTCAGGGGGCTCGATCATCACCCTTTCGTACTACGGGGCAGAGAAGGCCGTCCCCGGCTACAACGTGATGGGAGTTGCGAAAGCGGCACTCGAGGCGTCCGCTCGATACCTTGCGGCGGATCTGGGACCACGGTCGATCCGTGTCAACAGCCTGTCTGCAGGTCCTTGCCGGACCGTCTCTGCACTTGCAATCGGAGATGTGGACGAGATGTTCCGCCGTGTCGAACAGCTGTCGCCGTTGAAGCGCAACGTCGAGACCTCCGAGATCGGTCGATCCGCCGTCTATCTGTTGAGCGATCTCTCTTCGGGCGTCACCGGTGAAACGCATCACGTAGACTGCGGATACAACGCCGTCGGGGGCTAACGCCGAAGCGTCGGCACCCCAACCCTAAGAGCAGCGGGGGCGCATACCTGGCTCCGGTCGATATCGGCGCGGCCGAGAGAGCGAACGGGTATGTGCTCCACCTGATCGCCGAAACGTCAGTCGTCCAGCGGAAAGATGTCTTCCGTGTAATGGATGCCCCGTTGAGCGAGTCCTTCCAAGATAAAGGACACGTGTTCGGGGTCTCGACCGATCCACTCCGGAGGCAGAATCCCTCTTCCCGTGAGACGCTCCTCGGCGATCAGCCGTGCCACCATCGTCGCGGCGTACCCCGTGGTTCGTGCCATCGATGTCGTCTGCGTTTCCGGATCGTAGCGGTCCATCATCTCGTAGGTGGTTCGCATCCGGCGTCCGTCTTTGACTCCGTCAACAAGGATCCTCATCACGGTGAGTTCGGTCTCGCCGGGCAGGAGCTTCCACTGCGGGATGAGGAGCGTCGAAGTGAAGTCGATCGGTCGGATTGACGTACCACCGACCTGAATCGGATCCGTGTTGAAGAAGCCGAAGTCGCGAAGGAGTGCGATCCGCTCACGGTGACCGGGATACCGAAGCGTCTTCTCAACCATGAACGGGGCATCGATCGTCTTGATCAGTGTGCGCAATCCATCCGTGTTGAACGCCTCCAAGGTTCCGACGTTGTCGATCTCGATCTGTTCGGGGTCCGACAGCGCCGGCCGAACAGCCACTTTGCCGTTGGAAACGAGCCGAGCCGGTCGCGTGTACTCCTCGATGACGTCGATCGGTGAGAATCCGGCCTTGTATTCGGACGGCCAGCTTCGCACGGTCGGGAGTCCTCCGACGTAGATCAGGACCTGTTCCGTTCGCTCGAGCCGAGTGTCCACCGAACCGACGAGAAGATTGCTCATTCCCGGAGCGACTCCGCAATCTACGACCGCCATGACATCCGAAGCCTTGGCCAGGGAATCAAGCTCAAACGGATCCTCAGGGAAGAACGAGATATCGACAACATTCTTCTTGCACGCGAGCACGGACTGCAGCGTCTCGAATCCCATGAATCCGGGAACGGCGCTGATGACAAGATCGTACCCGTCAACGATGCGCCTGATCTGCTCCCGGTCGGCAAGATCTGCGGAAACTCCCTCGATGGGATAGCGGCTGGTCAGGCTTTCCAGAGCGGATGTATCGTTGTCTGCAACTGCGATATCGAACCAGTCTTCCTTGGCAAGATCAATGGCCATTGCACTGCCGACACGTCCTGCTCCCAGTACAAGAAGCTTCATCGCTGCATGCCTCCTTCATCCTCGAACCACAAGTGGCCGCCTTCCCGGATCCACCGAAAGAGCGAACTCCGGACGGCAAACGGTCGATCGTGCTCTCGATCCGTCAGGCGCGGACGGTGAACCCTCCGGCGAAACGTTTCCCGCATATTGTACCAACTACGGTGCCATGACAATCTCTGCGGTATGACGCCCAAGTCAAGACACGCTAACCATGGGTAGTCTGTGAGGAAACAACGGTTTTAATCATACAAAAGAAGAGGTGCTTTCGCGTATACTGCTTCCCGGGGAACGGAGTGTGGTGTGGCTCGCTTGAGGAAACCTGCCATCGATGCAGGAAGAAACCAACGACGACAGCCCTGCTGCCCCCAGGCGAACGCCCGGGGGTTGTACGTTCGTTGTGGCGTTCCTCCCGGCGGCCCCGGAGACCTTCTTGAAGATATCGCCAGCAAAGGCTGGTCGGAAGAGCGGTGTCTCCAGTTCGTCGTTGAATACGAGGAATCCATCCGCCGTGGAATGGTGATTGTCTTGCGCCAGCTGGGACTTGGTGTCGCAAGATCTGGATTGGACTGGCTGGAAGAGCAGCTGAACGATCGGCGGGTGGAGCTTCTTCTGGACACGTGGTCCGATCTCTGGATTGAGCTTCTCGGCGACCTTGTCGGCCGCTTCGTTTGCGGTCGAGCCTCCGGAGAGATCTCCACATCGTTTTGCACGTACGTTCGAGGCGTGATCCGCCACGTGATGATCCGCAACGCTCGTTGCTTGGGGCTCCTGCCGAAGGAGAGCGAAGCGGAGATGCTTCGTTCGCTCGCGAGAGCCCGCACGGAACGGACGATCGAGCAGTGGGTCGCGCGCCTGAAAGCCGTGTTCTGGCAGAGTGTCGTTCATGAAATGCTGAACCGATGTCCGGCGGAGTCGTTCACCATGGTCTACGGGAATGTCGCGCATGTCGCCGACCACTTCTTCGAAGAGTACGTACCGGTTCAAGTGAGATCGATACCGCGCCGTTCTCTGTCGAGGCTTGTCGAGAGCTACATGAACGGACCCTACACGGAAGGCATCTCGTATGTCGGTCATGTCGCACCGTTTGACCCATCACCACGCCGTCGCGTTCTTGAAGGAGTTCACTCGTTGCTGGGTGAGGATGAATTCCTGTCTCGGCTCTCCCGTGCCCACGGTGAGTATCGTGACGCTTAAGAGGATCTGCAGTGATGGTCGGCTTGTGTATTGGAGTCACCTTCTACGCGGGGAGTTTGTGTCCATCGACGATCTCGATCAGGACCTGTTGCCGATGGTGCGAGGAGCCGCGGCGGAGGAGAGGAAGGCATACGTCCTTCTTCGAGCGTGCTGTGAGCTTGCCGGTGTAGGGAGTGCCTCGTGCCGCCGCAATCTCCGAGTGGCGATCCTCTATTGGTTCAGCAACATGGGCAACGGATCCGAGTACGACAAACAAGACGATACCCCGCTTGCGGAGATGGATCTCCATCGGGTTGTCGGGATGAAGCTGTCGTGGCGGGAAGCGGCTGCTGCATTCGGTGCGAATCCCAACGACTATTCTGCCTATCACCGGCTGCTGGCGAAGCTGAAGCAAGCGTGTGACGATCACTGGAGGAAGCTATACGGCTCGGCCCTATCATCGCCGTTCGAGGTACCGGGAGGAAAGCATGAGTCGGCGTGAGGTCCGCCTGTTCGAGAAGGAGGTACGGGCCCTGCTTGAACGTTCTCTCAACGAACAGCCGGGTGATCCGCATCTTGATGAGGAAGTCCTTCTCCTGACAGCCGGCGGCGAGTTGCCCGATCGCATGCGCGCCGGAGTGGATGCTCACCTTGTTGCATGCAGGGGTTGCTCGGAGCGACTTGCGCGGCTGCGGGGGGAGCTGTGTGGTGATGAGGAAACGCTCCCCGCGATGGAACCGCGGAAAGGCTACACGGACGGCTCAGCCTGGCGGAGCTGGAGAACCCAGGTCACCGATTCGCATCCCTGGGCATGGATTGCTTGGGCATCTCGGATTCACAGGAAGCGACGAACGCTGTGGAAGACGATCGAAGTCTTGGGAGCGGTCGCGATCGTCGTGGTTGCTGTCCTGCTTGCGTGGCAAACCGGCGGACTGGAGTTTGGCATTCACCGTCCGGAGGAAGCCGATCCTACTGAGACAGAGATTGCGCAGGCACGAGGTGTGACGGCCACCGGCTTCATCGAGTCCGATGTGCCCGATGACGTCACACTGCAACGGATGATTGAAGACCTCGCACGGATTGAGACATACCCCACATGGCGAGCGATCGCTCATGGGATAGGCCTTCTCAACGCCTACGGGGTGCCACTGGACGCACCGGCGTTGGGGTTCGAGGCGATCACGGTGCACATCGTGCAAGCCGGCGACACGTGGCAGAGCATCGCCTCCGCCACCCTTGGAGATGAAGCGCTTTGGCCTGTGTTGGTGTTGCTGAATCGAGAGTGGGTGATCGACAGCGATCTTGCCGAAGGCGTTGTCGTACGCGTCCCACAGTTGCCGTAGGAAGGAGGTTCTGTTCAGTGAGGATTCGTCCGTGGTTGCGGATAGGTTGCAGGTCAGGGCTCATCGTTTGGCTTGCTGTGATGGTTCTTTCGGTTGCGGGAACGATCGTGGTCGCCGATACGTGGCTGCTATCGATCGGCATCTCCCGCTATCGGGATCCGGCGATCACTGATCTGAGCTATGCATCGTTGGACGCGGCATCGGTGGCCGAACAGCTCCGGGCATTGCCCGACATCACCTCCGAGCGTGTCATCCAATTGGCGGATGGGCAGGCGTCAAGGGGCGAAATCGAGTCGGCGTTCGAGGATCTGGCCGAGTGGACGACGCCTGCAGACACCGTGCTGATCTATCTTGCCGGTCACGGAGCAAGCACGGTGGACATCGACGGGGATGAAGCCGACGGTGACGGGCTCGACGAGGCGTATCTTCCCTACGACGCGATCCTTGGAGATCCCGGAACCTACATCCTCGATGATGACCTCGGGGTATGGGTCGAGAACCTTCCGGCGGCTTCGGTGGCGATGTTCTTCGATGCCTGCTACAGCGGAGGCCAGAGCCGCGATGCCGGTGAAGCTCACCCTCCCATGCTTGCGTCGCAGGACTCCACCGCTCGCGACATCCTCACATCGGGGATTCCCGAACAGACACGTGCCGTGCTTGCGGCATGTCAGCCATGGGAGCAAGCCTACGAGTCCCGCAGCCTGGGACACGGCGTTTTCACGCACTTCCTTCTGCAAGGGCTCGACGACCGGGAAACGGACGAGAACGGTGACGGGGTCCTGTCGATGCAAGAGCTTGCCGCTGTGGTCATCTCCTCGATCGAAAGCTGGACCGCAACGCGACCCGAGAAGCAGCAACCTGTCTTGGAAAGCAACAGGGATTCCGCCTCTCTACGGATCGCGGATGTCTCTCAGAGCGGACGAGCGGTGCTGGTGGCCCATTATCCGTTGGATGGGGACACACAGGATCGTGTCGGCGGGCGGGATGGCCGATCGGTGCGAGCCGAGCCTGCGGCCGGCGTCGTCGATGGAGCGATGCAGTTCGATCACGATCTGTTCCACAACACGTTCATCCGGACGATCGATTCATACGAGCCGCGGAATCTACCGTTTTCGGTCAGTGTCTGGTTCCGAGTGGAGAAGCCGAGCACGAATCGAACGCAGTATGTTCTGTCGACGCATGGGCGGGAGAACTGGTACGGTCCGACCTACGAGTTATACGTGTCCGGTGACGGATCGATCATTTTCCGCACCAATGACGCTGCCGAGAATCACCGTCAGGTGCTTTCAACGACGTCTTGGGGGTGGCATGACAACCAGTGGCATCACGTGGCGGTCGTGCGCAGGGCCGACGGGAGGGTTGAGATCTGGCTCGACGGGTCTCTGGAGACATCCCGGATGTTTCCTGTTCAGGATCTCCGGAATGGGGAGAATCCACTGACGATCGGGGCGACCGCGTACAACGGATGGGCCCAAATGCTCAGCCTTCGTGGCGAGATTGACGATCTACGGATCTACGAAGGCGCATTGACGACGCACGAGATCCGCGATCTGTTTTCACTTGTGGTTCCCGACACGCCGGTCTCCATCCCCGATCCTCTCTTGCAGCAGGTCATCAGTGAGGCGTTGGAGATCCCCCCTCAGCAGCTCTCGCGTCATGCTCTTCTCGCGCTTCGCACGCTCGATATCGGGGGGATGCCGATCTCGAGCCTGGAGGGAGTCGAGCTGTGCTCCAACCTGCGGGAAGTCGATGTCTCTGGGCTCGATCTTGTTGACTTGGATGTTCTGGGGAGCTGTCCGGCGATCGTCGAACTGGATGCTTCCAACAACAGGCTGTCATCCGTCGCCGTGTTGGAGGATCTTCGCATGATCGAGACGATCGACCTCGCGCGCAATCGAATCGAGGACATCTCGCCGATGGCTCTGTTGAGATCGCTGGCGTACTGTGATCTCTCAGAGAACCGGATCAGCGATCTTGCTCCGCTTGCGGGGTGTGCCGCCCTGAAAACCCTCGGGCTTCGTGGTAATCCGATCGGAGACCCTGAGGTTCTCGCGTTGCTGCCGAGGATATGGTATCTGGATCTCGGAGCGTGTGGACTCACATCGGTCGAGCCCTTGCGGAGCTGCTACAACGTCGAAATCTTGCTGCTTGACGAGCACGAACACACAGACCTCTCTCCGTTGGCCGATCTGTTTTCCGTGGAGCAGCTGGACGTTTCCGACAACCGGATCCGCGACATTTCGCCGCTTGCCGAGCTTGTTTGGCTGGGCGACTTCTCCCATATTAGTTCGTCGGGACGAGATGCCGTTCTGGATCTGTCCGGAAACCTCATCTCGGAGATCGCGCCGCTTGTAGCCAACATCGGGCTTGATGCGGGCGATGTGATCGACCTACGCCGGAATCCGCTCACGGATTCTGCATCCTTCAGGCTGGATCTCGAAGCACTCGAGGGTCGAGGTGTGACGGTTCTTTTTCCGTAGACCCGGGGACCGATCGGACAGGATCTATGCAGGGAACCGATCCGTCTTGATGGGTTCTGCTAGATCTGTTCTCCCTGCCGTCACTAGAAGGGTGCATCTATCCTCAGAGGTGCATAGATCTGCTGCGGGCGCTTCCGCTCCGTTGGCTGAGTTGAACGATGAGTGAGCCATGCCTGGCGAGAGCTTCTCGGTCGTCGGCCACATCATGACAGGGGCTCGGCGCCCGTAGCGATCAGATCAGCGAGAAGAAGTTGACTACCCTTGAATCCTTGCTGAAACGCTGGGTTCCGGTGTCGGGGGTTGACAGGAAGAGATTGATGGGATGGAGATTCATGAGAGCGATTCTCCTTGCACGAATCGCAGGGGCGATTCTCCTTCCTTACACGGATCGCTGGGGTAGGGAATTGATGGAGCCATCCTCCTTACACGGATTGCTGAGGGCAATCCTCCTTGCTTCGCAGCGGGAGCGCGTCCGGCGCAAGTGCTGTCACTTGATCGGCCGCGCTCCTGCTCTTACCCGCTCGACGGTCGCTGCATCCAAGGCCATAATCGCAGATAATGCAGACGTATGATGAAACCCAAGGACGAGAAGCTTACCGTTGAGCAGCGCCTTCTTACCTACATCGAACCATTCCGGGAGCATGGCTGGATCACGCATGTCATCTCCCAGGTTAAGAGCGGCAAGGAAGCGACTATCTTCTGCTGTGAAGCTCATCCCGACACAGGGCACAGTCTTCTGGCCGCGAAGGTCTACCGTCCGGTCGATATGCGAAGTTTCAAGAACGATGCCGTCTACCAGCGCGGGCGCCAGCGCACAGGGAAGGCCGACATGCGGACGCTGCGTGCCATGGAGTCCGGCAGCCGGGGAGGCAGGAACGCCAAGTTCCAACAGTGGGTCGGACATGAAGCGAAAACCCTGAAGCTTCTCAGCCGAGCGGGGGCGGATGTTCCGCAACCGATCGCTCAGATTGGGCCGGCTATCTTGATGAGCTATCTCGGCGACAAGGAATCGCCTGCTCCGATGCTCTACGGGCTGACGTTCGAGTTCGAGGAAGCTGAGATTTTGCTGGATCGCCTACTCAGCAACGTCAAGGTATTCCTGCAGCACCACCGGATTCACGGCGATCTGTCTCCTTACAACATCCTCTACTGGAAAGGGCATCCGGTGATCATCGACTTCCCGCAGTCGGTTGATCCTCGTTTCAACGACACCTCCGAACAGCTTCTTGCCCGCGATGTCCAGTATGTCTGCGAATTCGTTGCTCCATTCGGCGTCGAGCGTGACGCCGAGAAGATCGCATCTGACCTGTGGCGACGCTACCGCACCGCTCGGTTGTAGCAACGATCTCCAGCTAACACCATCAAAGAGGATTGCGCTTCCGGGGATCCCACCTCGCGATCCGCTTCAAGAGAACTTGGCAGTGCGGCAAAATCCCCTACGATATGTGAACGAGCGGGGAAACAAGGAGGAAGCGGATGAATACACGGTGGATCGTAGGAATGGCCGTTGGGTTCATGGTTCTCGTGCCTGCAAGGCTAGGGTTTGCTGAGGAGTTCGTCGACCAGCCCGACGATCAGACGAGCTACATCTACTGTGCGGACGATGACGTGGTTTACGACGACGAGTTTGCCTTGTGGGCCGGTCCGCTGTTCCCCGGCTTCGGAGATCCGGAGCGGGATCTCATCATCGTTTTCACCCAATGCCACGGTGGAGGGATGCTTGATGAGCTGGCGACCGCCGGGGGAGGCGACAGCCGGATTGCGTTGTTCAGCGCCGCTTCTTACGACGAATCGGCATGGTCCGCTTCACCGTTCGACTCTCCCGGATGCTTGCGGGGCTGTGGGTTGAAACGAGCCGAGAGCTACTACGTAGCAGCGATGGCGGAAGCACTTGCTGCTATCGGGCCGGATGCGATGTCGATGTCTGAAATAGCGCATTGGCTCGAGCAACATGATGAGGCCGCTCCCGGCGGCGCAGCCACCGATCCGGCAGTGTGTCCGGGAGAGGACCTTGTGACGGAAGCGGAGCATCCACAGAGTCTCTTCACCAACCGCGGTGGCGAGATCTCTCTAGGGCAAGATGGCAGCGGACAACTCGTGTCGCCCGAGGATCGGTGGGCCATTCTGTTCGTGGGCGACCCCTACGAGATCTGGGCACTCAACGATTTGGAGCGGTTCTATATGGTCCTTGTGGCAAACGGGTTCCCCGACGAGAACATCCTCGTGCTTGCCGGCCTGGATCCAGCGTCGGAGGCTGTATCGGGCGACCAGCCGTTGCTCGAATTCCCCTCGTACGTCGATCTCCCGGCGACTCGAGATTCCCTTCGGCAAGCACTTATAGATATCGCGGCAGGAATGTCCGAAAGGTCGTCTCAGTTCGTTTTCTGGTCGACCGGACACGGGAATCGTGAGGATCGCCTTCCCTGGGACTCCGCTCCCGTGCTGGCACCGGGAGAGATGGTTCAGGGAGTGCTTTCCCCCGACGACCCGCAGCTTTCCGACGAAACGAACGGCGATCTGTATCGCTTCATGGGGCAGGCTGGGACCTCCGTCCAGGCTTCGCTTCGCTCCGAAGCGTTCGACACCTACCTCTTCCTGTACGACAGCGAGCGGCAGGTCATCGAGTCAAGTGATGATGAAGGAGGCGGAACCGATAGCTGGCTATCCGTTGAGCTTCCCGCCGACGGTTCCTACTACCTCTTGGCCAACAGTTACGAGCCGGCAGGAGGACCATACACGATGTCGATCCAGATGTCGGGCGGTAGGAATGCAGACAAGCCCCACATCAAGACCGAATCGAACTTGGTGTTGGGGGTTCCGGTGACCGAGGAGCTTACTGCCTCCGATGCGATTGCATCGGACGGGTCGTTCGTTGACAGCTATTCGATCGACTTGCGGGATGATGACGTGTATACGTTGTCGCTCACTTCCGGATGGTTCGATGCGTTCCTATGGGTCTACGATCCCCTCGGCGCGTTGGTTGCGGCAAGCGACGATGTAGCCGGATCGGACGCGCGGCTGTTGCTGTTCCCCCCGATCTCAGGAACGTATCGCGTGGATGTCTCCAGCTTCGCCGCAGGAGAGACCGGCGAATACACCGTGAGTGCTTCATCCGGAATCGATGCCGCTGCTGTGGGTGCGCAGTGGCTGCAGATGGGTGAGCAGCATCAAGGCACGCTTGCGCCCAAGGACCTTCTGTGGAGCGATGGTGCCTACTACGACCTGTACCAGATCGGGGTTGCTGCGGGAGATCGAGTCTCGGTCCGGCTGACATCCGCCGCGCTCGATCCGTATCTGTTCGTTGTGGATGAACGAGGTCGCTGGATCGCCGAGGATGACGACTCTGCAGGAGGGCACAACGCCTTGGCAACGTTTGCTGCGCCGGCCGACGGGATCTTCAGCATCATCGCTAGCTCGTTCTCCCCTGGCGAGCAAGGGAGCTACTCGATCGATGTGTTGCCTGCCGGAGCTGGCGAACCTCTTCGGCAAGCGAAACCTCCTGTGCCATAGCGAAGCCGACACGTGCATCGATCGGCGGGAGGTTGATCCGGAGACAGGCAACGTCAGAGCAGCCAGTCCACAAGACGGTATGCGAGGAAGGCAAACAGCGCTGAGGCTGTCGGTGTGGCGATCCAACCGAGGGAGATCCTTGCCACACGGCGGCCGCGAACGGTTCGCATACCCTTGACGATCCCAACACCGATCACCGCCCCGACCACCGCCTGCGAAGTCGAGACCGGGATACCGGCGAGGGTGAAGGTGTGAATGGCAATCGCAGCGGCGGTTTGTGCACAGCCGGCGGTGAGCGGATCGAGCTTGACGATGCCGCCACCGATCGTATTGGCGACCCGGCGTCCGAACGAGAGAATCCCGATGACCAAGGCGATGCCGCCGAGAATCGGAAGAAGCCGCTCGTTGATCGCAAGGTCCAGATTGGCGATCGGACCGACGGCTTTGCCGGCGTTGCTTGCGCCCATCGTGTAGGCGACATAGGCCGAGCTGGCGAGGAGTAAGCCATGTACGAATCGATCGGCGGCGATCAGTCCTCGCATCCGCCGGAGCACCCTCGACAGGACGTGATACAGGACGAACGAGATCAGTCCGGTGAGGATCGGGCAGATCACCCAGACCTCCGCGATCGTCAGAAGCGTCCCAGTATCGACATCCATTCCGGCCGACCATCCGACTCCGGCAACGGCGCCAACGATTGCCTCGCCAGTGGAAACCGGTAGCCCGAGAACCGTTGCGATGGTGACAAAGGTTCCGGCAGCGAGCAGCGAGACGAGAACGCCGGCAAACGGGAGCTGCTCGCTCACGATCCCCGTGCCGATCGTCTCCATCACCTGATGCCCCTGAAGTGTGGCTCCGGCGAGCGCGGCGATGGAAACGATGATGATGGCGCGGCGATAGGAAAGCATCCCCGAACCGACAACTGTGCCGAGGCAGTTGCCGGCATCGTTGGCCCCAACATTCCATCCCAAGTAGGTTCCTGCAAGCAGGAGCACGATCAACGAAGCCATGATAGATCTATATTCTACATACAAGCGTATGGATGCCACAGCGAGAGAGTTAATCGATCGACGGAAGGCACCGACCTAGACGATCGTCGAAGCCGGAGTATCCACAAGGGGATCCCAGTTGTGATGCCGGAATCAGAATCGCTCAGCCCGGTGGCTCAGATCTCGTCTGCGGATGCAATCACCAGAGATCGCTCGGGATGCCGTGGGTCGTCTTGGGTCTCCAACCAGTACTCGAACCCACCGAGAAGGCTCTGCGCAAGCGAATAGCCCTGTGCTCGGAGTTGAAGAGCCGCCTGATCGGCTTCCGCTCCTTGTTGTCCGTAGATGATGATCCGAGCTTCATAAGGCAATGCCGTTGCCCATCCCGTCAGATCGGAGAAAGACCCGTCGGTCCCCAGCCCCTGGACGTGT
>CAZKPU010000019.1:24748-28155 GCA_964554715.1 uncultured Thermotogae bacterium | reverse complement strand
CCGCCCGATTCCTTCGCGGGGGTTCCTCGGCGAGGACGTTCGATTCCTCGGGACGCAATCCACCGATTCTGATGGGGAAATTGTTCTTTGGTTCTGGTCTTTGGGCGACGAAACGACATCGACCGATCGTTCACCCGAACATCTGTACGCGGAGAAGGGCACCTACAGGGTCACGCTCACGGTGATTGATTCACGCGGTGAGTCCAGAACGGCGACCACCGACTACAAAGTGGGCGACCCACGTCCCGAGTCTTCAGGGTCTGGTTGCTCATCCTGCGGAGGTGGAGGCTGAGTTCATCTCGCAACCCCGCGAAACCGGCAGACCGATCGGGTGTAGGTAGACACGGAGAGTACCAAGGAGGCATCCGATGAGAACTCGTTTCGGCGTTGCTCTGTTGATCCTGGTTGCAGCCGCGGTTGGAGCGCTTCCTGTTGTGGCTGTGTGTGTCCCAACCGTGTTTGCACCCGACGATTACTACGTGATTCCGGTCGGTGAGATAGAGATCGCGACCGCCGCGTCGATCGAGTCGGCCAAGCAACGTGACTACGCAATCGTCATCCAAGAGGCGGAAGGACCCGCGACATGGAGAGGAGCCACACGCACGGAAGAAGAGGAATCCCTCTTCCTTCAGGAGCCCGCGTTGATGTACGTTGACGGGGAAAGCCTCCTGGTTCGCGTTCAAACCGCGTCGTATGGGTTTGTACTGCGTCCGTCCGAGGAGGGCTACGAACTCGTCGTCACACCCAGCGAGACGGTGGAAGCCGGCAACACGTTGGTCGAGATCCTTCTCGAACTGTCTGAAATCGGCATTGCACCGGGTTCGATTTCGCTCAGTGATGCAGTCCAGTACTCCGTGACCGATCTCAAGGGACCTCCACCGCCGGAGGGAGCCGCTCTTGAATCGTCGCTCTATCAATTGGTCATTGCCGCAGACTGGTTCGCCACCGCCTCGGCCAGCGGGATTCAGAGAACCGGGCTTCGTGTCTCCGTGATCGCCGAGCGAGTCATCGGAGAAGCGATTCCAGAGTCCTACCGGGTGTTTGTCGTCGAGGAGACCGAGCAGCTTGCAGAACTCCTTCTGCCGATCCAACACCTTGTTCCCTTGGCGCGGTCGGCCTCGGTCACATACGTCCGCATGCCGTATCAGCCAATCGTTCCGGCTCCATCATCTTAAGTTTCCACGCGGAGGGCATCATGCGAAAAGCGATCTTCATTGTCGCGATCATCGTCGGGTTGGGAATCGCCGCCACCGCACAGAGCATCGTTTCTGTTGGCGTCGAAGAGACATACGCCTCCGAGTGGGAGCAGTTCGCGACCAATCTCGAAGCGCAATCGGGAGTAACGCTGGACATCCAGCCGTACTCAAACACGTACCTGCAGCTATGGCTTCGCTTCAGCCGCTTCCAGCTGTCGATGATTCAGGAAGGCTGGGTATCGATCTACTCGCGCTATCTCGAGGATCTCTCGGAGATCGAGAATCAACTCACCGCGTCGGGGGTGGAACTGGTCTACCATGGTAACAAGCCGGTGGCCGTTCCGATCTCGTTCGCTCCCTGCTCGCTGCTGGCCGTCCTTGACTGGCCCACCGGCGGCACACAGGACGTTGCCGCCATTCTCTCGGCTGTCGCTGCAGGGACCGCCGCCCCCGATCATGTCGTTTCGACCGGTCTCGGCCAGACCTATGGAGCCGCCAAGATGGCACGCGCCGAGCACAATCCTCACGTCGACGGCGCGCTTACTGCTTTGGTTCAGGCGGTCGAAAGCACTGTGGGCACGATGTCTGCAAACCTTGCCGACCTGCCGACCGTCGCCCGGAGTACCGTGTCGGCTGTGGCCAATGCTTTCGGTGTTCCCCTGTCCACGGAGGAGTCCACCGTGACGGTGGTCATGGAGGCTTCCTTCGGCAACGCGATCAACGCATCGCTAGCCGCGCTCTCCGGGCTAGGGATCGGCGATGTGGATGTGGCCGCAGCCTCGAACCTAGTACGGGTGAACGTTCCTCTGTCCCTACTGGAGACCGTTCTCGGCCAGCTGTCGGGAACCGTCTACATCCGTCCTCCGTACGTTCCGCACGAGCTGGACATCGATGGAGAGGGCGTTGCCGCGATCGGCGCAACCACGTTTCATGCACAAGGGATCACCGGGGCCGGCACCAAGGTCGCGGTTATCGATCTCGGTTTCTCGGGGCTCTCGCAGTCCCAGGCTTCGGGGGATCTCCCCTACGGTGCACTGACGTACGATGCCTCAGGAACGGGTATCGCATCAGGGGTATCGCACGGAACCGCTGTAGCGGAGATCGTTCATGAAATCGCGCCCGGCGCACAGCTGTACTTGATCAAGATCGCAGATGAAGTCGACCTCGACCAGGCCGTCACCTACTGCATGAACAACGGCATCGACGTCATCAATCACTCCCTTGGTTGGTACAACACGAACTTCTACGACGGAACCGGACCGATCGCCGAGATCGCGCAACGCGCCGTGGATGCAGGGATTCTCTGGGTCAATTCGGCAGGAAACGAAGCGCAGCGTCATTGGGAAGGGAGCTTCGCCGACGGCAATTCGGACGGAAAGCTCGATACGTCGATCTCTCTTCAAGCTCAGGCCGGACAACGCGTCGTGCTGTACCTCACGTGGAATGAGTGGCCGGCATCCTCAACCGACTACGATCTCTACGTCTACGACCCGCTCGACAACGTGATCGCAGCATCCACGAAGTATCAAACCGGAACGGAGGAGCCGACCGAATCCGTTCAGTTCCAAGCCAACATGAACGGGACGTACCGCATCGAAGTTGCAGGCAGCGGATCGGAGAGGATCGAGCTGTTCTCGCTGTTCCAGGGACTGTCTCCCGTCGTTGCATCGAGTTCGATCATTGCTCCTGCGAATGTGGCGGACGTTGTCACCGTCGGCGCCGTCTCTTTCACTCCCTACTCCGGGACCGTTCAAATCCAACCGTATAGCTCAAGAGGACCGACAAACGACGGGCGCCCCAAGCCGGACCTTGTGGGCCCCGACTCCGTGTCGACCTCGGTGAGCGGCTATGCTCCGTTCTTGGGCACCTCCTGTGCCTCTCCCCATGTAGCCGGCGCAGCAGCTCTTCTCCTGGCGGATGACCCTTCCCTGACCGTCTCTCAGCTGCACGCGGAGGTTGTGTCCCAAGTTGTGCCGATCGGCGACGCGAACACGTTCGGAGCAGGCAGGCTCCTGTTGTCGCTGGCTCCGGCGAATCAGCCACCTGTCGCCAGTTTCACGGTGTCCCCGTCCTCTCCTGTTGCCGGCCAGGCCGCATCGTTCAACGGATTTGGATCCTACGACATCGACGGAACGATTGTTCAGTACTCGTGGCAATTCGGCGATGGCGCCACGGATTCCGGCGCTACCACAAGCCATTCCTACTCGTCGG
>CAZKPU010000019.1:20307-24648 GCA_964554715.1 uncultured Thermotogae bacterium | reverse complement strand
CACGGCTCACGGTGACCGATGACGACGGAGCGACACACAGCACCACCCGCTCCGTGATCGTTCAAGCCTCGCCGAACCAACCACCGACGGCCTCTTTCACCTTCTCACCGACCTCGCCCGTGACCGGGCAAAACGTCAGCTTCAACGGCACCGCATCGTTCGATCCTGACGGGTCGATTACCCAGTACTCGTGGCAGTTCGGCGATGGCGCCACGGATTCCGGCGCTACCACAAGCCATTCCTACTCGTCGGCGGGGACCTACACCGCACGGCTCACGGTGACCGATGACGACGGAGCGACACACAGCACCACCCGCTCCGTAACGGTTGTCGCTCCACAACTCCCGGATCTTGTCGTCAGCAATATCACACACTCACCGACAACCCCGCAAATCGGCGCATCCGTCGGCTTCCAGATTACGATCCGGAATCAAGGCACAGTTGGCGCCGGCCTGTTCCGCGTGCGCATTCAAGGAGCAGCATCGGCCGCATCCACCTATGTATGGCAGCTTTCGGCAGGCAGTTCGACAACGGTCTCTCTCTCTCGGACGCTGACGCAGTCGAGCGAGATGTTCACGGTGCAGTTGGATGACCTCTCCCAGATCGAAGAGTCCAACGAATCCAACAACACGGCAACCCATACGGTGACGGCGGGCGTACCTGCCCCTGTTGCCGACGCCGGCGGCCCCTATTCCGGCACAACCGGCCAGCCCGTCTCGTTCAGCGCTGCAGGATCTGTGGGGTCGATTTCGAGCTACACGTGGAGCTTCGGCGACGGCTCAACCGGATTCGGTGTCGCGCCCACTCACAGCTACGCCGCGGCGACCACCTACACCGTCACACTTACCGTGACAGGTCCCGGTGGACAGGACACGGATACGGCGCAGGTTCAGATTTCACCGGCGGTTCTGCCACCCGTTGCCAGCGCCGGGGGTCCGTACTCCGGTACCGTCGGCCAGCCCGTCTCGTTCAGCGCTGCAGGATCTGTGGGGTCGATTTCGAGCTACACGTGGAGCTTCGGCGACGGCGCAACCGGGTTCGGTGTCACGCCCACTCACAGCTACGCCGCAGCGACCACCTACACCGTCACGCTTACGGTTGCCGGCCCCGGTGGTCAGGACACGGACACGACACAGGTCCAGGTGTCCCCGGCAGCGCCCGCCCTCTCCCTGGAACTGAGCCTTCCCAAATCGAGCTACCAGCTCGATGAGCCGCTGACGCTGTTCTACGCTGTCAATCGAACTGCTTACGTCTACATCTGCGAAGCCGATTCCAGCGGCCGCGTATCCCTGCTGTTCCCGAACTACCGCGAGCCGAATCCGCGGGTTACCGCAGGCAACCGCCAGCTTCCCGGAGTTTCCGGTTACACGCTGACCGTCAGCGAGCCGACGGGAACCGATACGATCTATGCATTCGCGGCGGTGTCACCGATCCCTTCCTTCCCGACGTCGTTCTCCTCTTCGTTCTCGGTGTTGAGCTATAACCCGATCGGGTTCCGGGATTCCGTGCTCTCATCGCTGCAATCGCAGTTCGCATCCGGTGATTGGGCGTACGATACCGTGAGCTTCACGATCGAGGCGCCGGCTCCCACAACAGGCACGCTCCAGATCAACTCTTCGCCGTCCGGGGCAACCGTCATCATTGATGGAAACACCGTGGGAACAACCCCGGGCTCGGCAACGCTCTCCACCGGCACCCACACCGTTCAGCTCACGCGTGCCGGCTACGTTCCGGAAACGAGAACCGTACAGATCACGGCCGGACAAAGCTCCAGTCTCAACGTCGTTCTCACCCCCGAGACGGTCAACCAACCGCCGAACGCCGCGTTCACTTTCTCTCCGAACTCCCCTTCCGTCGATCAGGTCGTGTCGTTCAACGCCGGTTCATCGACGGACCCGGATGGCACGATCCTGTCGTACTCGTGGAGCTTCGGAGATGGAGCCTCCGGCACAGGGATGCAGCCCACGCACGTCTACACCGGCGGCGGCACCTTCACCGTGCAACTGACCGTCACCGACAACCAGGGGGCGAGCAACTCGACGACCCGGTCGGTTTCCGTGTCGATCCCATCGTTCTCCGAACCGCGAGCGTTCTGGCACTTCAACGAAGGGTCGGGTTCGACTGCGTTCGATTCATCCACCAACGCAAACCACGGCACCCTGCAGGGGGCGACATGGGATACCAACGACGTCGACGGGACGTTTGCCGTTCGACTCGACGGGAGCAACGACTCGGTTTCCGTGCCGCACGCACCTTCCCTGTCGCTCTTCGAGGCGTTCACGTTCGAGGCGTGGGTCCGCTACGATACCGTACCTACCACGGACGCCCCGATCCTGCGCAAACCCGATGCATACCGACTTGTTCTCAAGCAGTCACAGTTGAAGCTCATCTTGGTCATCAACGGCAGTACGCGCGCGGTCACAGCTTCCATACCGACGATCGTAGCGGATCGCTGGTACCAGGTGGCGGCGACGTATGATGGATCAAGGGTCCGGCTGTACCTGAACGGCCAGGAGGTTGCCGATCAAGCAATCTCCGGCACCATCAATCAAACAACAGACCCCGTAAGCATCGGACGCGCGAACTCGGATGTGATCGACGGAATGATCGACAACATCCGCATCTTCGGACGCGCCCTCGCGCCTTCCGAGTTCAACTTACTTCCTCCGGGCACGACCCCCGAGAACCAGCCTCCGGTCGCCGACTTCACGTGGTCGCCGGGGACGCCCTCGGTCAACGAGTTCGTCCGCTTCCGCTCCAACTCTTACGATCCCGAAGACGGAGCCAATGTCTCTGTGACCTGGACCTTCGGCAACGGCGGCATCGGCGGCGGCGGTTCGCCGAGAGTGCGCTACACGCAGGCCCGCCAATACACCGTCACCATCACCGTCACCGACTCCGAAGGGCTGGAGACGAGTTTGAGCAAGGTGATCACCGTCGTACCCTAACGGCTGAGATCGCACACGGGACCGAAGCCGCCTTCGGGCCGCTTCGGGCCCCCTTTCTCTTCCGGGGCTTCATGATCCCAAGCTGTGGTGCGAATTTGCTTGCGCTGCGTTTCGTGGCATCGCGCCCGCTCGCCTCGTAGAATCTCGTCACACTCAAAGTGTTGGAGGGATCCGATGGGTAAATACGCGTTTGTCGATGCAGCGTTGCAGCAGCTCCGGGATCAGGGGCTCTACAACACAATTCGGACCATCGAAAGCTCGGTCGGAGCGTGGGTCGTCGTTGACGGCCGTCGCGTGCTCAACATGTGCTCGAACAACTACCTTGGATTCGCGAACGACGAACGGCTTTGCGCTGCTGCTCACGACGCCATCGACAAGTACGGCGTCGGCCCCGGCGCGGTACGGTCGATCGCGGGAACGATGTCTCTGCACATCGAACTCGAGAAGAAGATCGCCGAGTTCAAAGGAGCCGAGGCGGCACTGTCCGTCCAGTCGGGTCTCAATACCAATCTGGCCACGATCCCTCTGCTGATGGGTAAGGAAGACGTGTTGTTCACCGACGAGCTGAACCACGCCTCGATCATCGATGGGGTTCGCCTCACCAAAGCGAAGCGGGCGATCTTCCCCCATCGCGATGTCGCCGCACTTGCCGATTTGCTTGAGGAGAACAAGCAGATCGAGAAGAAGTTGATCATCACCGATGGGGTCTTCTCGATGGATGGAGATCTTGCCCCGCTGCCAGAGATCGTCGAAGTCGCCGAGAAGTACGACGCGATGATCATGGTGGATGATGCGCACGGGGAAGGCGTCCTCGGAAGCCACGGCCGCGGCATTGTCGACCACTTCGGCCTCCACGGGCGCGTGGACATCGAATGTGGAACGATGTCCAAGGCACTCGGTGTCATGGGCGGCTACATCGCCGGGCCAGCATCGATCGTTGAGTACCTGAGACAGCGCGCCCGACCGTTCCTGTTCTCGTCGGCCGCAACGCCGGCTGACGTCGCCGCTTGTATTGCCGCCATCGACATCCTCAGCGAATCGGACGAGCCGGTACGCAAACTCTGGGAGAACGGCGACTACTTCACCAAGAAACTCGACGAGCTCGGGTTCGACACGGGAGAGAGCGAGACCCCGATCACACCGGTGATGCTTGGCGAAGCGCAGCGGGCCTGGGACTTCTCCAAGCGGCTGTTTGAGGAAGGGATCTTCGCGACAGCCATTGCATTCCCGACCGTTCCCAAGGGAAAGGCGAGAATCCGCGTCATGTTGTCGGCGGCCCACAGCCGAGAGGACCTTGACTTCGCCGTTGACAAGTTTGCGCTTGTCGGCCGCCAGCTTGGGGTGATCTCCTAATGCCTCGAACCCCCATTGTTACACCTGATGCACCAGCGGC
>CAZKPU010000019.1:0-20219 GCA_964554715.1 uncultured Thermotogae bacterium | reverse complement strand
CGCTCACCACCGTGCGCGCGGTCCTGGAGGCCGCTGGCGCACGTCTTGAGGATGTTGTCAAGATCACGATCTACCTCCGTGATATGGCGGACTTCGCCGCGGTCAACGAAGTCTATGCCGGGTTCTTTGAAGACCCGGCACCGGCGCGATCCTGTGTGCAAGTCGCCCGTCTTCCCAAGGACGCTCCGATCGAGATCGAAGCCATCGCCGTCCGCCCATAACGGACCGAATCCGTAAGGTTCCGGTCGAAACGCGGAACGATCCCGTGCGAGCGAGGCGGCAACAGCCTCGCTCGCATGTTGCTTTCGGAGGCGCGATGAACGGCCGCTCGAAGCCTCAACAGGAGACCCATCGATATGGGACGGTTCCGTTCTTCGATGCGCATTGCGACGCCGTCATGAAGGCTCTCGCAGGAGAAGCGAACTTCCTCTCCGGCGAAGGCAAGGCTCACGTGACCCTGCCCGCCCTCCTTGAGGGGCAGGTCGTCGTCCAGGTGTTTGCATGCTTCGTGCTTTCGGAAGACCACCCGGGGTGTGAGAAGCAGCAGGCGATCTCCGTGCTGGAGACAATCCTCGCATGGATCGAACGCAGCGGCGGGTCTCTCTCGCTCGTTCAGACATCCGGCGATCTTGCCGCCCTCTGCGAGCCCGGATCGCGAGCCGCCGCCGTTCTGGCGCTCGAAGGCTGCGATCCCCTCCAAGGACACGCCGAGAACCTGCGGACGTTCTCCCGCCGCGGCGTCCGTCTGATCATCCCCGCCTGGAAAGACAACGCATTCTCAGGCACGGCGTTCGGAACCAACACGCCGCTCACTCCGGAGGGGATGAAGCTTGTCGCCATCGCGGAGGAGGAGCGGATCGCCGTCGATGTCTCTCACCTGTCCGATCGTGCGTTTGACGATGTCGCACGGTCCGCCCGCCGGCCGTTCTTGGCCAGCCACTCCAACTGCCGTGCTCTCTGCCCCCATCCCCGAAACCTCGACGATCGAAGGCTGCGAACACTTGCCGAGCAAGGCGGCGTGATCGGGATCAACTTCTCGCCGTCGTTCCTGGATCCGGCGGTGTACGATGGCACCCGTCCGTTCTACGCGACGTTGCACGAAGGGCATTCCGGTGAGGCTTTGCTCCACCGCGCCGCCGATGCCTTTGAGCGTGTTCCTCCTTGTGATCCACGCTGGATCGCTCGGCACATCCGCCATGCGATGCAGGTCGGAGGAGAAGACTGCGTCGGCTTGGGCGGTGACCTCGACGGGATCCCCAGGCTTCCTGCCGGATTCGATTCCGTTGCCGACTACCCCCGGCTCATCCCTCTGCTCGATCAGGCAGGCCTCAACGCTCGTCAGATCGAGAAGGTTGCCTACGGAAACTTCATCCGCCTGTTCGAAGAGCTTCTTCCCGCTTCGGAGGCCGACCAAGCCGCATAAAGCTTGTCCAATGCATCACCGTACCTCTTCGCGAGCTTGTCCGGATCCTTCAGCTCGGGAACGTTGTTCAGCGTCACATACGGGATCGACGTCGAACCCACGGAGATCATGCCCACCGGATCCGGTGCCAGAGCATTCCAATCATCGCTCCCGTAGCTGCGCTCCATTTCTTCCCGCGGCACCGAGTGGGTCAAGATCCCTCCCCGGCGCGCTTCATCGTACCGCGCCACGTTCCTTCGCCAGGATTCCTCGAACGGAACGGAAATATAGAGGATCGCCGCTCGTTCGAGAACCGCCGGAGAAAGCCGCTCCAGAGCATCCCGATATCCGGATGCTCCTCCTCGGGCAAACTCGATGATCAAGGTCTCCCCACCCGTCCCGGACTCAAGGATCGGCATCGCCCGCCGGTTGAGTTGCTCGATGAGAAACGGCCACAGTTCATCGTTGGACACCATGTAGTTGCCTCCACTCGGGCGCGAGTCTCGGCGCTTTCCGGTGATCGACTCCCAGACGTCGTCCTCGAGGAACTTCTCCCACAGAATCGGGAAGTCATCGAGAACGCGCACGACTCCCAGGTGAAACTCCTCCCAGCGTCGCTTTGCATCGCACTTCTGCATGAAATCGATGAACTCGCTCTTCCCGCCGGCCGGACGGCCGAGCAAGAGAAGAACGTCCGGCGCCCCGCCCGCAGGGACCGGCTCTCCCGTGTACGTCAGCCCCAGGAACGATTCGACAGCACGGGTCACCTCGCTTGCCGGACACTCTGCATCGATCGTGACAAGAGATGTCCCTTGCCCGAGGTGCCACCCCTGTAACCCGTTGAGCATCCGGGCCAACACATCCTCGCCGACGAAGAAGCCTGGTGTTCCGCGTGCCTCCTGCCGGCTCACGGACACTGCAGGGCTGATTTCCAGCCGGACGTAGGCATCGGGAACCGGTGCCTCAAGATCCTCCCTTGCCAGCTCCTTGTACGCTGCGACGAAGGCCTCGTCTCCCAATGCACGTGAGTACGCCCAATGCACGCCGAGATGCGACTCTTCCAGGCAGAGCATCCCTCGGGCAAGGATCTCCTTCACGGCACGTTTCCGCTCTGGCAACGTCTTAGCAAGCGCCGCCGTAAGCCTCTCACGGTCCCGGAAGAGGTCGATCCCCTGTTGCTTGACCGTCGTCTTCACCAGTTCGGGTAGGACCCGCAGCTGATCCGGATAGAACCGCTCCAGCAGACCCAGAAGCTCGCTCTTGCCCGCAGCCGGCAACCCCTCGATCACCACGTATCGCATCGCATGTCCCTTCTCCATCGCTTCGATCCACCCGGCGTTGCACCCGGCAGAGATTGACTTCATCCGCGCCACCCTCCAGTATAATGGCCCGCACTGGGAAAGGAGCCGTATCCGTTGAAGCACCTGATCATCGTCGAATCACCGACCAAAGCCCGGACCATACGCCAATATCTGGACAAGAGCTACCAAGTCCTCTCCTCGCAAGGACATGTGCGCGACCTCCCAAAGAACGATCTGGGCGTTGACATCGAGAAGGGGTTCGAGCCGAAGCTTGTCACCAAGAGAAACAAGCGCATCCAGGAGTTGCGGGATGCCGCCAAGTCGGCCGAAGTCATCTTCCTTGCCACCGACCACGATCGAGAAGGGGAGGCGACCGCCTACGATCTGTACTCGATTCTCAAGCGCGTCAACGGAAATGACGATGCCTACGTTCGGCCGCTGTTCAATGAGATCACGAAGCCGGCGATCCTCGACGCCCTTCGCTCTCCGCAGAAGGTCGATCTGAATCGCGTCGAGGCGCAACGGACCCGGCGTATTCTCGATCGTCTCGTCGGGTACCAGATCAGCCCGCTTCTGTCGAAGGCGGTGGCCGGCAGCCGGTTCGAAGGGCTCTCGGCCGGCCGTGTGCAGTCCGTTGCCCTCCGTTTCCTTTGCGATCGAGAGGATGCGATCTCACGGTTCGTCCCCGAGGAGTATTGGGAGATCTTCGCCCGGCTCACGAACGGCGATCCCTTCCTCGCGAAGCTCACCACAATCTCCGGCGAGAAGGCCGATGTCGGTTCGGCGGAGACCGCTGGCAAGATTGCCGCGGACCTCGAAAGAGCGGAGCTTGTCGTCGATCAGCTGACACAGACGAAGAGGCGCCGCGAGCCCCCCGCTCCTTTCATTACCAGCTCCCTGCAGCAAAGCGCTTCTTCACAGCTCGGATTCAGCCCCAAGCGTACGATGCGCACCGCACAAGAGCTCTACGAAGGGATTCCCCTTCCCGAAGGCGATGTCGGTTTGATCACCTACATGCGAACCGATTCGGTCCGTCTTGCGCCGGAAGCGGTCTCGGAGGCCCGCAAGCTCATCACCGAGCTGTACGGAGACGACTTCCTCGCCCCCAAGGTCCGCAGCTACGAGAACAAGAAGCGCTCGCAGGACGCGCACGAGGCGATCCGTCCTACGGATGTCCGCCGAACCCCTGAGAGCATTGCATCGCAGATCTCCCCGGACCAGCTGAAGCTGTACCGCCTCATCTACAACCGATTCCTTGCCACGCAAATGGCGACAGCGCTGTTCCTTCAGAAGAAGGCGGTCATTGCCGGCGGGGTCTATACCCTCGAAGCCACGGGTAGCGAGCGGATCTTCGACGGGTTTCTCCGGCTGTATCCACCCCCCAAGGAACGCTCCGGAGAAACATCGGTCCCGTCATCTCTTAAGCAGGGTGAGCAAGTCTCTCTTCAGGAAGTCACCCACCAGCAGAAGTTCACCGAGCCGCCACGCCGCTATAGCGAAGCCGGTCTTATCAACCTCCTTGAGAAAGAGGGGATCGGGCGACCGAGTACGTACGCGTCGATCATCTCGGTGATCCAGGAGCGGGGCTATGCCGTTCGCAGCAAAAGCAGTCTGCGCCCGACCTTGTTGGGACATGTGGTTGTCAACTTCCTGTCACGCTTCTTCGCCGACACGATCAACCCCTCATTTACGGCTCACATGGAGGAGGATCTCGACCGGATCGAAGAAGGCGGTCTATCGCGCCCGGACGCGCTCAAGGAATTCTACACTCCGTTCTCCGAGCGATTGACGTCCTTGGAGACGGCGATGCAGGAAGCGGAGTTCCCGTTCCGAGTGATGACCGATGTCCCCTGCCCCAAGTGCGGTGCGCAGATGGAGCTTCGGTATTGGAAGGGGTCCGCGTTCCTCGGATGCTCCACCTACCCAGAGTGCCGACAGACCCGTTCCCTGCCTGTAGATCTTCCGTACCGCTTCGAGGACGATGTTCTCATCATCCGTGAGGCGCTCGAGCATACGGAACGCCTCACAAAGCAGACCGTCCCTTGCCCCAAGTGCGGCAGCGATATGGAGATCCGCAGCGGAAGGTTCGGCCGCTACTACCGATGCACCAACCCCGAGTGCGGTGAGACGGCATCCGTTTCGACACACGTGCCGTGTCCGGCCTGCAACGAGGGCGAACTCGTCGAGAAGTACTCTACGAAGCGCAGGCAAACGTTCTACAGCTGCAGCAAGTACCCCGCATGCCGGTTTGCTATGAGTGACCGTCCGGTGAAGCGCTGCCCGGCGTGCGAAGAAGGCGTGCTCGTAGAACGCGAGCAAGGCGAGCGGCTGCAGTGCACACGGAAAGAGTGCGGCTACAGCGAACAGAATGCTCAGGACGAGACGACACCGGAGATCAACTCAGCAAACGATGCAAGCGGAGAATGAGACGCGGGTCGAGAACCGCTCCTCGACCCGCTTCCCTGTTCACCCACTTCGCTCGGAATCCGCCGTCACGTCTGCAACGACTTCGGCGTCTTCTCCGGTTTGCCGTCGTTTCCCCTACGTCTCTTCCGACAACAGCTTGAACCACTCCAGGCGCTGTCGAAGCTCCGAATCCTGCAACTTGGCCAGCGCCTCTTTTTGGATCTGACGAACACGCTCCCGGCTGATGCCGAACTCCAGTCCGACTTCATCCAGTGTGCGCGGCTGGTAATCATTCAATCCATATCGGAGTTCCAGGATCCGCTTCTCGCGATCGGTCAGCCGCTCGTCCAGTGCGCGTTCCAACTCTTCGAACAACAGATGCTCAAACGTCTGGCGCTCCGGCGACTCCGCACTCTGATCCTCGATGAAATCACCGAGAACCGACCCATCATCATCGTAGCCGATCGGCATGTCGAGCGATGTCATACTCTGGGCTGTCTTCTTCGCTTTGATGATGTTTTCGACCGACGTCTCCAACTCCTCGGCAAGGTTCTCCGGCGTGGGAAGCTCGCCAAACTCCTTGAGGTGGTTCCGCTCAACCTGATAGATCTTGCGGATCAATTCGTTGATGTGCGTGGGTACGCGGATCGTCCGTGATCGGTTCGTAATCGCGCGTAGGATCGCTTGTCGGATCCACCACGTGGCGTACGTGGAAAACTTGTACCCCTTCTTGTAATCGAACTTCTCGATCGCCTTCATCAGTCCGAGGTTGCCCTCTTGAATCAGGTCAAGAAACGGTAGACCGCAGCCGCGATACTTCTTCGCGATCGATACGACCAACCGTAGATTGGCTTCGGCAAGCTCCTCTCGTGCCCGAGCGTCCCCGTTTTCGATCCGCTTCGACAGTCTGACTTCATCCTCTCGGGTCAGCAGAGGAACACGGCTGATCTCCCCGAAGTAGGTTCGGATCGGGTTATCTGAACGGGAAGCTCGCTCCCGTGTCCGCAGATCCATCTCGGGGAGCTTCGTTTCATGGAGTTGCTCGGTAAGATTCAGTGTTGCCTTTGCCTGGTTCATCCCATCCTCCTGGTCCACCACCGCGCGAAGTGTGCACCAGTTACTCTACAAGCCAAAATGAATCGGGAGACGACATCCCCCGATTCCCCACATTCTTCCTTGACGTATTCGGCGCCAAGACCACGGCACCGGGTATCAATCATCATCCTAAGCCAATAGTCTAACCTGTGAAGTATAGCACTTTTGACGCCCCAAGTGAAGGGCACCGTCGGTTGCAGCCTCCTCTGGTCGGCAGCTACACTTCCCTCTCGTATGAACACCGAACGTGGTTTCACGATCCGCACGATGCGTCCAGCCGACTATCGTACTGTTCTCGCTCTCTGGACAGCTTGCGGGCTGCCTTCACGCCCTCTTGGCAGGGATTCTGAGTCGCATATCCACGAAGAACTCACCCACGGAAATGCATCGTTCTTGCTGGCGGAGGATCAACAGGAAACGCTTATCGGATCGGTCTTTGCCACTCACGATGGTCGAAAAGGATGGATCAATCGTCTCGCCGTCGCCCCCCGATGGCAGAGACGAGGTGTCGGTCGTGCCCTGGTCTCCGCTGCCGAGGAACGGCTTCGAACTCGTGGAATCGAGATCATCGCTTGCCTGATCGAGGGCGGCAATGATACCTCCGAGCAGCTGTTCACAGCGCTGGGATACGTCCCTCACGATGATATCCGGTACTACACGAAGCGGAAACACCCGGACGTTTAGGTGGCTCCGTCTTTGCCCTACAGCGTCGGCAACATCGGCACATCGGGGACGATCACGTCCTCTGCAACGATCTCCGATGCCGTTTCCTCACCGAGATGCATCGAACGGACCTGCAATTGGACCGTGTATGTTCCCTCAACCGGGAATCGGATCGTGATCGTTGGATCCGTCACGCTGTCGGTGATCCACCCTTGCGGGTAGTATTCCACTCCCTCCCCGATGTCGCCGCCCAACTTGCTCACCACCCATAGATAGGCAGAAATCGCGTCTCCATCTTCATCGTACGACATGCTTGCATCCAGCGTGACAACAAGCGGTTGCCCCTCCACCGGGTTGTAGAAAACCTCGAACACGGCCGTCGGAGGATGATCGACGAACAGCAAATCGCATCCCGCCGCCGCTCCCAAACTCAGCACCGCCAGCAGCACGACAAAGCTCTTCCAACGTCTCATCGGCCCTCCCTTTGCTGATCGATCAAGCTTTGTGTTCTCCCGTGGCAGACACCGGTTGCTGGGGAATGAACTCTCCCCATCCCTCGTCTCCGACAAACCGTCCGTCCTCGATGACCACCTTCCCGCGAACGATCGTCGCCCTCGGCCAGCCACGCACTTCGCGACCCTCGTACGGAGAGAAGTCCGTTGCCATATGCAGATCATCAGCTCGGATCATCCGCCGCTCTCTCGGGTCGACCACAACGAGGTCGGCATCGGCTCCGACGGCGAGGCGACCCTTGCGAGGCCAGAGTCCCAACGCTCGTGCCGGATATTCGCAGAGTACCTCTACAAGCCGCTCCGGAGAAATCCGACCCGCGTGAACACCTTCTTCCACCATCAAGGGGAGAAGGGTCTCGACCCCTGGGAGTCCGTACGGCAAGTCGACGAACCGCTCATTCGCCTCCTTCTCGGCTCTTCGGAATGGGCAGTGGTCGGTGGCGACAAGGTCGATTCCCCTTGACGTCAGTCCGTCCCAGAGAGCCTCCCGATCGAGGGTTGCTCGCAGCGGGGGCGTCGCGGCAAAGCATTTCCCGCAAGGATCCTCGTAGGCTGTTTCGTCCAACAACAGGTACTGCGGACAGGTTTCGACCCAAAGCGAAGGTGCACCGCGGTTCGCCTTCCTCCGCCGCCGTGCCGCTTCCACTTCATCCAGCCCTTTCCGCGATGTGAGATGCGCAATCCGCAGTTCGACGCCAGCTTCCTGAGCGAGTAGGCAGACACGCGCCACGGCCTCGGCCTCACACACATCCGGCCGTGCGAAAGGGAGGTTCGCAACCGATGTCCGTCCCTCCTTCAGGAGCATCTCCGTCAACGACAAGATGATCCCATCGTTTTCGGCGTGCACAACCGCCCTCGCGCCGAGGTTCGCCAACCGGCGGAAGCATCGTAGCAGCATCCCGTCGTCCGTCATCCGACCGGAGGATGAGTACGTGGTATAGAACTTGAACGAGCGTACGCCAAGACGGCACGCCTCCGCGAACTCATCGAGCCGAGACGGCGCCATGCCCACCACCTCGGCGTGCAGACTGAAGTCGATCGTGCTGACGCCAGCCTCCTTGCATCGCGATTCGATCGACTCCGACAGGCTCATCTCCGGCTGCGAGACCGAGAAATCGACGATGCAGGTCACCCCTCCGAACGCCGCTGCTTTGCTGCCGCTGTCGAAGTCATCACTGGATCTCAGTCCGCGCACCGGCAACGCCATGTGTGTATGCACATCCACGACGCCGGGCAGCACCCAACACTCGGTGGCATCGATCTCGCGCTTCCCTCGCAATGCACCGCCGAATTCGGTGATCCGCCCGTCGTGGACTCCGATATCGAGACGCTCCGGTCGCCCACGGCGGAAGACCGTCCCGTTACGAATCACGAGCTGAGGTTCAGGCATCGCCAAGCTCCATGATGAACTGCGCCGCAAGATCTCCGACGACACGACGTCTGTACTCTCCCGTACCGCGCACATCATCGATCGGGGAGACCTGCTCGCACACCATCGCTCGAGCTGCATCCGCAGTCGCCTTCCCGACCGAACGTCCGACGAGCCGCTCTTCGACAGATCGTAGCCGCAGCGGTGTCGGAGCCACCGACCCCACAGCAAGGGCGATCCCATGGATTCTCCCCTCTTCCACAACCGCCCAGCCGCCAAGAGACGCTACAGCGATCGTCATCGCCTTGCGTCGCCCGACCTTGTGGAAGAACGATCGGGACGTTTCCGGGATCCTGTCCAGATCGATCTCGATCGATCGGATCACCTCCCCTTGTTGCAGCGCGGTTCGCCCCGGTCCTTCCAGCAACCGTTCAACGGGAAGAGATCGATCCCCCTGCGGGGAGACCATCCGGACACGCGCATCGTAGGTCAGAAGCGCAAGCACACCATCCGCAGCAGGGGATGCGTTCGCCAGGTTTCCGCCAAGCGTTCCCCGGTTACGGATCTGCGACGAACCCAGCGCCTTCAAGGCAAGCGCCAAGAGAGGAAGCCGAGAACAGATCTCTTCCGAAGCGAGGATCTCGGACTCGGGAACCGCTGCCCCGAGTATGAGCCGGTCGGATGTCATCCGAATCTCACGGAGATCCGCTACATCCGAGATATCGACCAGCGTTTTGCATGTCAGCGCACCGCCCCGGAGCTTGACCATGAGATCGGTGCCGCCACACAGCGCAACGGCGCCAGGTTCCGACAGCGCATCCACGGCCGTGTCCAGAGTGACGGCCTTGACGAACTCCAATGTCACATCGAGCTCCTTTCCAGATCCGCCTGTGTGTCTACATCTTCGACCACGCCGCGATCCTCGACATCCAGATAGGTCACATCCTCCTCGTGGGCCCGCAGGTACCGCCTTGCTCCCTGATCCCCCTGCAAAGTGGGGCGTATCGCAGCAAGCAGCTCCACCGAGAGATACACCGGGAAACCCGGATGCCGACGAAAACGGGGAACGACAGCCCGCGCGCCTTCCCGAGCCAGCGCAAGGACTTGCCCTACCGTTTCCGGCTTCACGAACGGGCGGTCCGCGTGGTGAATCAAGGATCCGATCGAAGCCGGATTCACTGCGTCGATCGCAGCGCGAAGAGAAGAGGCCAGACCCGCCGTGAACGCCTCGTTCTCCACAAACGAGAACGAGTCCAGGTGTTTCGGAAACGCCTGCTCGACCGCTTCTCGAACCGCTCCCGCACCATATCCGACAACGACGATCACCCGTTGGGCCCCGCCTTGTCGCAACCGGTCGATCGTCGAGACCACCATCGGGCGTCCGTTGACGACGGCCAACGGCTTCGGCGCTGACGTCTCAAAACGTCGGCCCGCTCCGGCCGCTAGGACAATCGTATCGATTCGCCTTCTTCCTGCATCCACGCCGCCGCCTTCTTGACCGCCTCGATGATCTTTGCATACCCTGTGCAGCGGCAAAGATTCCCTTCAAGTCCCGCTCGGATCTCTTCCTCGCTCGGATCCGGCGTCTCGCTGAGAAGCGCCACGGTCGCCACAACGAAGCCGGGTGTGCAGAATCCGCACTGAACTGCTCCTGTCTCTATGAAGGCCCGCTGAACCGGATGCAGCGCTCCATCACGCGATAGCCCTTCGATGGTGGTCACATCCTTGCCGTCGACGCTCGGAGCCGGAATGAGACAAGAGTTGACAGCTTTTCCGTCCAGCAAAACCGTGCACGCTCCACACTCCCCTTCTCCGCACCCCTCCTTCGTCCCTGTGAGATGCAGATCTACACGGAGAAGATCGAGCAGACGGACCGATCCGTCCGTTTCGCAAACCGTTGTCTCGCCGTTCAGACGAAACTGGATCTTCATAGAACCCTCCGCAACGCCTCGATCGAAGCATCGATCTCTGTTGCCGATCCAGCGATTCTCCGAGCGCTGGCGATGTCCTTCAATCCGTTCCCCGTAATCATCACCGCCACTCGCTTCCCAGCCAACTCACCCTGCGAAGCGAGTTTCCTTGCGCCCGCGTATGCTGCGGCACCTGCCGGCTCCGCGAAGACCCCAGTATCACGCGCCAATCCCGCAAGAGCATCAAGGATCTCCTCGTCGGAAACGCAGATGAAGCCGCCTTTGGTCCGCCGCACGTAACGAACCGCCTTCACGATGTCGCGCGGCTTCCCAACGCATATGCTGTCAGCAACCGTTTCAGCGGCAACATCCACGATCTCTACGTCGTCCGTCTCCTTGCCTGTCCGATCGAACGCATCCGCAACCGGGGACGATCCTTCCGCCTGCACGCCGATGACGCGGGGGATCCGATCGATCCACTGTAGACGAAGCAGCTCTTCGAACCCCTTGCAGATCCCGCTGATGACAGATCCATCCCCCACAGCAACAAACACGACATCCGGAACATTCCACCGGAGCTGCTCGGCCAGTTCCAGCGCTCCCGTCTTCTTCCCTTCGACCAAGTAGGGGTTCATCGCCGCCGATCGGTTGTACCATCCGAACGCTTCCGACGCCTCCGATGCAAGGTCGTAGGCGTCATCGTACGTTCCACGCACGAGGAACACGCGCGCTCCGTAGATCAGAAGCTGCGCAACCTTCGCCTCCGGAGCCGATCTTGGCACAAAGATGACCGCCTGAAGCGGCGTCGCCGCCGCAAACCCCGACAGGGAACTTGCCGCATTGCCGGTCGATGCACACGTGACGACCGATTCACCCCGCTCTTGCGCCTTGATGACAACGACCGAACTGGCACGATCCTTGTACGATGCCGTGGGGTTCTGTCCGTCGTCCTTGATCACAAGGTCTGCGAGGCCGCCCATCCGCTCGCCCAGCGCCGGAAACCGGTACGCCGGTGTGCAACCGACGCGCAACGGCTGGATGTAGGTGCGGTCACGGATCGGCAGGATCGGTAGAAAGCGCCACATCGCCCGCTCGGGATCGTTCTGCAACGCGTCTCTTGACCAGCTTCGCGCAATCTTGTCGTAGTCGTACACCACCTCCAGCGTGCCACGTCTTGGTCCGCACGTCGGGCAGGTGTAGGCGATACTCGCCTCATCGTACTCCGCGCCACACGTCACACAGCGCAACCCCTTCACATCACCCAACGGCGCCCCCTTCCTTCGAGATAAACTGAGCCGCCGTCTCCCGAATCCCCCGCTCGATCGTCACCATCTCCGCAACGGGAACCATCGAGAAGACTCGATCGCACGTCTTATCCGCTACGTTCTTCGGGCCGTCCACGTGCAAGACTTCCATCGCAGGTGAGAGCCGGATCTCCAGCCCCGCCCACCGGCAGACGCTTCCGTCCGCATTCGAAACGAGGGTGATCGTCTCACCGTTCAGCCGCCGTTCGATCCGGGCACCCGTGATGTGGAAAGCATTGTCCGACTCGGCGACAAACGCTTCGCGATCCAAGAACAAGCGGGGCTTGTCCGCGTACGGCCGCCCTTGGTGAACGCAGAAGGTGGCACAGTTCCCGCACTCGTTGCACAGATCGTCGACATGAACGATCTGCCGTCGCTGACGGATGGAGAACCGCTCTTCGCCCACCGCTGCCCATTGACCGTCTCTCCATCCGATCCGCGGCATGTCCTTCGCCACGGGCTCTACACAGATGACGATGTTCGCGCGGTTCGGGCACACCTCAACGCACTTGTCACAGATGCTTGAGCATTGCAGACACCGTTCCGCCTCCTTGCTCGCTTGCGATGGAGCGAGTGTCTGCTCGACCAGATCGAACCCGTCGCGTGCCGCAGCGCCGATCGCATCGGGGTGCTCGCGCCGCTCGCGCCGCGCTCGGGTTCGCTTGATGTTCCCGAGATCCTCGGATTCCAGCCCGAACGCCGGCTTCTGCGGAAGCTCGAACGGCACGCCAAGACGTTCGCAGATCGTCTTCGCGGCACGACGTCCGTCGGCGCACGCTTCGACGATCGTCGCCGCGCCCCGTACCGCATCTCCACCGGCATAGACGCCGCTCGCCGACGTCTCCCCCGTGCTGTCATCGACGGTTACCGCCCCATGGCGATCAACCATGACCACGCTCCGCTCAAGAAACGGCGCATCCGCTCGCTGCCCGATCGCGACAATCACGGCGTCAGCATCGATCCTGAACTCCGACCCCACGACCGGAACCGGTCTTCTCCGGCCGTCGACCCCCGGCTCCCCCGGAGTCGTCTTCAGACATTCCAATCCGGTGACACGTCCATCCGACACCAAGATCTGTTGCGGCGATGCTTGCTCGATAATCCGATTCCCTTCTACAAGAAGGTCGTTGATCTCTTCCGCGTCGGCCGGCATGTCCTCCTGCATCCGGCGGTAGACCAGCGTCACCGGCTTACCGGTCAACCGCCGCGCCGTTCTGGCGGCATCCATCGCCGTGTTTCCGCCCCCGATCACAACAACCCGCTCTCCCAGATCGCCGCTGAGGCCCGAATCCGGATCGAGGTTCTCATCTCGGACACGGGCGAGGAAGGAAAGCGCCGACCATACGCCGGACGCATCTTCTCCCTCGATCCCCAGCCGGGCATCGCCCGGGAACCCACAGCCGATGACAACGGCATCGTTCCCTTGCTCCAGCAGCTGTTCCGGCGCCTCTGTCTGTCGGCTTCGCAGCTCAAACACTACGCCGAAGCGGCGGATACGATCGACATCCTCGCGCACAACCGCCGCAGGAAGCCGGAACGACGGCGCGATCGCTGGCATCCCCCCGAGAGAGTCGCCGGCCTCGTGAACCGTCACCTGGATCCCGTTGAACCCCAGATAGAACGCAGCCGACAGCCCCAACGGTCCCCCACCGATGACCGCCACACGGTGATCCGTCGCGCGGATCGGCGTGAGTTCAACGGTCGCTCGATCGACCGCATACCGCTTGAGTGTGCGGATCGACACGCTCTGGTCGTAGTTGTTGCGCGTGCATCTCTGTTCGCATCGATGGGTACACACATACCCCGTGATCCCCGGCAAGGGGTTCCTCGACAGGATCACCTGCATCGCCTTCTCCGGCTGTCCCTTTGCGATCCACCATGCATACTCCGGAACATCCTGGGCCACCGGACACATCGCGGTGCAAGGCGCCGTAATGCAATCAAACAGCCCGAGCGGCGTTTCGGTCTTCGGAAGCTTCGGCTCCGCATACTCCTTCCGGTATCGAGATTCGCTCAGCGCCTCGCCGGCGGCACGCTCCAGTGCAGCGCTGCGATCCACAACCCACTCGTCGAGGCTGCCCACCCCTCGCTCACGCAGCGCATCATCGATCTCGTCGATGTACTGCGCCAATCGTCCGTACCCTCCGGGTTTCAGAAGATCCGAGGCCATTGTCACCGGGCGCGCACCGCATGCCAGAAGCTCGGTCACGTTCCATGCATCGGCGCCTGCGGAGTACGAGACACGCAGGTCCTCCCCGATGTCGGCAACCAGCCGGCGGAAGAGGTTGATCGTAATCGGGTACAGAGCACGGCCGGACATGTACATCTCCTCGCCGGGGAGCACACCGCGGTGATTCGCGAGCGCAAGCGTGTTGCTGAGCTTGACACCGAATTCGAGGCCTCGCGAAACCGAGACATCCTCCAGCGTGCGGATCAATCGCACCGCCCTCTCGTACTTCAGGTCCTTCTCGAACACGGAATCGGGAATGTCGATCTCCCGGTATCCGAGGACATCCCCGATGATGGTGCGTACATCCCCTGCCCCGAGAAGCGTGGGGTTGAGTTTGATGATGGTGTGCAGCCCCATCTCCTCGAGCAGAAAGCGCCCGATCTTCTCGATCTCGTCCGGCGGACAGCCATGCATCGTCGACAGCGTGACACTGCTGGAGATCGTGCCTGGGATATCCACGTCGGCGAGGCGGGGATCCCGCACTGCGGCGATCTTCCGCAAGTTCTCCACCTCAACGGATGCGTCACGGATTCGACGCACGAACGCTTGAACCGGCTCGGAGCGGATCCCTTCAAGATTGTAGCCGACGCTCATGTTGAAGATCGTTCCCAGGCCGCTGGGCTCGCGCGATACGGCCTGTCTCCAGGAGGGATCATCTTGCGCAAGCTTCTGAGCAAGCAGGTGAATCAGGACCCACGCCTTCACGTACTCTCCCGCAGCCTCCTCCAGCCGGAGTTCTTGCGACCACTCCACGTTGTACCCTTCATCCTCCATGTCGATGCACGGACGAGGAATCTCCAACTGGTCAAGAATCTGTACGGTTTTCAGTTCGATGAACCGACCTCCGCAAAGCCATGCGGAGACGATGTTCTGGGCCATTTGCGTGTGCGGTCCTGCCGCAGGGCCGATCGGCGAGGCAAGCCGCTCGCCGAACATCTCGGACGAGTAGGGACCGTCGTTCGGCACCGCCTTGAACAGCTGTCGTGGCACCCCGAAGATCGACCCGGACTGTTCCAGTTCGCAGATCGCCCAGTCGAAGAGCCGCTCAAACGGCTGGGGATTCATCAGATCCGACATATCGTGTCATGCCTCCTTCCGCCTACCGCTCACCCTCGTCACGCCGACCATCCCTGAACAGAAGCGCATCCGCATCCGTCAACGAGAGGATCAGAGACGCTTCCAAAGGTCCTTCGCGACTTCGCGCGATCGCGCATACGTCCGTTCTTCATCCAGTTCGGCGAATCGCCCCTCGCGCAGGACTTCGCGTCCTCCGACCCACACGTCCGATACGCGCAATGCATGCACCGCCATCCCGAACAGCATGTGCCCCAGTACGTTCGTGGACTCGATGGGCGTCGGCGGTACGTAGTCAACGACGACGAGGTCTGCTGCTGTCCCGGGTTCGAGCCTTCCGAACCCGACGTCGGCACCGAACACCCTCTCGGCGACCAGCGGATTGCTCCGGAACAGCAACTGATCCAGCATGCCGAAGTCGCCGCCAAGAGAATCCTGTCGGGTGTGTTTCTGCAGCAGGCCTGCGGTCATCAGCTCTCCGAGCATGTTGCAGCCCAGCCCGTCCGTTCCTAGACCCACCGGAATCCTGCGCCGGAGAAACGCAGGGATATCGAGAAACCCGACGGCGTTGTTCATGTTGGAACGGGGATTGTGCACAACCAACGCTCCTCGTTCTGCGATCAAGTCCCGCTCGCCCTCATCGAGATGGAGGCAATGAGCGAGGATCGAGTTCGGTCGAAGCAGGCCGAATCGATCGAGCCTTTCGACGATCCGCATTCCATGCGACGCCTCGCTCTGCTCTTCGTCTTCCGGACCTTCAGCCACGTGGATGTGAACACCGCGATCGACTGGGAGATGTTCCGCGACGCTCTCCAGCGTCTCATCCGACACCGTGAACGCCGCGTGGAGGCCGAACAGCCCCTGCTCAACGAGGTCGTGCTCCTCCAGCGCCTCGAGGAACGAGCGGTTCTCCTCGATTCCCGCCCGCGAGATCGCCGCACCGTCTCGATCCGAAACCTCGTAGCAGTAGCATCCGCGGAGCCCCACTCGACCGCTGACCGCATCGCGCAACGTATCCAGGCTTCCCTCGACCGCATTGGGACTGGCGTGGTGATCGATCAACGTCGTAACACCGCAGCGTGCCGCCTCCATGGCTCCGACAAGTCCGCTCAACGAGACATCTTCGAGCGTCAGTGCCTTGTCGAGTCGCCACCAAAGCTGCTCAAGAATCTCCGTGAACGTTGTCGGCGCATAGGGCGACACCGCCATTCCCCTTGCAAGTGCACTGTAGAGATGCGTGTGCGCGTTGATCATCCCTGGCAGAATCAAGCGGTCGGATCGATCGATACGCTCTGCTTGCTCCCATCCATCCGGCAGGCGATCCTCCCCCGCAAGGACTGCATGGATCTTCCCGTCGCTCACGAGCAGCACAGGGTTCTCGATCACGCGCTGTGCACCGTCCCACAGCCATCCTCCGGTCAAGATCTTCTTCATCAGACTAAGACCTCCATTGTTATCAACCATGAACGGTAGCATCGGCAAGGTTGTCTGACAAGTCACGCCGAGACGAAACGACGAAGAACATCCGATCATCACGTGTTGACAACCTCCCCTGATACCTCTTAGGATGTTGCATGCGGACGTCCCGACTCACTCCTCGCACGCGGAATCGCCCAAGCAGCGAGCCAGACTCTGTTCCAGCAAGCCAAGCTCCCGCTGTCGAACTCCGTGGCATCGTCAAGACGTTCCCGGGAGTGGTGGCCAATGACGGCGTCGAACTCACCGTAGAGCGTGGTGAGATCCATTGTCTGCTCGGCGAAAACGGTGCCGGCAAGACGACCTTGATGCGCATTCTCTACGGCCTATACCAGCCCGACGAAGGCACCATCGCGCTCAACGGGAAGATCGTTACGATCTCCTCGCCACGGAAAGCTCTCGAGTACCGCATCGGCATGGTTCATCAGCACTTCCACCTTGTTCCCACGCTGACCGTGGAAGAGAACATCATCCTTGGGCTCAACGAAGGTCCGAACCTGCTTCTCCACAGTCGGAAAACCCGAGCGAGAATCCGAGCCCTTGCCGAGGAATTCGGCCTCGAGGTCGATCCTCAAGCCAAGGTTTGGCAGCTTTCGGTCGGCCAGCAACAGCGCGTGGAGATCCTCAAGGCACTCTACCGCGATGCGGATGTCCTCATCATGGACGAGCCGACGAGTGTCCTGACCCCTCAAGAGGTGAACGGCCTGTTCGGGACGCTTCGGAGCCTGGTGGACGCCGGCCTGACGATCGTCTTCATCACGCACAAGCTGGATGAGGTCATGCAGATCAGTGACCGCGTTTCGGTTCTGCGGAAAGGGACGATCGTCGGCACTGTTCATACGGCTGAAACGGACAAACGAACGTTGGCGAGGCTGATGGTGGGGCGTGAGGTGGTCTTTCGTGTCGAGAAACCGCTGGTGGATCGAGGGGAGATCGTCCTTTCCGTGAAGGACCTCCACGCCACCAATGATCGTGGCCTCAAGGCATTGAACGGCGTCACCTTCGATCTGCACGCAAGTGAAATCCTCGGCGTTGCCGGCGTATCCGGAAACGGTCAGCACGAACTTTCCGAGGTGTTGACTGGTCTTCGCCGCGCCACACATGGGGAGGCCGTTTTGCAGGCTCAGGACCTCACGTCCTGCTCAGCGCGAGAGATCGCCGACCTCGGCGTCGCCCACGTCCCAACGGAAAGAATCCGCGTGGGAACGGTTCCGAGCATGACCATCCGCGAGAACCTTCTTCTCAAACGCTACCGACAGGCACCGTTCAGCCGGTGGGGGTTCCTCAACGACACGGCCGCCAAGGACCATGCGGAGGAGGCGATGCAGGAGTACTCGATCTCAGCACCGCACGACGGCGTCGCGGCAAAGCTCCTATCCGGAGGCAACATCCAGCGTCTCGTGCTCGCCCGCGAACTCTGCGGTGATCCTGCTTTGATCATCGCAGCACACCCGACCTACGGGCTGGATGTGGGTGCCACCGAGCAGGTTCGCGAGACACTCCTAAAGCAACGCTCGGATGGTGCGGCGATCCTGCTGATCTCCGAGGATCTCGACGAGATTCTTCAGTTGTCCGACCGGATCCTGGTGCTTTTCGAGGGAGAGATCATGGGAGTCTTGCCGGCCGACGACGCAGATCCGAACGAGATCGGTCTCCTGATGGCTGGCTCGCGAAGGCAGGAGGCCATGGCATGAAGATCCTCTCTCGCATCCAGGTGGAGCGACGTACAACGCCGCCCGCTTGGGTTGTTGTATCGGTTTCGATCGGTGCGATTGTCGCCGCACTCTTGGTTGCAGGCATCTTCTTCCGGGCGTACGGAATCTCACCTCTTCGTGCCTACGGCGACATCCTCCGCGGAGCGTTCGGAAGCCGATTGGGGATCACCGAGACGATCCGGCGGGCCATTCCTCTCCTTCTCATCGGCGTCGGACTCACGGTCGCTTTTCGGGCGCTGTTCTGGAACATCGGTGCGGAAGGGCAGCTGCTGATCGGTGCGGTCGCCGCATCGGGAATCGCGCTGTTTTCAGACCTTCCCGGGGCGATTCTTCTTCCGGCCATGTTCGTCGGAGGGTTTCTCGCGGGTGCAGCGTGGGGCATCATCCCTGCGGCCCTCAAGAGCAAGCTCGGCATCAACGATGTCATCACGACGCTGATGATGAACTACATTGCCATCTACATCGTGGACTGGCTCATTCACGGCCCGTGGAAGGGGCCGACCATGCGCGGCTTTGCATACACAGATCCGTTCCCGGCTGCCGCCATGCTGTCCACTGTGGGAGACACGCGCATCCATTGGCCGACGCTGGTCGTCGGAGTCGCCGCCGCAATCATTGCCTACGTTCTTGTCAAGCGGACACGTGCAGGCTTCGAGATCCGTGTCGTCGGCGAGAATCCGCATGCCGCGAAGTACTCGGGAATCAGCCATGTGAAAGTCACCCTTCTTGCAATGGCGTTCTCCGGAGGGATGGCCGGAATGGCCGGTGTTGGCGAGGTCGCCGGAATCCATCACATGCTCCTCGGGCCTGCCAACGTGACCGGCGGCTACGGATACACCGCCATCATCGTTGCTTGGCTCGCACGCCGCAATCCGTTGGCTGTCATCGTCACGGCGTTCCTATTCGCCGTTCTGTTGCGTGGCGGAGACGTCATCAAGGTATCGCTCGGGCTTCCGTTTCAGTTGGTCAACGTATTCAACGGCCTGATCTTGTTCTTCTTGATCGGGAGTGACATTTTGATGAGGTACCGGATCTCGTTCGCTGGGAAGGAGAAAAAGGCGGCATGAACTGGGAGAGTTGGGTCATTGCGACGTTCAGCCGTACCCTCGCCTACGGAACCCCTCTGCTACTGGCAACGTTGGGAGAGATCTACGCAGAGCGGGCCGGTGTCCTCAACCTGGGCGTCGAGGGGATGATGGTCATCGGAGCGTTTGCGGGATTTGCCGTTGCTCACACCAGTGGAAACCCATGGCTCGGGGTTCTTATCGCTTCGGTGGTCGGCGGAGTCTTCTCGTTGATTCACGCGTTCGCCAGCATCACCCTGCGCGCGAATCAAGTCGTCTCCGGGCTTGCCCTGACGATGCTCGGACTCGGCCTCTCCGGAGTGCTTGGCCGTCGTTTCGAGGGATGGCCCCTGCTTCACCCGCTGGAGGAGGTCACCGTGCCCGGTCTATCAAGGATTCCGGTCCTCGGGCCGATTCTCTTCGACGGCCAGAACGCCTTGGTCTACCTCGCCATTGCCCTCGCTTTCGTGCTGTGGTACGTACTCTATCGCACGCGCATCGGCCTCAGCATCCGTGCCGTGGGAGAAGATCCGGCGACCGCTGACTCATTGGGAGTGAACGTCGCGCGCATCCGCTATCTATGTGTTGTTGTGGGCGGTGTCCTCGCAGGGATGGCCGGAGGGTATCTCTCGATCGCTTACCGTCCGTCATGGACCGACGGAATGACCGCAGGCATGGGCTGGATCGTCATCGCTCTC
>CAZKPU010000018.1:20816-28455 GCA_964554715.1 uncultured Thermotogae bacterium | reverse complement strand
AGCTGATGAACGTATATTTCCAGAACGGCACAAACCGACAGGTCGTATCGCCGTTTGTGTATGAGGATCAACGAACCCCGGGATCGCCAATCGACCGCCGGCATCGATGACATGGTCCACACGTTTCCGAATCTGTGCTGCCTCGGAGCAAACGCCTTGAATGACCCCGTCTTCGATGAGGATTGCAGTATCGGTTTGTGTCTCGAGATCCTCCATCTGCGAACCGGAGACAGGCCTGCGACCGGTTGCGGTCACCAGCTTCCCGATCCCCCGAACAACGGTCCTCATAGGCGAAAGTATAGATGGTGAGAGTTATCTTTACAACGCGAACCCAGGGATCTATACTCAAACACATGAGGTTCGCAGGCGCAGTCAGCAAACCATTGTAGGAAGGGGCGGGGTCGATGCAGCATCGTGCCGGATTTGTCGGGATTCTCGGTCAAACCAATGTGGGAAAATCGACGCTGCTGAATGCAATGATGGGCGAGAAGCTCCTGATCACCTCGCCGAAGCCGCAAACGACACGCAACCGGATCCGCTGCATCTACACCGTCCCGGCCGCGCAGATTGTGTTTGTCGATACACCCGGGCTTCACCGGCCCACGAACAAGCTCAGCCGCCACATCCTCCGTGAGGCGTTTCGAGCTCTGCGAGGCGTCGATCTCATCTACTACGTTGTCGAGCCATGGGGAAAGGTGTCGGCGTACGATGCACGCGTCTTCGAGCAGATGGAGATCGGCGATGTGCCTGCCTTTCTTCTCGTCAACAAGGTGGACGCGGCTCAAGGGAACGCAGTCGAGGAGACGCTCCTTGCCTACGATGCTCTCGATCGGTTTGAGGAGCTGTTTCCGGTCTCGGCGAGACAAGGGCTGGCTGATCCGAACCGGCTGGGAGACCTTCTGGCGACGACGATCGCCCGCCTTCCGGCGGCGGGTGCGATCTTTCCCGAAGACGTGCGGATCGACGAGTCCAACGAGTTCCTTATCGAGGAACTCATCCGGGAGAAGGTCTTTCTGCACATCCGCGAGGAGGTTCCGTATTCCGTGGCTGTCCGGGTCAAATCGATCGATCCGCGGGAGGACGATGAGCTACTGGACATCCGTGCCGAGCTACTGGTAGAAAGGGAGTCGCAGAAGGGGATTCTGATCGGGAAACGGGGGGCGATGATCAAGCGGATCGGCTCGGAGGCCCGCCGGGACATCGAAACCCTTTTCGGGCGCCGCATCTTCTTGGATCTCAAGGTGAACGTGCTTCGGGGCTGGACAAGGGACACCGAGGCGATCGATGATCTTGCCGGCGGGGGAGGACGGGGTTGAGCGTGTCGAAGTCGCGTCGTGTGGCGCTTCTGCCGTTTGAATCCAGCCGCCGGGATGGGGTTCGTCCACTGCTCACCTCGGCTGGGTTTGATGTAGAAGAATTCACGAATGTTGTGGAGCTGCTCGACGCCGACCAACGGCGGTCGTTCGATTTGGTGGTCGTCGATGTCTGCGGAAACGGACTCGAGAACCTGAAGAAACTCAGCCAGGCGGTCCCTGGTGAACGCATCCTGTCGATGGTTCAATCGAATACGATGGGGTTTCAGGCCAGCGCATACGGTGTCTATGTCTCGTACGCACGCACACCGATCGAACTGAAACGGGACATCCACCACTTCTTCGGAGACGCGGCGACGATCGGCGTATCGCCCGGAGATCATCGCCTTGCCGAGCGTAGCCCGTTCGGCGTATTCGAAATCGCGGACGGGACGATCACCTACGCCAACGATGCGTTCACCTCGATGTTCGGGGGGGGGCGTGAGGAGATCGTCGGGCGGCCGGCGAAGGAGCTGATCGCGGGAAGCGACCTGCCGCGGATTCTTGCCCGACTGGAGTCTCCGCCGGACCGGTCCAGAGGGCGCAGCACGTTGTGTGAGCTGAAGCACCGGGATGGAAGCACGATTTTCGCCGAGATCCGAGCCGAGTGGATGCGCGATGGTGGAAACATGAGGCTGGTCGGCATGGCGCGCGACATCACCATCGAACGCAGACTGGCACACCTATACGAGATTTCGGTTGGACTCGGCGAATCGATCCTTTCCGAAACCGACATCGATACGGTCCTACAGCGGGTGTTGGACGCGATCACCGAGTCGGCGGGGTTCCGGAGAGCGATCGTCGCGTTGTACGACCTAGCGGAGGAGAACCCGTTTGATGGACGGGTCTACAAAGTGCTCGCGTCTGGGTTGAGCGAGAAGGAACTTGCTGCAATTCGGTCGGTGGATCCGATGCCGCCGGAAGATCGGGCGTTGGCGTTCCAAGAGACGTTCCGGCTCGGAGCTGCGTACTACATTCCGCATGATCGAGTGCCATGGCAAAGCCTTGAGGGGCTTGCCGGGACGATCTCCATTGAAGGGAAGTGGAACAAAGACGACTTCCTGTTCATTCCGCTGCGAGGGGAAGCCGGGATCATCGGGCACATCTCGATCGATGATCCGATCGATGGTAGTGCACCGACGGCGGACTCGATCGAACCTGTCGCGGCCCTTGCCAACTTCGCCGCACTGGCGGTCGAGCGGATGTACAAGATTCATCGGCTCCGCAAGCAGAAAGAAAGGCTGCAGGGGCTGTCGATGCTTCCTCAGCGGTTGATGTGCGGGGACGATCTGACTGAGATGTGCACGGAAGCGGCGCGGCGGTTGCGGAATGACATGGGGTATGACCTGTGCTCGATCCTGTTGCGGGACGGCCCGTTCCTCGAGCTTGCCGGATCTGCGATCATCGAGGAACTCCAAGGCAATACGCAGTTGCCGGACGTCGGATTCCGGATCCCTCTTGATGGCGAAGGGCCTTGCCACCGGGCCGCGCAGAGCGGTGAGATCGCCTGCTGTGGTGACACGCATGCCGTCGTGCGGCACCGAAACGATGAACTGGGGATGCAGTCCGAAGTCGCGGTACCGATCCCCGGACGGAGATACCCGTATGGCGTGATCAGTGTCGAGAGCAGAAAACTCTCTGCGTTCCGGAAGGAAGATCGTGAGATCATCGGCGCGTTTGCCTCTCAATTGAGTCTGGTCATCGCCGAGGTATACCAGCGTGCAACGGTGGGAAGGATCTACGCGCTTGCCCAAGAGCTGGCAAGCGCGCGGACGTCCGATGAGATGATCCTCGGCGTGTTGGACTTCCTTGATGAGGAGTTCGACTACCAGCAGACGGCTGTGCTGTTGCTGGAGGGGGAGAAGCTGGTGGTTCACAGCATCCGGGGGAGCGGAAAGGTTCGAATGATCATCAGTGGGTATGAGACGTCGATCGGACACGGGATCGCCGGATGGGTGGCACAGGAAAAGCGTCCTCTGATCGTTGACGATGTATCGAAGGACCCGCGGTACATTCGGGCGTATGAGGGGATCCGATCCGAATTGGCCGTGCCGGTGCTCCTGAGTGATGAGTTGCTTGGGGTTCTCAACGTCGAAAGCCCTGTGCAGAGCTACTTTAACTCCGATGATCGCCGTACGCTGGAGATGGTCGCAAGCGAATTCGCCGTAGCACTGGCCCATCACAGGTCGCAAGCGCGGCTTCGAGAGCAGGCGATCCGCGATCCGCTGACCAGACTATACAATCGGCACTACTTCAACGAGCAGCTTGCCGAGGAGGTCTCGCGTTGCGATCGCTACGGGCACTCGCTGACGCTGATGATGATCGACATCGACGGTTTCCGCGCCGTCAACAACCGCCTCGGCCATCTGGAAGGTGACGAAGTCTTGTGCCGGGTTGCGGCGATGGTTAAGGAAAACGTTCGAATTGCCGACAAGGTGATCCGATATGGAGGCGATGAGTTGCTGGTGTTGATGCCGGAGACCGGCCAAGAGGCCGAAGCGATCGCCGAACGGCTCCAGGAAAAGGCCAAGGAGATGGGAGAGGCTCTGCGGGAAAAGGGATGTCCGATCGGCCTCAGCATCGGAACGGTGACGCGAGTTCCCGGCGATCCTCGCTCGATCGAAACCATCCTCGACGAAGCGGACCGCCTGTTGTACATCGAGAAAAGGCGTCATCACGACGAACGGCAGCCATGAGCATCGTCGTCGAACCGTTGGGAAGCGCCAAGGAGCTTCTTGTCTGCGAGCGCACGATCCAACGGATTACCGGATCGCCGGAACGTGAAGTGATCCCCGCACACGTGCTCGTTGCGCTGCACCGCGCCGGAGGCACGATTCTCGGTGCGGTCAATGATGCCGATGCGAATCCCCAGCTGATCGGCTGCCTGGTTGATGTGGTCAGTCGATCCGGACATGTTCCGTCTCGATTGACGCTGTTCTGCGGCGTGGTGCCGACGCGGCGAAGCCAGGGAGTGGGATACCATCTTCGACTGGAGGAGCGTCGGCTGTTGGTGAAGCGGGATGTTGCCGTTGTCCGCTGGGCAGTGGATCCGTTGAACGGTGCCGACATGTGCTTTGCGCTCAACAAACTGGGTGCGATCGGTGTACGGTATGAGCGGGATCTGTATGGAACCCTGGACAACCCGAGCGACCGGGGAATGGCTACGGATCGCGTGGTGATGGAATGGTGGCTGGATGCACCGAGAGTCCATGGTCTTGTCGATCGGCGGCGTGCGCCTCACCATTTCCGGCTTGGGTTGGATGCCATGGAATTGGTCACGAAAACGAGGCTGGACGAGGCGGGGAACCGTGCGCTTGTTGGGCCGATCCGTGATCCGCGAGAGGACGTTGTCTTGGTGGAGGTTCCGGCATCGATCGAAGCCTATGAGAGCCCGGAGCGGCGTCTATGGCGGATCGGCTTGCGTGATGCACTGGAGCTGTTGTTTGATGATCACTTCCTGGTTTCGGGGTTTGTGCATGAAGCGGGGAGAAGCTTCTTGCTGATGGAGAGATTGTCCAGGGCGGGAATCCTCGAGATGAGCAGCTGACAAGGAGGAACCATGAAGCGCAGAGAACTGGCGAAGATGATCGATCACACGCTGCTCGGCCCAACGGCGAGCGACGAAGCCGTGCGCACGCTGTGTGCCGAGGCGGATGCGAACGGTTTCGCATCGGTTTGCATCAACCCATGCCACGTTCGGCTGGCAAAGGAGATGTTGTCGGAGAGTGAGGCGAAGGTTTGCACCGTCATCGGATTCCCGCACGGGATGAACACGGCGGCTGTGAAGGGGATCGAGGCCGAACGCGCAATCGCCGATGGCGCGGACGAACTGGATATGGTGATCAATGTCGCGGCGCTCAAGCAGAAGGCGCATCAAAGGGTTCTCGAAGACATCCTCAGCGTCTGTAGCGCAGCGCGCCGAGCTCGCCGACCGGTCGAGGTGAAGGTTATCCTCGAGATCGCATGGCTCACGGAAGAGGAGATCACCTTCGGTTCCGTCCTTGCCAAGGCGGCCGGCGCGAACTTCGTCAAGACATCAACGGGGTTCGGGCCGGGAGGCGCGACGGTTGAGGCGGTGGCGCTGATGCGCAGGACGGTCGGTGTCGAGATCGGTGTCAAAGCAGCCGGCGGGATCCGGGATTACGAGACGGCGATGGCGATGATCGAAGCGGGAGCGACCCGGATCGGAGCCAGCAAGAGCCTTGCGATTCTCGAGGGGGCGGAGGAGTAAGACGTGGGACTCCAGCGCGGCGAGGGGATCGTCCTTCGCGTGAAGCCGTTCCGGGAATCGGATCTCATCATCTCGTTGTTCACCGAGCAGTGGGGCATGCGCCACCAGATCTCGAAAGGGGCTCGTGGGGCGCGAAGCCGCGTCGGCGGAGCTCTGGATCTCCTGAATGATGTCGAAGTCGTCTTCTACGAGAAGACGGGGCTGGATCTTGTGAGTCAGGTGTCCATCGTCGACGGGCACACTGCCTTGAAGAGCGACTACAACAAGACGATGCGCGCCCTTACGGCGGCGAAGCTTACCGAGCGACTGCTCGCGCTTCATCAACCGGAGCGGCAGGTCTTGCGGACGATCCGAGAGTTCCTGGGAGCGCTCGACCGGAACGGAGCTTGCGTGGATACTTTGTGGCTGGCGACGATGCTCAAGGTGATCTCACTGCTCGGACACAGGCCGTCTCTTCTTCGGTGCGTTCGGTGTGGTGGTACTACGTTGCGGCTTGCCTTCTCGCCAGAATCGGGAGGGGTCCTTTGCGATCGATGCCGAAAAGATCGAGGCGGGATCTCGCTTCACCTCGGAGCGGCGCGAGCGCTCGACCGGTTACTCGAGCAGCCGCTGGAACGGGCCGGAGTTGTACGACTGAAGGAAGCGGATGTTCAAGCGGCCACAGCGCTTGTCAACGAGTACGCGAAACGGCTTGCCCGCGCTCCTTGAACCGCTCGGAGGTTGTTGTCTATAGTTCCTCATCCGGGAGGGTTGATTCATGCACTGCACGATGCTTTGCGGCGATGCGGCATTGTTCGATGGTGAGGCGACGATGGTGGTCGCCCGCTCGGCTGGCGGCGAATTCGCAATCATGGAGGGACACGCTCCTCTTCTTGCTGCACTCGATCGCGGAGTTCTCAGGATCAAGACGAGCGAACGTGAGGAAGCATTCGCCGTTCGCTCCGGTGCGATGAACGTCGGCGAGCAGGGCGATGTGACTGTGCTTGTCTCGGAAGCACATCGCTCCGACGAGATCGACGGCTCGGAGCTCGACCGGCGGATCCAACAAGCGGAAGCGGCCTCGGAGGAAGAAGAAGCTTCGTGGCTTCACTGGTTACAGGGGCTGGAGGGGAGCCGTGGATAGACCGGAATCGCGGCGAGTTGTGATCACCGGACTGGGACCGATCACTCCGATCGGTACAGGCAGCACGTCCTTCTGGGACGGCCTGATCAGCGGGCGGTCCGGGGTGCGCCGGGTGGAGGATCGGGTCGATCTCGACGGCATCGATGTCAAGATCGGTGCGCCGGTGGACGACTTCGACCCGCTGCAGCATATGGACAAGCGCCGCGTTCGTCATCTCGATCGTGGTGCGCAGTTCGCGCTGGCTGCGGCGAGGCTCGCGCTGGAGGATGCAGCGCTTGATCCTCGTGCCGTCGACCCGCTGCGAGGCGGTGTGGTTGCCGGGACAGGCATCGGAGGCCTGCAAACGATGGAGGAGAACTTCGTCGAGATGATCGATCGCGGTCCTCGGCGGGTCAGCCCGTTCTTCATTCCCCGGCTCATGCCGAACGCGATTGCCGGTGAGATCTCGATCGAGTTCGGCCTCAAGGGTGTGAACTTCGGCGTGGTGTCGGCTTGTGCAAGTGGGGCGCACGCCATCGCGACGGCGGCGCAGCTTGTTGCAGGAGGATCGATCGATTATGCGCTGGCAGGGGGAGCCGAGGCCGTGATGGTTCGGATCGCCTACGCGGGGTTCGTGAAGATCGGGGCGCTGTCGAGCCGCAACGATGAGCCGGAGCGTGCATCCCGTCCATTTGACAAGGACCGGGATGGATTTGTCATCGGTGAAGGGGGCGGGTTCGTTGTGCTCGAATCGGAGGATCACGCCAAGCACAGAGGCGCGGAGATCCTGGCCGAAGTGGCTGGCTGCGGGATGACGGCGGATGCGTTTCATATCACGGCGCCCTGTGAAGACGGGGACGGTGCGGCGCGTGCGATCCAAGCGGCGCTGGGCGCCGCCGGCGCGGCCGCAGAAGACATCGATTACATCAACGCACACGGCACATCGACGGTGCT
>CAZKPU010000018.1:19973-20806 GCA_964554715.1 uncultured Thermotogae bacterium | reverse complement strand
GAGCAGCCGGGAGCGATGTGAGTATCAGTTCGACGAAATCGCAGATCGGTCATCTCCTGGGCGCTGCCGGCGCCGTGGAGGCGATTGCCACGGTGCTCGCGATGAAGCACGAACGGATCCCCGCCACGCTCAACCTTGAGACCCCCGATCCTGAATGTGATCTGGATTACACACCGGTGTCGACGAGCAAGAAGATCCGTGTTGCGGCCTCGAATTCGTTCGGGTTCGGGGGGCAGAACGCTGTGTTGATTCTCCGAGCGCCGTAGGGTGTGAGACACCCTCCTCGCCACCTGCGAGACGAGGCCTCATCGCTTGACGAGATCCGAATCGGAGAGCAAGCGATCCTCTTGCGATCAGGGTTGCTTCTGGCTTCCGTTGTCTTGTCTTAGAACTGACGGATGAAGCGGAGGTCGTTGGTGAGGAACGTGCGGATATCGGTGACGCCGTACTTCAGCATCGCCATCCGCTCGATTCCGAACCCGAACGCGAAACCGGTGACCGCTTCCGGATCATACCCCACGTTGCTGAGAACGGCCGGATCGACCATGCCGGCACCTCCGATCTCAAGCCATTTCTCGGCGCCCGGCTCGCGCATGTGCAGTTGGACGGAAGGCTCGGTAAACGGGAAGAAGTCGCCGGAGAGGCGCACATCGTATCCGGGGCCGAAGAACTCGTGCACAAACAAGCCGATGACGTAGCGGAGGTTCGCTAGGGTCAGTCCGTGCTCAACCCACAACAACTCGACCTGAAAGAACACGGGCGAGTGCGTCGCATCCTGCGTATCGCGGCGATAACAGCGCCCCGGACAGACAATGCGAACGGGCGGCGTACTG
>CAZKPU010000018.1:0-19963 GCA_964554715.1 uncultured Thermotogae bacterium | reverse complement strand
CGGCCCCAGGCCAACCTGCACGTGGCCGCGGGTGCCCCGTCGGCGCAGAAGATGCGTGTCGTCGATGTAGAACGTATCCCAATCGTCGCGTGCCGGATGATCCGGGGGGATGTTCAACGCCTCGAAGTTGTAGTAGTCGGTCTCAATCTCCGGACCCGCGGCGACATCAAACCCCATATGAAGGAAGATCGTTTCGATCTCATGCTGGACCTGGGTCAGTAGATGGAGATGACCGATCGAACGACTGCTCCCGGGAAGCGTGACATCGAGCTCCTCGCGGGCAAGACGTTCCGCCCCCGCTTTGCGGTCCTGCGCCGCACGACGTTCGTCGAACGCCTGTTGCGTGGAGGTCTTGAGGTTGTTGAGCAGTTCGCCGGCCTGCGACCTCTGCTCTTGAGACAGCGACCCAAGCAACCGGAATAACCCCGAGATCTCCCCCTTGCGGCCGAGGAATTCGACCCGAAACGCTTCAAGCCCGGCCGGATCTGTGACCTGCTCGAGCCGAGCGCGTGCCCGCCCTGCAACATCGTCCGCTTGTTGGCGTAATCTCGCGAGTTCCATGACAAGAAGAGAAGTATAGCGGCCGGGCCGGAGGCCCACAACGGCGCCCGAGGCGATCGGCGGTGGCTGTGGAAGCGGAGGATCGAGTAGTATGGACGTGTCTTCATGGGGCGAAACCGGGAGAATGCACAGGTGAGAGGAGTAAGCAGAGTATGGTCGATTACGGCACGAGATGGCAGAAGGTCATTGAGGCGGTCGACGCGGACGTGTTGATCGCTGTCAATTACGAAGGAACGGATAAGGTCTCTCTTCGCTACCTGACGGGGTTCACGGGCGAAGGTTCGTTGTTGGTGTCTGCGTCGACAGGCGAACCGAAGGCTGTCCTCCTCACAGACTCACGCTATGTGGAACAGGCGGAGCGTGAGACGGCAGGGACGGGCGTCGAGGTCGGAAAATCGGCAAACTGGCTGACGACCGGTGCCGCGGAAGCGATCGGATCCGAAGGTTTTGCTCGCGTTGCATTCGCGTCGTCGAGAGTCACGCATCGTTGGGTGGAACAGATCAAGCCGCTTCTGACAGCCGAACTTGTCTCACTTCCCGATCCGCTAAGCGAGCAACGGATCACGAAGCAAGCGGACGAACTCGCGTTTCTTCGTCGCGCAGCGGAGATCACCGATCGAGCACTTGAAAGGCTGTTGCCGCGGATTCACGTCGGAATGACGGAGATCGAGGTTGCCCTGCAGCTCGATCTTCTGATCCGTGAATCGGGAGCCGAGGATGTCGCCTTTGAGAGCAATGTTTCCACCGGGGCGAATACGGCGCTGAATCACTACAACCCGGCGCTGGATCCGCAACCTCTGAAGAACGGCGATCTGTTGCTGTTTGATATCGGCGCGTGCTACCGCGGATACCGGTCGGACATGACAAGGACGTTCGCGGTCGGGGAAGCGAAGAAGCAGGCTTGCGAGATCTACGAGCTCGTCCTTCGGGCGAACCTGGCGGGGATTGATGCCGTGCATGCCGGAGCGAGCGGTGTCGAGGTGGATGCGGCTGCGCGCGATGTGATTGCCGCGGCCGGTCACGGCGAGCACTTCGGGCATGGGCTCGGGCACGGCATCGGACTGGAAGTGCACGAAGCCCCGCGGCTCTCGCAGAAGAGCAAGGACACGCTGAAGACGGGGATGGTCGTTACGGTGGAGCCGGGCGTGTATCTGTCCGGATATGGAGGAGTGCGTATCGAGGATGATGTGGTGGTGACCGACGATGGCTGCGAGATCATTACTGGGTTCCCCAAGGAGAAGCTTCTTGTTGTCGGCTAGAGCCGGTCGCCTGATTCTGGTGACCGTGTGTATGGGAGTGTTGGCTGTTGCGTCGGGATGTACGCTGTTACCGGCCGGGCAGGCATCGTTCACTGTGTCGCCGGTGGTTGTATACGCGGGTGAGGCGGTGATGTTCGATGCGAGTGCCAGCCGGGGACGGATCGTGGCGTATGACTGGGCGTTTGGAAACGGAGAGACCGGTGCCGGAATGCAGGTCCAGACAGTTTTCTCGCGTTCCGGCGTCTACACTGTGGAACTCACGATCGAAGACACCGGCGGTGACCGTATGTCCATTGCGCATGACGTGACCGTGTATGTGCGCAGCGGAAGTGAGTTGCTCCGTGAGGATTTCGCGGTTGGAGAAGCGGCGAGTGCGAATTGGCCGCTTGATCCCACGTGGGCCAACGCCCGGGAAGGAGCGGTGGAGTATGTGTCATCGGCGCAGGACTACGCCCTTCACATCTTCAGTGGAAGCGAGGCGTGGCATCGGAGGATGACGGCGGTGGAACTCCCGCCTCTTCGGGAAGGGCAGCGGATTGTGTGCCAGGTTTCGGTCATGGCGACTCGGACTCGCGACGGATACGGGTTTGTGATCTATCCGGCTCGGTCCAGCATCGACGACCTGGCGGGGACGCTTCCGTTTCTTCGCTACGCCGACGGAACGACGTGGGTTGTGGAGGCTTCGGAGTACGGTACACAGACGGCGCATCCGACTGCGTTCGTCCCGGGCGTCTACCGCTGGCATCGCTACGAATTCTCATACTCCGAGGATCGAATGACTGTGGACGTCGACGACCAACGGATCTTCGAAGTACAACAGGATGTGAAGCTTTCGCAGGGGGGCGTGTACTTGCTGATGGTGGGCGATGATCAGCACGACGTCGGCTGTAACGCGTTCTTCGACGACTTCGTCGTCCGGATTGAGGAGTAAGAAACGTCGACACCGGAGACCGCAGCGTGCGGGTGAGGAGACGGCATGGCGATCCTGTTTCTCCTGTGCATGTGGGTGGCTCTCGCCCAACGGGTGGACCGAACCTCGCTGGTTTTCGGAGCGGTTGCCGCGGCTGTCGTGTGGTGCATCCGAAGGCTGTTGTTCTCCGGTGAGGCGCCGGGATTCGGCTGGCGCGGAATCCGGCGGTGGCTGTGGGCCGCTCCCGCATTCGTGGCGACCCTTGTCCACAGGTTCACCGTGTCGACGCTTCGAACAAGCTGGCTGATCCTCTCGGGCGAGGAGGAGGGCCGCGTGGTCGCCGTTCCGACTCGAGTACAGCATCCCACCGGGAAGTTCCTTCTGCAAAACTCGATCACGTTGACCCCGTCCACGATCTCTCTTGTCAGTGAGGGGGATCTTCTCTATATCCATTGGCTGCAGCGCCACGGGACATCCGGCGACTGGCAGGAGATCAAGGAGGCGCTGGAGACCCGGGTGGAGTCGCTTTTCAAGGGAGAGCATCCCGATGCGCGCCGTTGAGATCGCTGTAGCGGCGAGCCTGGTCGCGGTGCTGTGGAGGCTCTTCCGCGGTCCGACGGCCTGGGATCGGTTGCTTGCCTACAACGCCGTCTCGAATCGAGGGATCCTCCTGCTCGCGCTGGTCGGAATCGCCGAGGGCCGGACCGTGCTGCTCGATGTGGCTCTGGTCTACGGAATGTTGAGCTTCCTTGGCGTTGTGATCGTGTCTCAATTCCTCGAGCGAGGAGTGCGACGATCGTGATCCTGAATGGAGCGGCGCATGCGCTGGCGGCAGCCGGAGCCGTGTTCGTCATCATCGGAACGATCGGCATCCTTCGATTTCGGGATGTGTACTCGCGGTTGCAGGCAAGCGGCGTTTCCGACAACGCGGGACTGGGGCTGATTCTCATTTCGCTCGTGCTGTTCGCTGGGTGGCAAGCAAGCGATTGGCGGTTGCTGCTTCTGCTTCTTTTGCTTCTGATCACCAATCCGATCGCAACCCACAGCATCGCCAAGAGCGCGTTCACCTCAAGACACACTGGGACGGAGGATCCATCGTGATCCTCTTGATCCTGCTCTCTGTGGTTCCGCTCGTCGCTGCGTTTGCGCTCTCCAGACATCGCTCGTTGACGGGGATCATCGGGATGGGCGTGCTGAGCTTCCTTCTTGCAGCGGTGTATGCACTTCAAGGAGCACCGGATGTGGCGGTTGCCGAGGCGGCGATCGGAGCCGCGTTGGTGACGCTGATCTACGTGCTTGCGGTGCGAAGGTCCGGACGGTTGGTTGTGGTTGCGTCCGACGTCCCGACACTGTTTCACCGTGAAGGGACCCGACTCGTCGGGCTTGAGTACGAGCTTCTTGCTGGCTTTGCGCATGACGAGCACTTGGAGTTGATGGTCCACTTCGCTTCTCCCGAAGAGGTGGCCGACGCGGTGCGAAGCGGCGACGCGGAGGTCGGTGCCGGAGGGATGCTTCCACACGATCAGAAAGGCTGCCTGGCAACGCAGGCGCACCTGGAGACGGCGCTGTTCGTGATCGGTGGCAAAGGTTCGGATTCGCCCCCGGCGTGGAGAATGGACGATCTGGATCAGCTATCGGAGATGCTGCGCAACGAGCAGCAGGTGCCGATGACAGTCGATCTGGCGAGATGTCTTGCCCTTGGAGGAGATGCGATCGGGCCTGGGCGTGTGCAAAGACTGTCGGAACCGTGCGCGTATCGTTTCCTGGTTGCCAAGGGCCGGAAGGAACTGCACAGGAAACTCGACCGGTATGTGGAACAGCTGCGGAGTTCCGGGGAGCTGGATGCTCTGATTCGGAGGCATGTGCGATGATGCAAAGGCCGCGGTTGAACAGCATCCTTGCGGTTGTCTTGGCTGGCGGAATCGCAGGATTGCTGTTGTGGGCGGCTCCGGAATCCAGTGAGGGGGGGGCGGCCGCGAGTGAGCGGGTGCGCGAACTGATCGCTTCAACCGGCGCCTCCAATTCGGTCTGCTCGGTTGTCCTCGGAGCGAGACTGCTGGACACCCTGTTCGAGGTCCTCGTGTTCTCCGTGGCGGTCCTTGGAGTTCGTTGGATGCTGGAGCGTGGAGGTTCCGACCCCTCGACAGGCGAACCACACTCGCGCTCCGTTCCGGTGTCGGTGCCTGAGATCGCAGAATCCGACGTTGTTCGTCGGTCCGCGTACCTCTTGTTCCCTCCTGTGACCCTTCTGGGGATCTATCTGGCCGTGTTCGGTCATCTCTCGCCGGGTGGGGGGTTCGGGGGAGGAGCCGTGGCGGCGAGCGGGTTGCTGCTGGTGGCGGTTGCGGTGGGAGCGCAGACGGTGGCAAGGCGGTTCCACGAAGAGGCGCTGGCGCGGCTCGAATGGGGGGTGGTGGTGCTCATCCTGGGGCTTGCTCTGACCTCCCTTCTTGTCGGTGCTCCGAGATCGGGGCTGTTACCGGCGGGGGTTCCGGGAGAGCTGACCGGGGGTGGCTGGCTGCTTGTCTACAACCTTCTGATCGCCATCAAGGTGTTCCTCGGTGGATGGGCCATCATCCATCTGTTCATCGAGCATCGAGGTGAAATCTGATGCCTCCCGCCGGGGTTGTCGTCGCGGTTGTCTTGTTCGTCATCGGGGTCGGAGCGTTGGTGATCCGGCGGGACCTGGTGTTCAAGCTTCTCGCGCTCGGCCTCGTCAACTCGAGTACGATCCTGTTGCTGATCTCTCTTGACACGCAGCGATCGACCACGGCGCCGATCGTCCCGCCATCGGTCATGACCGATGTTGCCGATCCTTTGCCCCAAGCGCTTGTTCTGGCCGCCATCGTGATCAGCTTCGCCATCCTTGCCCTGGCTCTCGTTTTCGTCATGGTGCTTGCGGAACGGTACCACACCACCGATGCGCTGCGTATCGAGCGTGCCGTTGCGCGGGAGGGTGAGCGATGACGCTTGTAGCCGCGCCGCTGGCGTGCGTGATCGGTGGGGCGATCTGCCTGATGATGGGGAGGCGAAGCCGCTGGATCGCCGCTTCCACATGGGCGATCAGCACCGGCCTCATCGCATACTGGATCAGCGTGGTCGTGAAGCTCGGACCGGTTCAAGAGACGCTCGGCGGATGGGGATCGCTTGGAATCACTCTTGTCATGGACCGTCCGGCGGTTGCCTTCGTTCTGCTTGAGCAGCTGTTGGCCGGAGCGGTGCTCGCCTACGTCTGGCGGAGCGAACTCCGCTCGGCGTTCTACGCGTTGTTTCTTGTGCTTGCGGGAGCCGTCACAGCGCTGTGCATGTCCGTCGACATGTTCAACATCTATGTGTTGCTGGAGCTGCTGACGCTGACCAGTTTCCTGCTCGTGGCGTACGAGAGACAGCCTGTCCAGATCTGGGCGAGCCTGAAGTACCTGCTGCTGGCATCGCTGGGGATGAGCATCTATCTGCTGGGTGTGGCCGTTGTCTACGCCCGCACAGGTTCGCTGGGGTTGCAGCAGGTGGGCGAACATCTCGCATCGCTGACGGCGGCTGAAGCGGGATGGATTCCGGTGGCCGCATCACTGATCACGGCCGGGATCGCGGTGAAAGCAGGGGTCTTCCTGTATTCGCTGTGGTTGCCTGCGGCCCATGGGTCGGCGAGCGCCGGGGTGTCGGCGCTTCTGTCCGGATTGGTGATCAAGATGGGAGTGTTGGCTCTGCTGCGGTTCTCCTTCATCCTTCCGATGCAGCAGGCACTGACGGTTCTCGGGATCGTGACGGGGCTCATGGGAGCGTTGTATGCGGTCGTGGAGACCGATGCGAAGAAGATGCTCGCGTTCAGCACCCTGTCTCAGGTTGGTTACCTGCTGATCGGAATCGGTGCGGGAACCGAGGCATCCAGAGTGGGTGTGCTGATGTATGTGGTTGCCCATGGGATGTTCAAGGGGCTGCTGTTCCTCGCGGTCGGTGATGCAGGACGGCGTTTGGGGAGCACGCAGCTCTCCGTTTTGCGGATCCGCCGGCATGAGATCCCCGCATCGACCCGGGCCGCTCTGCTCGTTGGGTGTGCTGCCATCGCCGGGTTCCCGTTTGTCGGAGGGTTCTGGGCCAAGGAATGGCTTCTTCGAGGGAGCCCTCCGCTTCAGCAAGCGCTGCTGTGGCTGCTGATGTTCTGCACCACAGTGGTCTTTTCCAGGCTGTTGCCGGTGGGGCTTGCGCGGGGGCGGGGCGGCAGAGTCCGGCACGGAGGGGTCCCGTATTGGATGCTTGGAGCGGGGATGCCGTTTGTCTTCATGCTTTCGAGGATCCTTGCACCGGGGGAGGACACGGGAACGGCCGCTGACATGCTGGTTCAGGCGGGCTGTAGCCTGGGAATCGTCGCCGTCGGAATGTTCGCCGGAGTGAAGCTCCGTGTCTTGCAGAGGATGAGACTTCCCCGCAATCTCTTCCGTATCGAAGAGAGCGTTCTCGTGATGTTGCTTGGCGTCTTTGTCGTTCTTGCGACGATGCTGCTCGGTTCGCCTTGAGGGGGCTTGGGCGTCACCCGGCTGTGGAAGGTGGAAGGAAGAAATGAGGTCGTATCGTGGCTTTGTCTTGGACATGGACGGTGTTGTCGTTCGCGGCGGACGGATCGTTGCCGGAGCGGCTGCGGCGATCCGGAGATTGCGGGCGCTGGGTGACCTGGTGTTCCTCACCAACAACTCGACTCGGCCGGCAAACGAGGTTGCCGCGCGCCTGACAGGACTGGGGATTCCAGTGCGTGAAGAGGAGATCGTGACCTCGTCGTGGATCGCCGGAACCCTGCTTCAGCGCCTTGCTGGTTCTGTCGACCTATTTGTGCTGGGCGAGCCGGGTTTGGAAGCGGAACTTGTGCGCCTGGGACACCGGTTGACCGATCCTGATCAGGCGGAGTGGGTTGTCGTTGGCATGGATCGGGGGGTTACGTACGATCGTCTCGCATCGGCGCTGAGGGCTCTGGAAAACGGTGCGTCGCTTCTTGCGACCAACACCGATCCGACCTTTCCGGGCAGCGGAGGAGCGTCACCCGGCGCCGGTGCGATGGTCGGTGCTTTGCAGGGGATGGGGTACGGACCGGATGCGGTGGCCGGCAAGCCGGAACGAGCTGCGTTCGACCTGGCACTCGATCGCCTGGGGATTGGACGACACCATGTCCTCGCGGTCGGGGATCGGCTGGAAACCGACATCCTCGGTGCGGCGAACGCGGAGATGGATAGTGCGCTTGTGTTGACCGGCGTGACGTCTGTAGCGATGCTGGAGCATGCAAGGGTGCGTCCGACATGGGTATGCCGATCGCTGGAAACCCTGGCGGCCGACGTCGAACAGGAGCGATCGACATAATGGGTATGCCGATCGCTGGAGACCCTGGCGGGCGACGTCGAACAGGCGCGATCGACATAATGGGTATGCCGATCGCTGGAGACCCTGGCGGGCGACGTCGAACAGGAACGATCGGCGGGACGGGATGCGTCACCGGCCGGCGGCAACGGATCGGCGTCGGGATGCGCGAAGCCGGTGTCGGTTGTGAGATGAGCGGAGAGCCATGGAACAGATCGCCCTGAGGGTTACATCGCTCCGGAAACGGTACGGCGACGTGATCGCGGTGGACGGCATTTCGTTTGACGTCCCTGTGGGAAAGGTGTTCACGCTTCTCGGTCCGAACGGCGCAGGAAAAACGACGACGTTGGAGATGCTTGAGGGGATCCGTGTGCCGGACGGCGGAGAGATCGAGCTTCTTGGCAGGAAGCTCAGACGAGTCGATCGGGTGGCGAAGCAGCGGATGGGGGTGCTCCTTCAGGAGGGCAGTTTCGAGCCGTATCTTCGGGTGCGAGAGGTGATCAGGTTGTTCTCCTCGTTCTTCGATCGATCGATCCCCGCCGAGGAGATCCTTGCGCGAGTGGCCCTGCGAGAGAAGGAGAAGGCTCCCGTGCGGTCGCTGTCCGGTGGTCAGAGACAGCGTCTCGCGCTTGGGGTGGCGCTGGTCAACGATCCCGATCTGATCTTCTTGGATGAGCCGACCACGGGGCTCGATCCGCAGGCAAGAAGGAATATCTGGGACATCATGGCGGATCTGAAACGACGCGAACGGACGCTGATTCTCACGACGCATTACATGGAGGAAGCGGAGGCGCTTTCCGATGACGTGCGGATCATGGATCACGGCCGTGTGATCGCGTCGGGCTCTCCGGCTGAGTTGGCTTCGGGGTTGGGGCAGGAGACGATTCTCGAGTTCTCGGTCGGCGGGGCCGGGACAAGCCCGAACGGTGCAAGCACGGCGCTTAACACCTGCTGTCACAAGATCCGCATCGATGGAGAAACGGTGACGGCGCACACGATGGATCTGATGGATGCGATGGAACGGCTTCTGGAGTGGTCGAAGCGGGAGCAGGTGAAGCTGAGCAATGTTGTTGTGCGTCAGCCAAATCTGGAAGACGTCTTCTTATCCCTGACCGGGCGCACACTTCGGGAATGAAAGACATTCTGTCGGTTGCAGCGACGTACGTGATTACGGCGTTCCGCGAGCGAACGACGCTGTTCTGGTTCCTCGTGTTCCCGCTGTTCCTGCTGTTGATCCTGACGCTCGTGTTTTCCGGCATCGGTACGACGAGCGTTGTCTTCGACGTAGCGCTGGTGCGGATGGAGTCGCCGCAGGAAGGGTTCGATCCGGCGGGAGTCATCGAGCAGGCGTTTCGGGAACTCAGCGATACCGGAGAGATGGCGCAGCCGCTGTTCGCCCTGTCCGAGCCGATTGTGGATACCGACGAAGTTGTCTCGCGGATCGTCGAGACGCAACGCGCTCGATTGCAGGGCGGCGAGCTTGATGCTGTGATCGTGATCCCTGTCGGGTTCAATGCTGCGTTCGGGCAGCGGATGAGCGCAGGGACAAGCGCGGAACCGGGGCCGGTCGACATCGAGGTGTGGGTCGACGAGGGCAGAACAACGTCCGAGCTGGCGTTCGACGTGATCGGACAGGTGCTTGCAACGGTCGACCGTGAGCTCCAGATGGCTGTTGGGGACTACGACCCCGCCGTCGAGCCCGACGTCCTCTTTGAGACGGTGTCAGCGGACGGGTCCGGCGAACTCGCTTACATCGATTTCGTCCTTCCGGGGGTTCTTGTGATGGGGTTCCTGACGGTGGGCCTGTTCGGCGTACCGGGAAGCATTCTGTACGGGCGGGATCAAGGGCTGCTTCGACGGTACTGGGTCACTCCTCTCTCGGTGCCACGGTACTTGGTGGGCTACGGATTGGGGCATCTCGCGTTGTGTGTGATCCAGGCGGCGGCGCTCATCGTCCTCGGGACGTTCGGGCTGGGGGCATCGGTCAGCGTTCTGCAGCCGGCCACGCTGCTGTTTTTGCTTCTGGCCGTTTGCACGTTCCTTGCGTTCGGATTCCTCATTGCGGCGCTTGCGCGGACGGCGAATGGCGGGATGGCGATCGCCAACATCCTCAACATGCCGATGATGTTCTTGGGAGGTTTGTTTTTCTCGATCGGTGACGTCCCGATCGCCCTGCGGGTCATCATGCTGATCAACCCGGTGACGTATCTGGCCGAAGGCGTCCGTCGGACGAGCGGCGTCGAGGTCGGCCATGTTCCGTGGCTGGCGACCCTGCTTGTCCCGGGAGCGTGGATCGTCGCGTCGATCCTGATCGCCGTGAAGCGGCTGTCGTGGGATGTGGAGCGATGAAGGCGATCGTTGCGTTGACCCGGGCGGAGTTCTCGATCTTCTTCCGAGACAAGGCTTCTGCGGTGTTCACGTTCCTGTTTCCGATTCTGTTCATCGTGATCTTCGGGTTTCTGCTCGGTGACGGAGGACGGGCCGACGAGACCGCCCTCGGAGTTCTCGTGTCGGTAGATAGCAATAGGATCGTTGCAGCCGGCGAGTCGCTCGGGTTCCGGGTGACGGAGTTTGACGAAGCCGCCGATTGGAGCGAGGCGGTGATGCAGCGGACGGTCGATTTCGGAGCGGCTATGGAGGATGGCGAACTGAGGTTTATCTTCAATGCGAGTCGGGCACAGGAGAACTTCGCGTTGGAAGCGGCGGCGCGATCGCTTTCCTCGTCGATTTCGCTCGCGCTGCAGGAAGCGGCGCCGTTGATCGAGGCCGAGCGGAAGATCGGCGGAACCACGGAGGAGACGGGATGGATGCGGCACACCCTTCCGGGGATCCTTGCGTTCACGGTTCTGTCCGCCGGGCTGTTCGCCGTGTCGGGGCATCTGACGGCGATGAAAGAGCGCAAGCTGCTCGACCGGATGCTTGTAACGCCGATGCCGCCGACCTCGTTGCTGATGGCGATCATCACGGTCCGATGGGTGGTGATCCTTGTTTCGACGCTGCTGACGATCGCCTGCGCGCGTCTACTGTTTGGCGTTGCGTTTGACGTGGATTGGCTGAGGTACGTCCTTTTCATCGCAGCATCCACCCTGGGAACGATGGCGCTGGGTACGGCGATCGCGTTGGTTGTCCGCCGCGCGTCCAGCGCCGCGCAAGTCGCGAACATCCTCGCGATTCTGATGATGTTCCTTGCGGGGATCTACTTCCCGCCGGACGTCCTGCCGGCGGGGCTGAGAACCGTCAGCCGTCTGCTGCCGCTGACGTATATGGCGGATGCGATGCGGGATGTGATGGGCGTGGCGAGCCTGTCTCGCGCTCGGTTCTGGACGATCGGGGTTGTGTTCTTCGGAGTGGGGGTCTTGATGCTCCCGGTCCTCGCCAGATACGTCGTCCGCGGTGACCGCAGGTAGGTCCCCGCACTGAACCGCGGTTGGCCTCGATCAGACGACAAGATTCAGCACGCCGAGCGATGCTGCAAGGATCAGGCCTCCGGCGACAAGCAGCCCCGCCAATGCCGGGAGGACGGCTTTGCGCAGGGGGATCTCCAACAAGAAAGCGGCTGCGGAGGCCGTCCAAACACCGGTACCGGGGAGGGGAACGGCAACCAGCAGAAACAACGCCCAGGATCCGAACCGCTCGACGCGGCGGCTGTGCCGTTCGACGCGGCGAGCCCACGCCGCCCAAAGAGCATGGATCCATGAGATGCGTTCGACATGCGGAAGCAGCCATCTGAGCAGCGGCAGCACGATCGGGAGAACCAGTAGGTTGGCGGAAACGGCGATGACGTACGTGAGCGCGGGCGGGAAACCGAACGCCACTGCAACGGGGATCGCACCCCGCAGCTCGGATACCGGCAGCAAGGACAACCCGATCACTGTCAACGCGTTCCCGAAGCTCATCCCGGCAGTGTACGCCAAAGGTCGAAACCAAGGGTAGCCGGCGTAGCGGCAGGTCTTGGCCGCGGCGACGACATGGCAGTCTCCATGGGAGTCACCTATACTAGGCGCCATGCCAAGAGGAGGTGGGCGATGCAGCTGTACAACACCCTGACCAGACAACTGGAAGCGTTCGAGCCGTCCGATGGAAGCACCTTTGGGCTGTACGTCTGTGGGCCCACGGTCTACGATTATCTCCACATTGGCAACGTCCGTCCGATCATCGTCTTCGACGCTTTCCGCAAGTACGTCGAGCGGTTCCACGGGTGGAAGACGATCTACGTCCAGAACATCACGGATGTCGATGACAAGCTAATCGATCGTGCCAACCAGACCGGTGAGTCCGTCCAACAGGTGGCCGAGCGGTTCACGGACGCGTACTTCCGGTTGCTTGAACGTCTGGATGTTCGTCTTCCGGATCACAGCCCCAAGGCCACCGAGCACATCGATGAGATGATCGATCTGATCAAGATTCTCGTCGAGAGGAACGCAGCGTATGAGGTCGAGGGCGATGTCTACTTCGCCGTGGACTCTCTTCCCGAGTACGGACAGCTGTCGGGAAGGCGGTTGGACGAACAGGAAGCCGGCTCCCGGGTGGAGATGTCATCGCTCAAGCGAAACCCGCTGGACTTCACGCTGTGGAAGTCGGCCAAACCGGGCGAGCCGAGCTGGCCGTCGCCGTGGAGCGTGGGGCGGCCGGGGTGGCACACGGAGTGTGTTGTGATGTCCCGGAAGTACTTGGGGCCGAGATTGGATATCCATGCCGGGGGCAATGATCTGATCTTCCCGCATCATGAGAACGAGATCGCTCAGGCGCAGATGGCGTTTGATGAACCGTTCTTCCGGGTTTGGCTTCACAACGGGATGCTGTCGTTCCAGGGCGAGAAGATGTCCAAGTCGCTCGGCAACTTCGCATACGCGCAAGACGTGGTCGATCAGTACGGAGCGCATACGGTCCGGTACTTCTACCTGTCACGGCACTACAGGAAGCCGTTGGACTACTCCGAAGAAGGACTCCAGGCCGCGCGTGCGGCTGTGGAGAGGATCGCCACATTGGTCTCGGACATCGAGAGCGAGGCGATCGAGCCTGCTGTCCGCCCGTCGCTGAAGGGCGAGGCGGCGCTGTTTCTCGAGCGACTGGACGCCCTGCGCGTGAAGTACGTCGACGCGATGGAGGCCGATTTCAACACGGTGGGAGCGATCGGCGCGCTTCAAGAGGTCGTTGGCGAGGTCAACCGGTTCCGTTCTGATGCGCGGGGAGCGGACCGGGGGGCACTCCCGCTTGCTGTCGAGCTTGTGCGGGAGCTGTCGGCGCCGCTGGGGATCCTAGCCAACGGCGGACCGGTCGATGCCGGCGGTAACGGGCAGACGGAGGCAGAGCTTGTCGATCTGCTGATCGAGCTTCGCAATGCACTCCGCGAACGGAAGCTGTTCGACCTTGCCGACGAAATCCGAGATCGGCTCGATGCCTTGGGGATCGTGCTGAAAGACACGCCGCAAGGTACGTTGTGGAGGAAGGGCGGTGCCGTATAGCGGTGCCGCAGCCTGCGGGGATTGTCTCAAGGGCTCTTGCTGTGCTATTGTTGAACACGTGGCTGTAATTCGCGGGGAGGTGAGGTACGTGCCGATCGAAATGCTGGCGTTGCTTCTGGTCGGGTTCTTCTGGGCGTTCTGGGTTTCTGCTTGCTGTGGTTGGTGGACCTGCTGTTTCTAGGAAGCAGGAGAGGGAAACCCGGGAAGAAGAACGAATCGGGAAGAGAGGGCAGGGCGTGAAACGCGCGCACAAGGTTGCTGCGTGCCACGTTGCATTTGTGATAGGAATGATGCTCGCTGGTGTCTGTGCAAACGGACAGACCAGCGAGCAGATCTCTTGGGAAACCGGTCTGGATCAGGATCTATTCGCGACGATGCGGCTTGATCTCAACGGTGTGGAGATCGCGGTTTTCTTCGTTTACCTCAACGATCGAGCGTTTGACAGCGATATCTCGCCGGGACTGGCGGAGAAGCTGCGACCTTACGCTGATACGAACGCCTTGTATGTCAATGTGACGGTCGAAGGGAACGTTGCGCAGATCGGCCTTGATCCGACGCGGTTCGTCGTTCGCCAGTTCGGGACAGAACCGGTTCCGTCGGTCGCGGAATCGTGGGCGGAGATCACCACGGGGTTCCTGAGCGGATGGCTGCAGCCGAACCCCGACGATCCTGCATTCGGATCCGGGAGCATCGGCGTGCTTCGATTGGGCGACACGATCGATCCCCGTCAGCCGTTCACGATCGTGTATGCCGGTCAAGAGCAGAGATCCGTCACCCTTACGATCGGCACAACGGCTCTGATTTCGACCGCTTCGAGGACGGAGCCCGGAAGCGATGCGGCGATCGACCCGTCCTACGAAGATCCGCGGCAGAGATCGGTGGCGAGCGGCTCGGTCGAGATCCCTCTTCTGAGTGCGTTGCTTGACGAAGCCGTAGGTTCCGAGGAGATGTCGGTCCTTCTCGGGGTCCCAAGCGACACGCTCCATCTGTTCTCGTGTGGCGGGGAGACGGATCGGTTGAGGATCATGCTGGTCGAACTTGAGGAACCGCGTGTTGGCGAGGAGCCGGTCGGCGGCGAAGCGGCGCAGGAATCCGACCGGTTGTGGGACGTGCTTGCGCCGCTAGCCGGAACCGGCGCCGTGATGGTATGGGCCGCGTCGCCTACCGGAGCGGAGTTCACCCCCTATGCGTTCTACTTGCAGCAGGCGGGATCGACGTTTCTCTTCTTCAGTCGGTCGTCTTTCGTCGATCTGACCGAAGGTTTCACGCAGCAGCGGTGGCTCGCTGCAGGTGAAGCGTCGGCAGGGATTATTCTCGTGCATCAGGGGATCGATCTTCGTCATCCGTATACGATGATCTACTGCGGAGTGTCGTCCAGTCTTGGCGGCGAGGGCTCGATCGATGGAGGGACGGCTCCATGAGGGCGGGAATCCGAATCCTGAAGCGATCTCCGGAAGAACGCGGTGTCTAGGTTCAACGGGCGGATCATTGAGAATCCGACGGGGGACATGGACCATCGGACCATTGATAATTCGACAGCCGACTACGGCCGTCGAATCGTCGGTAATCCGACAGGGGATGCTGGCCATCGGATCATTGATAATTCGACAGCCGACTACGGCCGTCGAATCGTCCTTGCGTCGGGGTCGCCGCGCCGTATCGACCTACTGAATCGCTTCGTGCTATCGCTGAAGGTCGTGCGGAGTGATGTCGAGGAGGTGGCGAGCGGTCTACCGCGGGATCAAGTGCGGACGCTCGCCGAGCGCAAAGCAAGAGATGTTGCGCAGCGGCAAGACGGGTTGATCGTAGCTGCCGACACGATGGTTGCTGTGGCCGGAACGGTCCTCGGAAAACCGGGAAGCTGTGCCGATGCTCGAGAGATGCTTCGAAGCCTCAGCGGGCGCGAGCACACGGTGTGGACGGGGTTATGTGTGCTGGATTCGGAGTCGAACCGCCTTGAGCAGGCGATCGAATCGACGACGGTCTGGTTCCGGCGCATAGCCGAGGAAGAGATCGAAGCGTATCTGGCGCTTGGGGAGTACCACGACAAGGCGGGTGCGTACGCGATCCAGGGGGCGGCCGCCGTGTTTGTCGAACGGATCGATGGTGACTACTACAACGTCATCGGACTCCCGCTCTGCCGCCTCGATCAGCTGTTGAGACGGTTCGGGCGGGGGCTGCTGAGGATGCGGGCAATGGCTGGAGAACTGGAAACGTGAGAACGTAAGGAGGCCACATGTCGGAAAGACGGCGCAAGATCTCGATCCTCGATCTGCACAAGATGAAGCAGGCGGGGGAGAAGATTTCATGGCTTACGGCGTATGACTATCCTACGGCACAGTTTGCCGAAGCGGCCGGTCTGGAAATGCTGTTGGTCGGCGACTCTCTGGGGATGTGCGTCTATGGGTATGAGGGCACGGTCCCGGTGACGATGGACCAGTGCATCGTTCATTCCGAGGCGGTTCGACGCGGCGCCCCGACCGCCTTCGTGATCGGCGACATGCCGTTTCTCAGTTATCAGCCAAGCAACGTCGACGCGGTCAAGAACGCGGGACGGTTCCTGAAGGAAGCGGGAGTCGACGCGATCAAACTGGAAGGCGGTATTCGCGTTGTAGACAGAATCAAGGCGATCCTGGACGCAGGGATCGTCGTATGCGGTCACATCGGACTGACCCCGCAGAGTTCAGGACAACTGGGTGGACACAAGGCTCAGGGTAGGACCGTCGAGTCCGCTCGAATGGTGATTGAGGATGCTCTGGCAATCGAGGAGGCTGGGGCTCAGCTGCTACTCCTCGAGGCGGTGCCTCCGGAGGTTGCCGGGTTCATCGCCCGACGGCTGTCGATTCCCGTGCTGAGTATCGGAGCGGGGATGAACTGTGACGGCCAGTTGTTGATCGTTTCGGATCTTATCGGACAGTTCCAGGCGTTCACTCCGAAGTTCGTCAAGAAGTACGCCAACGTTGCTGAGGTGATCACCGATGCGATGCGAGCGTATGTCGACGACGTGAAGGCGGGAACGTTCCCGGCCGACGAACACTGCTACCACATGCTGAAGGGGGAAGAAGAGAAGTTCGAGCAACTCCTCAAGCGGTATGAGTCGGGGTAGCGTGGCACTTCAGCGGCAGCGAAAGGAAGAACATGGACGTACAGGAGCTACGAAAACGTCTTCGGATCAGTGATCAGAGCGTGCGGGAGATCAACGAGCTGATCCTCGATCCGGGAAACGAGATCGTGAACGCATTGCTTGAGGTCGTGGCCAAGCACGGAGGCCCGGAAGAGATCAACCGCAAAGCGGCCGAGGCGCGCCGTCTTGAGTCGTTGCTTCAACGGCTTCGCGAGTCGGGCTCGCCGTATCTCGATCAACTCCACTGGCTCACCGAGCAAAGAGAGCGAGATGCGTTCGTTTCCATCAGCGACTTCCGGCGTCAAGTGGTCGGAGATCGTGTCGACTCGATGCCGTTCAACGACGAATCTGCGGTGACGCTCGAGATCAGTGCGCTGCAATTCTTCCCGTGGTTGATCGCCGAAGCGCGACAGGCGATCGAGAACCGCGAGGTCATGCCGGGGCGGTTCATCCGGGTTCGCTGCATGGAAGAACAGTGTGCCGATCAAGGAGATACGCTTGCGGTGGCAGCAGCGATGCAGATCGTCGGGGCATCGTACGTTGAGACGCTGGACACCAAAGGGACCGACGGATCGAACGTCCATCTGGGGGGCCCGGAGACGATCACCGGCTATTTCGGCGGGATCGGCCAGCCGAACGATCACGCGATCCGTTGGGTGGACGAGTTTCTCCACTATTTCACAACCTACGGGATCCGGCAGGTTCTCAACATCAACCCGGGAACGGTTCTGCTGGGGTACTTCCTCCACAAGTTGGGGATTGACATCGAGTTCAAGATCTCCGTGTACATGGGCAACGACAATCCTTACGCGGCTCTGTGGACGTTGATCGGCGCGAAGCTGTTCTCGCGGGACGACGGGACGACGTCGCTGATCGGATTCAACTGGTCGAACTCCGTTAATAACGACACGATCCTCAAGACCGCCGAACTTCGACGTGGTTTGGGGTTTGAGGATGTTGTCAGGTTCGAGCATCACATTACGGAGACGTACCGCTCGATCGTGATTCAGCCGTACGACCGCACCGAAGAGTTGGTGGAGTTGGCAGGGAAAGTGTCCAACATCTCGGCGAAGCACGAGGGCGGAACGCCGGAGATCGACTCGAAGAGAGAGCACCCATCGGACATCCTTGAGTACTTCCTTCCCAAGACGGAAATCGAGCAGAAGGGACTGATGCCGTTGCTCGAGCGGAACTACTTAGACAAGCACAACGCTCTCAATCACACGGCGCGACGGCTGACGGAAAACGGCCTTGCTTTCGTTGCGGCTCGCCGTTTGCACAAACCCTAGCCGTCTCCGGTCACACTCGAGAGATCAAACGCCCCGGACATCGCGGAAACGATGACCGGGGCGTTCTTGTCACGGACTCCCGAGCGATCTCCTGCGGGGCCTACTGCAGGTGGTCGAGAGCGATACGCTCGTACAACGCCGCTGCTTGATCGAGTTCGGCGACCGGCACGTGTTCGGTCGGCCCATGGGCATACCGGATATCGCCAGGCCCGATCACGAGCGTGTCGACACCCGAGGCGCCGAGGTGGCCTCCATCGGTCCAGTACGTGAGGCCGATCGGCTCTTTGTCCAAGCCGAGAGCTTCCGCTGCGCGGATGGCGGCTTGAGCCACAGGCGCCGAGGGAGACGTGCCCAGTGCGACGTGGGGTACGACGGCGGTGAGCGGCATCTCTTCGACAATCGCGGTCACACCGTGCCGGGTGCACACGTCGGCGACGATCTCCTCGATCTCCCGAAGCGGTTGGGATTCGCTGGGGAGCGTACGACGATCGATGTGCACCTCGCATCGCTCGGCAACGATATTGGGCTGCGTGCCGCCACAGAGACGACCGACATTTACGGTGGATCTTCCCAGTAGCGGATAGGTCCGGGCGTCAAGACGTGTCCGGAACGTTCCCTCCAGGACGCGAACGAGTTCGCACCCGGCGGAAACGGCGCTGATCCCCTGTTCCGGGCAGCTACCGTGGGCGCCGCGTCCGGACAGTTCGACCCGGACGAAGCACGCTCCCTTGTGGGCGACCGCGATCCTCAGCGACGTCGGCTCACCGATGACGGCGGAACCGACCTGTATACCTTGCTCGAGGAGGGTCTTGACGCCGAGGGCGCCGGTCTCCTCGTCAACGGTTCCTGCAAAAACGAGGTCGCCTCGAAGCGGGACGGCGCGTTCCTTGAGGCGGACCAACGTGACCGCCATGGCGGCGACAGCGCCCTTCATGTCGCAGGCGCCTCTGCCCCACAGCATGTCATCGACAACGGTCGGCCGGAACGCGTCCGGCATGTCCCCCGGGGGTACGGTGTCCAAGTGTCCGCACAGCATCAAGCTTGGGCGATCGGTCGATCCGCGTCCGGGCAGCGTCGCGATCACGTTCGCACGGTCGTCTTCCACGGGGAAGAGATCGGCATCGACGCCGTGTTTGCCGAACCAATCGACGAGGAACCGCCCAACAGCGGCTTCTCTTCCGGGTGTTTCATGATGGCTTTCGATCGAGATGAGATCCTGCGTCAACCGCAGGACCTCATCGGAGCTATGGGTTTGTTGCATGGAGTTACGATCCCTTCTTGGTGGGTGTGAGTTTCAGCATCTGGCCGTTATCGAACGCGTCCTTTGCCAGCTGGCGAAGCTTGAACTTCTGAATCTTCCCCGATTGGGTCATCGGTAGCGCGTCGACGACGATGACGTACCGGGGAACCTTGAAGTTCGCAATCTCCCCGACGCAGAAATCGACGATCTTCTGCGGATCGATCTCTTCGCCTTCTTTGGGGATGATGTACGCTGCGGCGACCTCGCCGAAAACCGGATCGGAAACGCCGATTACGGAGACGTTCTGGACCTTGGGATGCGTGAACAGGTACTCCTCGATCTCCGCCGGATACACATTGAACCCGCCGGTGATCAGCATATCCTTCTTACGGCCGACGATCTTGACATACCCTTCATCGTCGAGCGTCGCCAGATCGCCGGAATAGAGCCAGCCCTGATCATCGATGGCTTCCGATGTCTTGCCGGGTAACTTGTAGTAGCCCATCATCACGTTGTAACCGCGGCACGCGAGTTCACCCATTTCGCCGATAGGGACAGGATGATGATCGTCGTCAGCGATCTTGACCTCGATGCCGTCAAGCGCTCTGCCAACGGTTTCCACGCGTCGGTCGATCGAATCATCGAACCGGGTCATCGTGATCACCGGAGACGCCTCCGTCAATCCATAGGCGATGGAGACGTTGCACCCCAGCTCCTCCATCGTCCCGCGCATGACTTCCGTCATCACATAGCGATACCGCAGGACGGAATT
>CAZKPU010000017.1:0-28729 GCA_964554715.1 uncultured Thermotogae bacterium | reverse complement strand
GTGTGCCTCCTTGCAGTCTGAGTTCGCGCATCCAGGCGGTCTCGTCTACTGCTCAGAGCCACGGACTACTCGATCCTGTCGTGTAGTCGGCACCATCCCGTTGGACTCTCCTGGATGGCACAGAAGACGGGGGCGGCATTTCAGAGCCGAGCGGTCAAAGACCGCGGACCCCATGAGCCACACCCCCGTCCGAAACAGTCTACCTCAACAGGGGCGTTCCCGTCTCCGTGCAAGACCCGATGGTAGACCCCATGCTTCCGTCGCTACGGTGTCACGATCAGTGAAACCGTTCGTACAAAGTAATTGGGTGCAGCGTTCGGACTTCTTGGGTTCCGGCAACCCCACGTTCCTGTGAGTTCGTACTCCCCCGGTGGGAAGTAGCCGCTCGGGAACTGAATCCACCAATGCAGCTTCATGACCGTATGACCTGGTTCGTCCAGGGGATAGGCGATCACTTGACGGTTCAGATGAATCCGCTTCCCGTCGATCTCCAGTTGGAAGAAGAAACCACCCGGACTCGTTACATCATCATGGCTATGGATGAATCCACTCACCATCCCCGGGAACCGTTCAAAATCCTCCCATCCATGTCTCACCCAGCAGGGATCGGATGAGGCGATCGTGTATTCCTCGCTGAATGGCCCCAAATAGAGCTGCGTCCCGGCGCCGTCGTACAATACCTTATCCGCGCCCCCGGCAATACCGAGAAGTGATGCACCTATCAATACCATCAATACGACCATCAGAGTTCTTGTCCGCATATCACACCTCCCTTCGTCTCCAAACCCTACGGATTGCTCACTCACTCGCGTATTTCCTCCTTTCTCCGCAACCGTTTCTGAGCCGACAGATGTCTGTGCTCCTTCCTACAGCGCGTGATTCCATCGTAGCTTTGATCATTCAACTTTGACAACCATTCTGTTAAAAAGATGGAATGTGTTGTCTGTGAATTACAGGCATCGGCTGATTGCTCGGCCGTAGGACTTCGTTCATCCGCGAAACCCCGGGACTCGGGACCGCACAGGTGCAGCTCTGCGGTCGCACCGTCGGGGTCAAGTCTTGCAATCACACATTCGCGAGGGCAGGTGGAGTTCGCAATGCGTGATTGCAAGACTTGACCCCGATCGGATTCGTTCACGTACACTGACTCCACGAAGAACGTGAGGAGGGACCGATTGAGCACACACATTCGCGCCAAGCAGGGAGAAATCGCATCCACAGTGCTTCTTCCCGGGGATCCGCGCCGGGCGAAGGTGATCGCAGATAGGCTCCTACAAGAAGCGGTCTGCGTCACCGAAGTCCGGGGGATGCTGGGGTTCACCGGCCGCTACGGCGGCCGGGAGGTCTCGGTGATGGGGACGGGAATGGGAATCCCATCCTCTTCCATCTACATCCACGAACTGCTGAATGAATACGGGGCCAAGACGCTCATCCGTGTCGGGACGTGCGGAGCGCTTCGGCCCGATCTGAACGTCGGAGACCTCATTCTGGCGATGGCGGCATCGACCGACTCGCACGTCAACCGGTTGCGGTTCGACGGGCGGGACTACGCGCCCACGGCCGATTTTTCCCTCCTCCTGAGCGCGTACGAGGCTGCGAAAGAGTCGGAGATCGATGTTCGCGTGGGGAGCGTCCTCTCCTCGGATACGTTCTATCACGACGACCCGGACGCCTGGAGGAAGTGGGCGGCGTTTGGTGTGCTTGCGGTGGAGATGGAGACGGCCGGGTTGTATACGCTCGCCGCCAAGTTCGAAGCTCATGCATTGGCCGTCCTGACGGTGAGTGACAGCCTGGTCACCGAACAGAAGGCGACCGCCGATCAGCGGGAACGAGGATTCCTGAGGATGGCGGAGATCGCTCTGGCCTGTTCGACGTCGTAACGGAGTGAGATCCGTTGTGATCGAACAAGGTCCCGGAATCGCTGGGCAGGAACCCCCACCGCACAGGGTTGGACATGCTCCGGCCAAGCCTGGACAATTCGTAAAGGAGCAATCAGATCGTCCAAGGAGGCCCGTGATGCTCAGAGCTGGGTACGGCTTGTTGATGACCGCCGGGGCGTGTCTGGTGGGGTATCTCATCTACTGGTTCGTCCGCTGGCTCATCACCGCGCCGGGGATCATCCTGTTCTTCAAGGTTGTCATCCTCGTCGGCGGCGCGGGGTTGCTGTTGACGCTGGTGGGGCTGGTGCTGGAACGGCGGCGGGAGGAGAGACATGCAAGAGGCGATCATCACGACAACCACTGAATCGGTCGCCGGCAGAGAGACGGCGGAGATCCTCGGCCTTGTCCGCGGCAACACGATCCGCGCCCGCCACATCGGACGTGACGTCATGGCCGGCCTCCGCACGATCGTCGGCGGCGAGATCAAGGACTACACGGTGATGCTCGATCAGGCACGCGATCAGGCGATCGAACGGATGCTCGCCCAAGCGGCGTCGCTCGGGGCCGACGCTGTCGTCGGCGTTCGGTTCACCACCTCGCAGACGATGTCCGGCGCCGCGGAGATCCTCGCCTACGGAACAGCGGTGCGCCTCCTCTAGCCGCCACTCGATCGGGTGGTGAACGGGTTGGGCATAGCTAGTCACGCCATGGGTTGCACAACGTGAAGCCCCGCTCTACTTGACGACCAATGTGTCCAGCATCGCTGCGGTCGTCTGCGGCGTGGTGACCTCGATTCGGTAGATGTACACTCCGCGAGCGACGCGGCAACCTTCGAGATCCGTTGCATTCCAGGTCATCACGGACGTGTTTTCGCCACGTTGCGACCAGATCTCATCGCCTGACAGGTCGAAGATGCGGAGCACGACCTCCGTCGGTTCCGCTTGCGACCGAATCACGAACGTTGTGCTCGCCGCGAAAGGATTGGGAGACACCTCCACACAGATCTCTTCGTCGATGCCGGGATCCGCCTGGAGCCGCGCCGTCGCCAGGGAGCAGTCTCGCTCCTGATCGGGATCGCGGTACAAGGCTTCGATCCACTCTCCGGGCTGTGCGGCCGTCTGCAGCGGGCCTACGAAGAACACGTTCGTGGGAAGGGGGACTCCAGGGAGAGGCATGAGGTCGTACAGACAACCCTCGAACTCAAGCGCCTCCTGCAGTATGAAGGCACCCGAATGCGATGGATCCGTCACGTGAACGTAGATCTCCTGATCGGGTGCGTACTCAGAAACGTCATGACTTGCGGAATCAACGAACGATGCGGTTGAGCAGGGCACAACTCCTTCGATGGCCGTGCTCGCCGAGGCAACGCCTCCATGCGTGGGATCCATGTAGTGGGCTCGGACGACCGAACCCTCGGGCAGCGATCGGAACCCCAAGTCGACAAGGATGCTGTTCAAGCGAACCTCGAACACCCCAGTATCCGGGCCGGTCTCCTGCGCGTAGTGCAAGACGATGGCGACTCCGTCCGACCGGAGCGTGTCGTACCCGTCCGGATAGCTGTAGTAGTACTTCCCGTCCTCCGCACCCTGAACACCGTAGGCGTTCTTCTCCGAGTGATAGGCGTTGTAGGGCTCGATCGGGGCATCCGCGGGGCCCGCATCTCCTGTCTCGCCGTTCACTCCGCCTGTCGATCGCAGATCGGACCAGTGCTCGTCAAACACGGCCGAGAAATCCTCCGTGCAATCGCAGCCCGGGCAATCGATCGAAACCTCCCAGTCTCTGTGGCAAGCGAAGAGAAACACGGGAACGTACTCGACCTCGCCACAGTTCATGTTCTCATCGGCGTCCGCGACGATCAGCGTGGCCGCACCGTTGGCATCGAAGTACTCGGATTGATCCCACTCGACGCACGGCGAGACCTCACACAACGGGATGTTCGCGGTCGCGCGATCGTCTTCCTCCCCGGGCGTCGGATCGGTGTAGGTCCCTGTTAAGGAAGCAGCATCAAGCGGCTCCACCAACTCGGACATTGGAGGGGCCGCGCCCGTGATATAGGCCTCCGGAAGCACGGGGACGGCCGAAAGATCGTCATGAAAGTCATGGAGCCAGCTCCCGCCAGGACACAGGAAATCATCCAAGACATGGGTGTTCATCCGAGGGACCCCGTAGTCCTCGCGTGTCCCTAGCTGAAACGGGCGGCAGGACACGAAGACACCGGAGTCGTTCGTTGTCTCTTCGAGGAAGTCGAAATCATAGGACCCCTCGGTTCCGGGGAAGTGGCCTTCGTACGGCACATAGTCGGGGCTATCGTAGGGGTTGCCGTCGGCTCCGAGATGGTCGGGCCCATAGCTCACCCAGCTGGCGGCAAAACAGCCGGCCGAGACATCCACATCGGCCCAGATCTTGTCACGCACATCGCAGTCGGTGTTCTCGTCCCTATCCTCGACAACGATCCAGAAGAACTCCCCTTCGAAGACCGACTCCAGCTCAACAATCCCCGATGAGTCGGACGAAAAGTAGAGCCGTGCTTCGGATGCTTCAGCGGAGAGCGAAGATGCGACGGCGGTGGCCATCATGATAGCAATCGCTGCTGCGGTTCTTGCGACGATAAGATGCACGAAGACTCCTCTATACGATTCCACAAGCCCGATGGATGCACGAAGGGGCCTCCGCTCTCGCTAGCTAAGAGAGCGTCGGACCATGGTGCACCACACCAACAGGATTTAGCAGGACTAAAGCGTAACAGACTCCCCTTGTTTCTGCACATGGTGCCGCCTACTCGTACCGAAGCGCTTCAACCGGATCGAGCTTGGCGGCACGGAGCGCCGGATACAGACCGAACGTCACGCCGATCAGCAAAGAGAATCCGCAGGCCAGGAGCGCCGGGGTGATCGAGATGACGAACGGCCATCCTCCGAGCATCGACCCCAACCACGCACAGAGCCACCCGATGCCCAGGCCCAGTACGCCACCGAGAAGACTGATCATGACGGACTCCACCAGAAACTGCGTCCGGATGTCCTTCGGCTTGGCGCCGATCGCCATCCGGATTCCGATCTCCCGGGTCCGCTCCGTGACAGACACGAGCATGATGTTCATGATCCCGATGCCGCCGACCAGGAGACTGATCGCTCCCACGCCCCCGAGGATGAGGGCCATCGTGTTCACCGTTTCCTCGTAGCTCTCGATCGCTTCCTTCTGGATCGTCACCGTGTACGGATCTCGCATGCGCCCCATGATCCCGCCACCCCCCGGTCCGGTGACCGGGGCCGCCGTGCTGCTCGATGTATCGATCACCCCGTCCAAGACGGCCTCGATCTCCGCAGCCGCCTGCTCGATGACCTGTTCATCGGCCGCTTGTGCGATGTAGGAGCTGAACTGGCGCGAGCCGGAGAGAATCTGCACGGTGGATAACGGAAGATAAACGGCGTCATCCAGGTTCTGGTACCCAACGGTTCCGGCTTCGCTCATCACGCCGATCACGGTGAACGCCGTCTTCTGGTTGCCGATGACGAGAACCAGTTCTTCGCCCACGGGGTCTGCATCGAAGAAGTTGTCAGCGGCGAAACCGGCGCCGAGCACCACAACCTTTCGGTCGTCGTCAAGCGGATGAATGAAACGCCCGCTGACCGGAGAAAACTCTTCGAACAGGTCCTGGTACTCGGGGGTCACTCCGTTCACCGTGGCGTCGATCTCTTCGCCGCCGATCATCGCTGTCGCCCTCGTCGAGGCGGTCGGAACGACTTGCGAGACCGATGGGGCCTCCAGGAATTCCGATGTCAGCTCCTCACTGAGCGCCTGAGATGCCGCGGCAGATGAGATGGCCGTCGGGAATACATCGATGGTGATCGTTTTCATTCCCAATCCGGCGATCTGGTCCGTCACTTCCGCGGTCGCGCCGTTGACCAGCGCAATGATCGCCACCACCGCCGCCACACCAATGACGATTCCGAGAACCGACAGGGAAGTCCGCATCTTGTGAGCGCGCAGCGCGCTGAGCGCGGTACGCAGCATCTCATGCAGTTTCATTTCGGTCCTCCTCGATCCATCCGTCCTTGAGAACGACCTCCCGTTTGGTCACCTGCGCGATCTCCTGCTCGTGGGTGACCAACACGATGGTCTTTCCTTCATCGTGAAGCGAGTGGAAGAGCGACATGATTTCCTCGCTCGTGCGGCTGTCCAAGTTTCCGGTGGGCTCATCGCCGAGGATCAGCCGAGGCGAATTCGCCAAACTGCGCGCGATCGCCACTCGCTGCGATTGGCCGCCCGACAGCTGCGTCGGGCGATGGTGGACGTGGCTGCCTAGACCGACTCGATCGAGGCAGGCACGGGCAATCTCGGAACGGGTCCTGCAAGGGACGCCGGCGTAGGCCAACGGCAACTCCACATTGACCAGAGCCGTGGACCTCGGCAGCAGAAAGAACTGCTGGAAGATGAACCCGATTCTCTCGTTGCGGATCTTCGCCAATTCCTCGCGTGACAGGCGGCCGAGATCCTGGCCGTCAAACAGAGCCTCGCCACTCGTCGGACGATGAAGCGCCCCGACGATGTGCATCAGGGTAGACTTCCCTGAGCCGGATGCCCCGGTAATGGCAACGAATTCACCCTCATGGATCTCAAGGTCGATGCCGCGCAATGCGTGATACACGATTTCGCCCATCGGATAGTCTTTGGTGACGTTCGTAAGCTCGATCATTGACATCACGGCATCCCCGGGAGGCCACTCGCAGTGCCCCCCTGCATGCCCTGGCGGAACCCTCGCATCGGTTCTTCGGTCGCGTCGGTCGCACGCTCGGGCACCACCGAGGAGTTGAGCAGAATCACGTCCCCTTCTTCGAGACCGCTGGTGATCTCGGCGAACTGATCGGAGATCGCGCCGATCGTCACCGGAGTCGCCGTCTCCTCGCCGTCGACCAACTTGGTGACGATCCAGTTTCGCGGGGTCTCGACCAAGCAGGTGATCGGAACGATCAGAACATCGAGCGCCTGCGCAGTGATGATCTTCATCTCGGCGGTGTAGCCCACCAGAATGCGGGGATCATCCTCCGGCAGCTTCGCTTTTACGCCAACCACAGTGCTGTTGCCGCTGGTTGATGCAATCCCGTCAACCTCGACCAGCTCGACCGCCCACACGTCGTTCGCAAGCGGCTCGATGATCGCTTCAGCCCTCTGTCCGACAGCGACATCCGGTGCATCCAACTGGTCGACGTTCGCCTCGATGTACAGCTCGCTCGTATCGATGAGTTTGAGGCTCCACTTCTCCGAGGACGACGTCGCCTGATTGATCCGGGTCACAACCCCGGCGAAGGGCGCTACGAGCGTTGTCTCCTCGACTTTGTCCAGGGCGATCTGGTACGACAGCTGTCGTTCGGCGATCGTGTTCGGCACGCCTTCGGCGATCGCTTCGTTCAGCGACCGCTCGGCTTGGAGCAGGCTCAGCTCGGCCTGGGTCCGATCGAGCGTGACCAAGATGTCGCCCGCCTCCACTCGGTTCCCCTCGCTGACGAGGATCTCGTCCACCTCATCACCGTCGAACGTGAAGGTGTACTCCTGCGCCGCGGCTACGCTGCCGTAAACCGTCAGAGAGGTTTCGATATCTCCTCGTTCCACGACCACCATGCCGAGTTCGGTGGTCACCGGATCGGCCGAACCGTCTCCCCGCAAGCCGAGCCACAAGCCAACGGATACACCAACAGCTGCAACAACGATCACAGCTCCCACAACCCATCGAATGTGCCGTTTCATCGCAGCCATTCCTCCCATGTTTCTTGAAGATCTGTCCCCAGAACGTCCAGCAACTCCAGGATTTCGATCAGCACGTCGATCTGACGCGTTTGGGCGCTTTCGGCGAACTCCGTCTGTTCGGCCAAGGAATCGTTCCATTCGCCTTCGCTCAGCAATCCGGCATCGCGCTGCAGCTCCACAATCTCCGCTTCCAACGCCCATCGCTCACGCTCGATGTCCAGCCGATCGAGGTCTTGCAGGGCCTGAGCCAACGCATCGCGTTGGTCGAAGAGGGTGTTTTCGGCATCGGATCGGACGGCCTCGGCACGCGTTTCCGCCAGATCTAGCTCAATCTGGGCGATCTCGATGGCTGCATGCCGTTCCGGTGAGATCAGATCGACAGAGATCTCCCCACCGATCTGCCAGCCTGTCTCGTTCCATCGGGCCGACACGGCCACCGTCGGGAGTACGTCATACCGCGCTTCGTACAGATTCTCTTCCGCCTCGACCACCGCTTGCTCCGCCGCGATGACCGATGCGAAGACCTCGATCGCCTCAAGAAGCCGCTTGTCCTCTTGAGCAAGGATCTCTGCGGCCCGCACCACCAGATCCCAATCGATGACATCGAAGATCGGAGTCAGCACCAGCTCGGATCCGTCCACCATCTCCAAGCCAAGGGACTCGCGGTAGAAACTGCTCAGCTGCTCGGCAAGCTTGGACGTCCGTTCGTCAAGCTCAATCTCGGCATCGAAGAGACGAAGCCGGGCTTCAAGAAGCTCGTGCTCACTGAGCCATCCTGCTTCCCGATCGGCGATCGCCTGATCGTAGGATTGCCGCGCTTCGGCCAGATCCGCTTCGGCTTGCGCCACGAGACGTTGCTCTGCGGCCAGCGCGGCATAGGTATCGATGGTTTGGATCAATACGTCGTTTCCAACCTGTACGAGCGCTTGCCTCGCATCGTCAACGGCATCGCGCTTGTGTTGTAGTTGAGTCGTCCCCGCATCAAGATCCAGGAAATCGAGCTTCCCGGACACTGTGAGCATCCATGTTTCCCATCGAAGCTCGTCGGCATCCGGATCCCACTGGAATCCTATGCTCCCGGACAGAACGCCCGATGTGGCAACCGGCAACGCAAGCGATCCCGAGATCGTTCCTTCCACGCTGCCGGAGACCCCTTCCGGCGTTACGTCCGGTGGGACAATCTTCAGGTCGAGTTCGGGAACGAGCTGTGTTGCCTTTTCCGCGTCAAGCTCTAACTCGGCGACCTGAAGCAGAAGCTGCGCTTCCGTGATCTCGGGATGCACAGCCAATGCTTGGCTAACCGCCTGTTCGATCGTCAGATCGAGCAGGTCGCTGTCGGGTCCGTCCTGCGGGACGCCGCACAAGGACCCAAACGAGAGAATCCATAGGGTACAACACGCGATCAGACACAGACGTCTTGTCTGTGTGGGGGTTTTTCGTTGAAGCATCCCATCGATCACCAGCCTTCCGAACCCAATGATCCGGAACGCGATAGAGCACAAGGGTCAATCCTGTGGCAGAGTTGTGAAGAGATTTCACAACGTCCATCCCACGGGAAAATTGTGAACCGATCTCGCCCGGATCCGGCGTGGCTTCGCCCTTGCGGGCGCGACGGGATCTAGGAGCCGGCCGGTTCGGTCCCCGGGAAGCAACCGGGGTAGTCTTCGGTACCGGTGTGACGGACATAGCCAGCGGCTTGAGCTGCCTCTTGTGTCTTGAAGAACACCCGCAGCTCCGTGGAGATCGTCGAAATCGCGGGGCACGTCGAGCGGTGGTAGATCGGAGCGCTGCCGCTTCCGATCACCCGGCTTCGGCTTGCCACGTAGAAGATGGCTTCGTACTCGTCCCCGACGTCTCCCCGGTAGTCGAGTTCGGCCACCGGAATCTCGAACGATGCCGAGATCTCGCGGCCCCATTGATCCTCGACCGTCACGTAGATCGTCGCCATCTGGGCGGGGAAGCTGACGCCGTCGTACAGATTGTGGTTGCGCATTGCGTCGTAGGTGTATCCGGCCTCGGCCACCGGAGCGTACGGGACTCCATCCGGGCCTTCCTCGCTCGTGTACAGCGGGTAGATCACGCACGCGTTCTCGTACAAGACGCCCTGATCGAGCGCGTGAAATACACCGGGCTCGTACGGCGGGCAGAAGATCGAATCGGCGATGAAGCGCCCCCACAGGTACTTCTCTTCGTATTCCACTCGGATCTCGCGGATTCGCCATGTCCCTCCGAACGAAACACCGGTTTCGTCACCGGCCATCGTCCGCTCGTGATAGGAGAAGTCGATCAGGGTTCGCTCGCGTGGATTCAGCCGCCACGTCTGGGGTTCGCCGTTGATCAACGGCCGGAGGATCCGCGGAAGCGGGTTCGTTCCGGTTGCGCGGACCGTATCGTCGCCGACGGGACGGTCTGCGAGCCAGCCGGTGACCGTCGCCGACCAGTCCATCGTGTCGACCGTTACAAGAAGCTCGGGGTCGCTCTGCTCGACCGTCCGGTCGGGGAGCTCGAACACGTACGAATCCAGCCCCGGGGTCGCCGTGAGCCGTGCCTGGTACGGAACGTTTCCGGTCGACGGATCGAGCACCGCGTTAAACGGAAACGGATCGGTCGAGCAACCACACGCGCCCGCCAACATCGCGGCAAGAACGAACAGCACTCGACCGAACCGCATGCTCACCAGGTAACGGCCTCGATCCCCTTCCACGTAGATTCCTCCCCAGGTCTGTTGTTGGACTTCCAAAGCGTAGGCAAAGCGGCGGCCTCCGGCAAGGAATAAACGGGGAATGATCGGTTTGTATTGTTTTCTCCTGTGCTTTCTTGTATTGTATGTAATGCCTACACTCACGCAAAGGGGATCTTCCCGCATGAGGAGAAACGAGGGTCGACGCCGTTTGCAGCCCGGACTCCTACGATCCATCGTGCTTGCACTGCTGGCGCTCTTGCCGGCTGCCTCTGCGCAGATCCCCTTTGCTTGCTCGGCATCCCCGGCGCTCCATGGAGAATGGACGGCGGAGTTCCGGTTACGATCCCTACCCGAGAGCAGGCCAAGGATGGATCTCGAACAGGAACACATCTTGTCGTTTGCCTTCGAGAGTTCACATTTCGAAGCAACGTTCGCACTGATTGCCGATTCGGAAGGCCTGTCGGATGGGGACGTCGAGGCCGTGTGGGAACGTGATCCGCTCGAACTGCTTGCCGAGGTCCGGTTCGACGTTCTTGCAGCGGATTGGGACAAGACCCGTTTCGGGTTCGAATTCGATCTCGAGGCGATCCCTCTGGAGCTGAAAGCCACCTGGGATCTTTACAGGAGCCGCTCCCGGCTTCGCCTGCAAGCCGAAGCCGATCTGGATCCGCTCGGCTTGGATCTCGATCTTCGACTCGACACATCCGACGAGCATGGTTTCCGCTTCGACCGGGCCGATACCGAGATCGAATTGCCTCTCCCCGGTGGGACAGAGATGACCTGGGAGACCCGCTTTGACAACGGGATCGGATGGCAGCATTCGGATGTCGAATTCGACGTTCCCGCGTGTTGCCTTCCCACGTGGTTGGACGTCGAATGCTCGATCCGGATCGATTCCGGGGAGACGTCGATCGAACTCGATGCCGATGTATCGTTGCCGGACCTCGTGCTTCGCCGGGACCCAGTTTCATCCCCGGAGCCTCTCCTGCCGCTCGTTGTGGAACTCCCGCTTGAAGCAGGTCTTGACCATCGGGGGTGCTTCGGCGGTGTCTCCATCATGGGAATTGCGCTCGCCTACGAACGCGAGGACCGTTGCATCGAAGCGGCCGTCAGTTTCGAACCGGACTGGAACAAGAAACTCACCGGCGACAAACGATTCGAACGTGTTGTGCGCGTGCAGTGGGCAAAGAACCTCAACACGCTCTCAAGCACGCTCTCCTGTGAAGGCGAGGCGTACATCGCTGTTCCACCCAACCTCCGCGAGGATCCGGACGGCGAGATCGGTTTCCTTGCCCAGATCTCGGCAACCACTGCAACCGAAACGGAGCGCCGTCTGTCGTACCGCTTCACAGCACCGTTTCCGTTTCCTCCGGGAAGCGATGCGACTCCCTGGGAGACAGAGGTGGGGTTCTTCTGGGGTTGGTAATCATTGAAGCGCGCCGGTGTCGTTCGGGACACTACTCCGGAAACGCAGGATCGAGGCGGCCGGAAGGATCAGCCGGAGACTCGGGAATCGCATAGGGGACCGTTTCGAACTGCAATCGATGAAGCGCTGCATACAACCCTTCGGCGGCCAGCAGAGATGCATGTGTCCCCTGCTCGACAAGGCGGCCTTGATGGATCACCAGGATGTTGTCGGATTCACGGATCGTCGACAGCCGGTGCGCGATCACCAATGATGTCCGTCCTTCCATGATCCGGTGCAACGACCTTTGGATCAGGCTTTCCGTGTGGGAGTCGATGCTCGCCGTCGCTTCGTCGAGGACAAGAACTCGTGGGTCGAACGCCACCGCACGAGCGAACGACAGCAGCTGCCGTTCGCCAACCGACAGCGTCACCCCTCGCTCCTTGACTTCGGCCCGATATCCGTTCGGGAGCTGTTCGATGAACTCCGCACTCACGTACCGCGCCGCCGCGATCGCCTGTTGCTCGGAAATCGCTTCCTGCTCCCGCAATCGAATGTTTTCGAGGATGTCGCCGGAGAAGAGGAAGACATCCTGGAGAACAACCGACATCTGCGCCCGCAAGAACGACAGATCCAGTTCGTCGATCGGCACGCCGTCGTAGAGGATGGTCCCCTTCTGGATCGGATACAGCCGAAGAAGCAACCGGATGATCGTCGTCTTCCCCGAACCGGTCGGTCCGACGATCGCCACCCGCTGCCCGGGTTCCACAACGAACGAGACGCCTTTCAGGATCCAATCCTCGCCGTTGTACGCAAACCACACGTCACGAAACTCGATCCGCCCCACCGACTCGGCCGGTGCACGGCCTGCCTGCCCGGGGTCTTCGATCGGCTCGTCGAGCAGGCGAAAGATCCGCTCGGACGACGCCATGGCGCCTTGAAGAACGTTGTAGCCCTCCGACAAGTGGATCACCGGTTCGAACAGCATCCTGACGTATTGGATGAACGCCGTCAGCGCCCCGAGGGTGAGCGTGCCGTACAAGACGTTCCGCCCTCCGTACCAGATCACAACGGCCACGGCGAATGAACTCAGAAAGCTCATCAGCGGCCGGAATACGGCGAACGTCAGCATCTGGCGCATGTCGGCGTTGTACTTGTCGCTGTTGATATCGGCGAACCGCTGGTTGGCGCGGTGCTCCTGCACGAACACCTGGACAATCCGCATCCCGGAGATGCTTTCCTGCAGGTACGCGTTCAACTGGGCAACCTTCTTGCGAACCTCACGGTAGGCGGACCGCACACGGTTGCGGAACTGCCACGCCGCAACCACGATCACCGGGAACAAGACAAGCACGGCGAGAGCAAGGCGCCATTCGAGCTGGAACATAACGGCCATCACGCCGACCAAGAGGAATACGTCGCGGAACAGGCTGACCAACGTCGAGGTGAACATCTCGTTGATCGCGGCGACGTCGTTGGTGACCCGTGTCACCAGCCGTCCCACTGGCGTTCGATCGAAGAACGAAAGCGGAAGCCGCAGGATATGGGCGAAGATCTCGCGGCGCATGTCGTACATCACTCGCTGACCGGTGAACTGAAGGTAGTACACCTGGAGAACGCCGAACGCAAACCGTGTGACGAGCAGGAAGATGAACCACCCGACCAGACGCAGGATGCCGGCGATATCCGTCTGCCGGACCGCGGTCACCCCATCCGTCGGCAGGGCACGGAGATCCTCAACAGAAAGCAGAACTCCGCCGCCGACCGCTTCGCCGATGCCCGGGAAATCCGCAAGCTCATCCAAGCGCGCATCTCCGGGTCCTACCCAGACATACCGAGCGTCGGACAGCTTCCCCGATCTCTCCCAACCGTCGAGGGTTCCCGCGTCGACGGTCCGCGTGTCGATCAGCAAAGAGTCGCTCTCGAGAATCACGACATCGGCCCCGTCCGGTGCTTCGACCTCCGTGACAACCGCCCACGACGGGGTCATGAACGCATCGATCGCCACCTTGCTGAGGTACGGAATCACAAGCGCAACCCCGGCAAGAAGAACCGCAAGCGCGACACAACCGGCAAACAGCAGCTTGTACGGAGCAAGGAACCGCAGCAGCCGCCGTGTCAACCGGAGATCGAAAGCCCGGCCGAGAACGTCGTCTTCGTGACGCTTCGAAGAGCGGGAGGCTGAATCGCTCATGCCGTGCTCACCTGCCTTTCGGCCTGCTGCAACGTCCAGATCCGTTGATAGGTGCCCCCCGCTTCCACCAACTCCCGGTGCTCTCCCTGCTCGGCGATGCGTCCGCTGTCAAGAACGATGATCCGATCGGCGTGCATAACGGCGGAGATCCGGTGAGCGATGACCAGTGTCGTTCTCTCACGGAGTACGTCGCGCAGGTTTCCGAGGATCAGCTCCTCCCGTTCGGCGTCCACGGCGGAAAGAGGATCGTCGAGAATGAGAATCCGCGGATCGAGCAGCAGCGCGCGAGCAATGGCAACCCGCTGTTTCTGACCTCCCGATAGAGAGATCCCCCGTTCGCCGACCTCGGTGTCGTACCCGTGAGGGAACCTCCGGATCTCTTCGTCGATGCCTGCTTGCCGCGCCGCTTCTTCGACCCTCTCGCGATCCATCTCCGGGTTTCCGTAGGCGATGTTCTCGGCCACCGTTGCTTGGAACAGAAACGGGACCTGGGGAACATACCCGATCGCCCGGCGCAGTTCGGCAAGATCGAGCTTCCGAACATCCGTCCCACCGATCCTTACGCTCCCCGGAGGCGGATCGAACAACCTCGGAATCAGGTAACCCAGGGTGCTCTTTCCCGCTCCGGTCAATCCGACGATGCCGAGCGTTTCTCCCTCACCGATCCGCAGGTTCACCTGATGAAGCGCGGGCTGTGTATTCTCTTTTGCGTCGGGATACCGAAACGACAGGTTTCGTAGCTCGATCGATGTACCTCGAAGCGGTTCCGGTTCGTCCGGCGAGGAGATCGCCGGTTCGACAGCCAGCAGTTCGTTGATCCGGCCGAGCGACGCCTTCCCCCGTTGAAGGATGTTGACCGCCCAACCCAGCCCGATCATCGGCCACGCCAGCATCGACAGGTACTGCGTGAACGCGACGAAGTCGCCCAGGGTGAGCCGCGCGCGCACCACAGCGGTTCCACCAACCCACAGGATGATGGCGAGCGTCGCTCCGCTCAGCAGCTCAATCAACGGATGAAACATCCCCCAAACGCGTACCAGGTGCATGTTTCGATCGACGTATGACTGATTCGAGCGGGCGAAGTCGGCTTCCGTGCCTTCTTCTTGCACAAACGACTTCACAACGTGGATCCCTGCCACGTTCTCCCGCACCTTCTCCATCAACGCCGAGAATCCTTCCTGCACCGACTCGAAGCGACGGTGGATGATCTTCCCGAAGCCGAGCATCAGAGCCGTCAGCAGAGGCAGAGGCAGCACGGCAAGCAGCGTCAACCGGGGATCGATGGAGAGCATGATCCCTACGGCCACGGGGATCATGAGAAGCGGATCCGCGATGGTGAGAACTCCGAATCCGCAGGCGCGTGTCACGGCATCGATGTCGTTGGTGGCGTGGGCCATCAGGTCGCCCGTCCGGCGCTCGTTATAGAAGGAAGCCGGCTGGTTGAGCAGATGCCGGAACAGCTGAGCGCGGAGACGTCGCTCAATCCGCCGCGAACTTCCGATGAAGAAGTATCGCCAAAGGAAGCGAAACAGCATCGCCACGGTGGCAAGCGCAACGATCCACAGTGCGCTTCGCAGCAACCCTGCCTCTCCGCGCCCGATGCGGTCGATCGCGTCTCGAACGACCAATGGAACTCCCATTCCGGCCGCATCGACCATCACCAGGGCGACAAGCCCGGCAAAGACCCGCCCACGATACGTCCAGATCAACCCCCACAAGGTTCTTCTCATATGGAATCAAGCTTCAATGCTACTCTATCCTGTGGGGCATTCAACGAACCTGTGTCACGGGCACGAGTTGTTGTGGTGTGTGACCTCTGTATAATCCTGCCATACCGACACCTGTCGTTGCGCGAGAGGAGACGCCATGCTTCATGCAGGTCGTGTTGTCGTTGCTGTGCTGGTTGCCCTTCTTCTTGCGACGATCGTTTCCACCGCTTCCCTGGCGGAAGAACCGGTCAAGCTTCGCATCAGCCTTCCTCCGTTGCTCAACAGTCTTCCGATCGCCTACGCCGAGCAGTGGGGGTTGTTCGAGGAGCACGGCGTTGCCGTGGAGCTGATCGGCATCACCGACAATCAGGAGCGCAGCACGGCACTTCTAACCGGCAACCTCGACGCGGTCATGGAGGATCTCACCCGCGCGTTGCTCGACGCCAGTTCGGGGGAGGATCTGGTGATCACCGCCGCTGCATACCAGCAACCGGAATGGGCGGATCGCGAACTCGCCGTTCTGTCGCCGGCGTCCTTCGGAATCGATTCCTTCGACGCACTGGCTTCCTCGGGCTACAACATCGCCACCGTGTTCTGCAGCGACCACGAATACATGCTCGATCAGCTCCTGCAAACCAAGAGCCTGCGTCCGATGCGTGACATCTCGTACACATACTGGACCGACCTCCTGCAGATGGCGGTCTGGGTCGGCTCGCGCGCCCTACCGGCGGCGGTTCTCCCGGAGCCTTATATCGCGTACATCGACACCTACCAACCCCTGCAGGGAACGGGGATCGACCTGGTTTCCCTTGCCGATTTCTCAGGCATCGACTCGCTGCCGAGCGTGGTTGTGTTCCGACAAGGCTTCGTGACGGAGCATCCGGGCGCTGTTGAAGCGTTCCACCGCGCCTACAAGGAAGCGGTGGAGCGGATCAACAGTTCGGAAAAGGAGGAGCTGCTCGATACCGGACTTGCCGTGGTCCTATCGTTGTTCTTCCAGGGTGCCGACCCCAGCCTGATCACCGATGATGTTCTCGACGCTCTCTCCATTCCCAAGTACGAACTCCCCGTCGGACTGGATGGACAATGTCTCAACGCTGTCGCCGTTTGGATGCGTTCGCGCGGCTACATCAGAAGTATTCCCACCCTCGAGACGCTGTTCGACAATCGGTTTCTTCCATGATTCGCATTGACGATGTCTCCATCGCATACGGCCGCGGTCCTCGCCGCGTACTCGCTGTCGATCGGATTCGACTCGAGATGGATCAAGGAAGCTCGTTGGCGCTGATCGGGCCGTCGGGATGCGGCAAGTCGACGTTGCTGTTCTCGATTGCCGGTCTGTTGAAACCCAGCGGAGGCACGATCTCGATCCACGATCAACCCGTGGTGAAACCGCGACGGGATGTGGCTCTCATCCTACAGAACGCAGGGCTACTGCCCTGGAAGACCGTATGGCAGAACGCCAATCTAAGCCTACGCTTGGGTAGAGAGCCGCGGGATAAGACGGCGGCTGGGGTCCTTCGCGAACTCGGCTTGTATGACGTACGTGATCGATTCCCATCTGAGCTGTCGGAGGGGATGAAGCGACGGGTCGGCATCGCACGTGCTCTGTCAACATCACCGTCGGTTATGTTGATGGACGAACCGCTCGCCTCTCTGGATACACTGACGCGAGAGAGGATTCAGGATCTGTTCCTGCGGCTGTGGCACAAACATGGGTTCTCCCTCCTCGTCGTCACGCACGACATCGAGGAAGCGGCGTTTCTCGGGCAGAGAATCATCGTGTTGAGCAACCTCCCGGCATCGGTGAAGACCGTGGTCGAGAACCCTCACATGGGAGATCTTGGCTTCCGCCGTAGCGATACATTTCACGGTACGGTGGCTGCGTTGCGGGAGGCGTTGGCGGAATGAAAACGTCCGGGCAGGGAAGACCCAACACCTCGGAGAGGGCCGGATGGTTCGATCGGCTTCGCCATCAGGGCGCCGTGCACCAGATCGTCCGCTACGTCGTAAGCATCATCCTTCTGCTTGCGTGTTGGGAGATCGCAAGTCTGATCATCACGGCCGTCAAGGGGCGTGCGCTTCTTCCCGATCCCTACCACGCGATGTCCGAAGTCGTTCGACTTGCTCCGATCTTGTTTCGGCACTTCTGGGTCAGCGCGTGGCGGTTGGTCCTGGCGATGCTGCTCGCCTTCTCGGCCGGATACCCGCTCGGCCTGCTGATCGGACATGAGAGGAAGCTTGACGAGATCGTCTCCCCGATCATCTACATCGTGTACCCGATCCCCCAAGTCGCGTTCATCCTGCTTCTGTTTCTTGTGTTCGGGATCGGAAACCCTGTCAAAGTGGCCATCGTTGCCGTGGCGCTCTTCTTCCAGATCCTCGTTTCCGCACGGGGAGCGGCAAAGCTGATCGATCAGGAACATCTTACAAGCGTCTTGTCCGTCGGCGCTTCGCGATGGCAGGTGTATCGTCATGTCGTGCTTCCGGCAACCCTCCCATCGATTCTCACAAGCCTAAGAGTGAGTGTCGGTTTGGGTATGGCGTTCCTCTATATTGCGGAGACAACGGCAACGATGGCTCCGGGGCTCGGAAGTTTCGTCAAGTCAAGCCAGTTCAATCAAGCTCAAGCGTTTGCCGGCATTCTGATGATGGCCTTCCTGGGTCTGATCCTCTACATCATGATCGATGTCCTCGAACGCGTGCTTTGCCGCTGGAAGTACGTCCGCCGCAGGGGGAGTTGATACTGGGATGGATCTCGGGCTAGCATCGCAGCGGATCCGAAGTCGAGCGGCAAACGCCGACAGGGATTCCGGGCGTGATCAACCATGAAGGAGAGCAAACCCAAGCTTCTTGTCGTCGCCAATACGCAACGCAAAGGTGCCCTCCCTTCCCTATCCGTGCTCAATGCGTGGTGCCTCCGCCGGAAGATCGATGTTCAGGTCCTGAACGAGCCGCTGGATCCCGATCGTGTTCCTGCAAGCGCCTTCGTCGTCGCGCTCGGGGGCGACGGAACCGTGCTTCGGGCCGCCGGGTACGTGGCCGATTCGGGGATACCGATCCTCGGCTCCAACGTAGGAACCCTTGGGTTCCTCACTCAAGTCGGGGCGGATTCTCTGATCCAGGCCTTGGAAGCCGTGCTCGCCGGACAGTACAGCATCGAGGAGCGGATGAGGATCGCATACCGAGTCGGAGATAGGGCTGTCTCCGGGACCGTCCTGAACGATGCGGTTGTGACCGGTGTGACCGATTCAAGGTTCTGCGAACTCGGACTCTCTTGGCGCGACGGACAGGTCGCCACCTACCCCGGGGATGGGATCGTGTTCTCGACGGCCACGGGCTCGACCGCCTACAGCCTGTCCGCCGGCGGACCGATTATCGTTCCCCCGGCGGCGTGCCTCCTCGCCACCCCGTTGGCATCCCACAAGCTCGGCCTCCGTTCGATCCTCTTTCCCGCCGATGAGGTTCTCACCGTCCGCTGCCTCACGCCGGCACGGCTGGTTGCGGACGGAGACTCCATTTGCGACCTTCATCCCGGGGACCTTCTCACCATTCTCCAGTCGTCTGTCCCCACCCGGCTTGTCCGCATCGACAAGGCTCCACCGTTCTTCCGTATCCTGACGCAAAAACTCAACTGGGGGGACAGCTCGATGCGAACGTGCGAATCGCCGAAGACGGAGCCGCAAGGGGATGAGGGATGATCCTCTGTTGGACAGAGAGTCCGCGAAACCGGGAGGGTCACGGCTCCCACAATGCCGTCACTCGGGCAAAGCCCGCACGATGAAAGGATTCCACCATGAAGAAAGCTCGCTCGATGCTGGATGGCGTTTTTCCACCGGTCCCGACGCCGTTTGATGACAACAATGAAGTCGCACCGGATCGACTAGAACGCCATATCGATCGGTTGATGTCTTACGGTGTTCACGGAATCGTGGTTCTCGGCTCCAACGGAGAGGCGGTTCATTTGAGTGATGCGGAGCGGGCATCGATCGTGGCCGATGCACGGCGGGCGCTCGACGAGCATCACCCGCTCATCGCCGGGACAGGATCTCTGTCGACATGGCACACGATCACGCTGACCATCACCGCCGCCGCGGAAGGCGCCGACGCCGCGCTTGTCCTGCCCCCCTTCTACTACCGCGCTCAGATGACCGAGCAAGCGTTGCTGTCTCACTTTCGTGCTGTTGCCGATGCCTCGCCGATTCCGGTATTGCTCTACAACATGCCCCGATGCACGGGGATCGACCTTCCCGTTGACGTCGTGTTGGCTCTCGCCGAACACGAGAGGATCTGGGGGATGAAAGACTCGGGAGGCGATCTCGCCAAGCTGATCTCGATCCGTGCGGGTGCACCGTCCTCGTTCCGGTTGTTGGCGGGATCGGCAGGCTATCTGCTTCCCGCTTTGACCGCAGGCGCTACCGGCGGCATCGTTGCTCTTGCCAACCTGGCACCGGCGGAATGCGTCAAGCTGTATCGCCATGTTGCCGAAGGGGACATCGATGCGGCAGCAACTCTGCAAACAGCGCTCACACCGTTGAATACGGCCGTGACCTCCCAGTGGGGCGTTCCCGGGCTGAAAGCCTCACTCGACCTTCTCGGCGTTTATGGCGGGCCTGTGCGCCCTCCCCTTCTCCCTGTCGGCGAGAGTCAGCGGAAGACGCTCCGTACTCTGCTTGCTCAAGCCGGATTGCCGCTCGCCGGCGAAAGGAATCCAATCCGATGACACGCGAAAAGGGACGATCCCTCTTGATGATCCCCGGGCCGATCGAGTTCGAACCTGCCGTTCTGCAGGCCCTGGGTGCACCGACAATCAGTTACGTCTCCACAGGGTTCATCGAAACGTTCGGGCACGTTCTCGAACAGATGCGAGACGTCTGGCTCTCGCCTTCCGGACAGCCGTTCGTCGTCGCGGGCTCGGGAACCTTGGCGATGGATATGGCCGGAGCCAACCTCATCGAACCGGGAGATCGAGCGCTGGTCGTTATCACGGGAGTGTTCGGCGAACGGTTCGCGCAGTTGCTCGCGCGATACGGAGCGGAGGTTACCGTGATCCGGGCACCGCTCGGACAGACGGTCGAAGCCGCCGACATCGAGACGGCGTTGTCGAAAGCCAGCTACAAATTGATGACGCTCACGCACGTCGATACATCCACCGGAGTCCGAAGCGATCCCCGGGCGTTCGGAGACCTTGGGAGGGAGCACGACGTTCTCACCGTACTGGATGGCGTCTGCTCCGTGGCGGGCGAGGAGATCCGTCAAGACGAATGGGGGATCGATGTTGTCTTGACCGCATCCCAGAAAGCGATCGGCGTTCCACCGGGGCTGGCGTTGCTTGTCGCCTCCCCAAGAGCGATTAACGCATTCTCCGACCGAAAAGCCCCCGTACCCAACTACTACGCCGACTGGGAGAAGTGGCTCCCGGTCATGGCGGCATACGAGAAGCGAATGCCCAGCTACTTTGGCACACCGCCGGTCAATCTGATCTCGGCGCTTGCCGTCAGCCTCGACCAGATCCTCGACGAGGGGATGGAAGCTCGGTTCGATCGCCACCGTCGACTGAGCCGCGCGTTTCAAGCGGGCGTTGATGCGCTCGGTCTGAGACACGTCCCTTTGGTCGAACGCAACCGGGCCGTCACACTCTCCGCGGTGTACCTTCCCGAATCAACGGACGGGGCTGCGCTGCGCTCCGAGATGGCGAGACACGGCATCATCATCGCCGGTGGGCTGCATCCCGAGATCCGCAAGAGAACCATCCGCATCGGGCATATGGGCGCCGTCGCCCCAACGGATATTCTCGGCACACTCTCGGCTCTTGAGCGAGCGCTCCACGGCTTGGGGCGTACCGTGAACCCGGGGGCGGGAACGCATGCCGGGCAAGAAGCCCTGATGCAAGACGCGTCCTAGGATCGGAACGGTTCTCTTCAGGGGCGTCCGGCCATCCCCGGCGACGGTCCACGCGTTTCACGCGGCCGGATGCTGAACGGTTCGCGGGACAAGCCATGCAGCCCGGGGATGGACAGACGCGCCGTCGAGGTGCGGCAATCCTTGTGGCTTGTCGTCAACGTTTGACACATAGGAAAGGGGACCTTGATCCTCCCGCCTCAACAGCGGATGATTTCGTGTTGCAGAAATGGAAGCAACGCGTTGATGGTGTGCACAGTCACATCGCGGTGCCCGGAAGAGATCCATGGGTCATCTTGGCCGTCACGGATCGGGGTGCCCACACAATCGTGAAGATGTGTACGGAGATGCAACGAAGGTTCCCGCTCCCGGCAACCAAACGGGCCAGATACAATGTCAACCCGGAAGTCGTAACGACCGGACGAGCAACCGTCACGGCAAGGTTGTGACGGGGCCGGACAAGTGGTCGTCACGGCAAGGTTGTGACGAGCGGATGAACCGCTGTCACGTCTACAGAGGCAACAAGAGGTGAGCGCAATGGTGGAAAAGGGAACGTTCCGCGTGAAAAGCGGCTTGGCCGAAATGCTGAAGGGCGGCGTGATTATGGATGTCACCACCGCCGACCAGGCTCGAATCGCCGAGGAAGCGGGTGCCGTGGCTGTGATGGCCCTGGAGCGAGTTCCCGCGGATATCCGAGCGCAGGGTGGCGTGGCACGCATGGCCGACCCGACAAAGGTTAGCGAGATCATGGATTCGGTCAGTATTCCCGTCATGGCAAAGGTTCGCATCGGCCATTTCGTCGAAGCTCAGGTCCTGCAGGCACTCGAGGTCGATTACATCGACGAATCGGAAGTGCTGACGCCGGCCGACCCGACCTACCACATTGACAAGTGGGCGTTCACGGTGCCTTTCGTCTGCGGTGCAAGGAACCTCGGTGAGGCCAGCCGCAGGATCGCGGAAGGCGCGGCGATGATCCGCACCAAAGGGGAGCCGGGAACCGGGAACGTGATCGAAGCCGTCCGTCACATGCGGTTGATGAACGAACAGATCCGACAGGTCCTCAACGCGTCCGAAGAGGAGATCGTGCCCCTTTCCAAGGATCTTGGCGCCCCCCTCTACGTCCTACAGGCGATCCGCGACAAAGGACGGCTGCCGGTGGTCAACTTCGCAGCCGGAGGAATCGCCACGCCGGCCGACGCCGCAATGATGATGCAGCTCGGTTGTGACGGAGTGTTTGTCGGAAGCGGGATCTTCAAGTCAACCAATCCGGCGAAACGTGCTCGGGCGATCGTGGAGGCGACCACGCACTTCACGGACGCAGTTCGGCTGGCCGAGGTTTCTCGCAACCTTGGAGAGGCGATGGAAGGGACGATCATCGAAGAGATCCCTCCCCACGAAATGATGCAGACGCGCTGATGATCATCGGAGTCTTGAGCCTTCAGGGAGCTGTTCGCGAGCATCGAGCCAGTCTCGAGAAGCTCGGCGTATCCGTTCGTACCGTCAAGCAGGTTTCGGATCTGGACGGGTTGTCGGGGCTCGTGTTGCCGGGGGGCGAATCCACCGCCATGTTGCGGCTTGCCCATGGCGAAATGCGAGACCGGCTGCGCCGGCTTTCGCACGACAGCTTCCCGATGTTCGGGACGTGTGCCGGGATGATCCTTCTTGCCGATACGGTGGACGGCAAACCAACGCCGCATCTCGGGGGGATGGATATCGCCGTGGCCCGGAACGCTTCCGGCCGCCAGGTTCATAGCTTCGAGACAACCCTGGAAGTCAAGGGAATCGGCTCCGATGTCCCGGCTGTCTTCATCCGCGCGCCGTTCATTGTGCAGATCGGGCCGGATGTCGAGCCGCTTGCCGAATACGAAGGCAGCACCGTGATGGCTCAACAGGAAAACCTGCTCGTGGCAAGCTTCCATCCGGAATTGACCGAAGACGTACGCATCCACGAGATGTTTGTGCGCATGGCGCATCGCTATCAGCGCCAAGAGGAAATCTAGCAAAAGCAGGAGGAAATTCAATCATGAAAGTAGCAATCAACGGGTTCGGTCGAATCGGAAGAGCCCTGTTCCGCCTCGGTTTCGGCGAGGCTTCGTTCGACATCGTAGCGATCAACGATCCGTTCATCACCCCCGATGTTGCCCGGTACCTTCTGAGCCGCGACTCGGTCTACGGGCGGTACAGCAAGAAGGTTGAGGCGACAGAAAACGCCTTGATTGTGGACGGTGTCAACGTTCCGCTTCTCAGCGAGCGGACTCCGTCTGCGCTCCCTTGGGGCGACATGGACATCGATCTCGTCATCGAATCAACCGGGGTCTTTCGCGCCTTGACAGGTCCGAAGGGCTGTTCACAGCATATGGACGCCGGGGCAAAGCGCGTCCTGCTGTCGGTCCCTCCCAAGGGCGACGGCGCGGAAGAAATCCCCCAGATCGTGTACGGTATCAACCACCAAGGGATTGATCTCGCGGCCACGCGCGTGCTGTCCGCCGCATCGTGCACGACCAATTCACTGGTGCCTGTTGCTCACGTTCTGGAGACCCAGTTCGGGATCAAACACGCATTCTTGACAACCGTTCATGGATACACGGCCGATCAGCGTCTGGTCGATTCCGCCCACTCTTCGCTCTCACGGGGACGAGCGGCGGCGCTGAATATCGTGCCGACATCGACCGGCGCCGCAAAGGCGACGACGAAGGTCATCACCAACCTTCTCGGGAAGATGGACGGCATGGCGTTCCGAGTCCCCGTCGCCACCGGATCGGTGAGCGACTTCACCGTGGAGATGAAGCAGGAAGTGTCCGCCGAGGATGTCAATGCAGCACTGCGTTCGGCCGCCGAAGGCCCGCTTGCGGGGATTCTCGGGGTCAGCGACGATCCGATGGTTTCCAGCGACATCATTCGGGATCCGCACGCCTCCATGGTCGACCTGTCATCGACCAGGGTCGTTGACAAGACCATGCTGAAAGTGGTTACCTTCTACGACAATGAATGGGGGTACACAAACCAGCTACTCCGAGTCGCCAAGTTGGCGCAAACCGCTTAGCCAACTGCATCGGTGGATCGAGGGACCGCTCGCGATCCTCTATGCACCGCATTGTTTGCTTTGCGGGCGGTCGCTCGATGCTTTGTGCCCGGTGTGCACTGGATGCGCCCGGGCACTTCCACGTTTGTCCGGTCCGCGTTGCATGGTTTGCCAGCAAACCCTCCCCGATAACGAAGTGGACCTCTGCATCCGCTGCGGTGTGCAAGACCGCGGATTCTCACGGGTCATCGCTCTCGGGCCGTATTCGGGACCGTGGCGCCAACTCGTCCTGGACTTGAAGATCGGCAAGGATCGAATCGTCGCCGGTTTCCTCTCCACCGAGCTCGGCGAGGAGCTTCTCCGACAGATGCCGCATGTTCCGCACGTCCTAACGTTCGTCCCGATGACGTCAAGGGAACGGCGATCCCGCGGCTTTAACCAATCCCGGCTCCTGGCTGCCGGCGTCGCGCGCCGCTTCGGCTTGCCTGTCGCACGCCTCCTGACCAAGCAGGTCGACACAGCACGGCAATCCGTTCTCACCGCCCGGCAACGTCGTGAGAACTTGCACGGAGCGTTTCGTGCAGTACGATCGTGCCCGGAGCCGAAGTCGGAGTCAGTGGTGTTGATCGACGATGTCTTCACCACCGGCGCGACAGCGGAGGCTTGTTCGCATGCACTTCTCGGCGCCGGATACAGGGAAGTGAACGTGCTGGTCGTTGCGCGAGCGGAAGGAAGCTACCCGTCAGGATGAACACCGACAGCGGACACGGAACCCGATGTGACCTGAAGATCGACGCCTTGTCTCTCGGCCCCCTTGCCACCAACTGCTACATCGTATCCGATGGCATACGGACGATCGTCATCGATCCGGCCGAGGATGCGGAGGCGCTTCGCGTCTCCCTCGCCGGCAAGAAAGTCGATGGCATCATCAACACTCACGGACACTTCGATCATGTCGGCGGCAACTGGGCGATCGATCCTTCAGGCACACGGATCTTCATCCATCCGGCGGACATCCCCTGGGTCGATGAGGCCTACCCCGGGCATCCGCCGTTCGTTCATCATCTCAAAGAAGGAGATACCCCGATCCCCTCCCTCGAGGTCCTTCATCTCCCCGGACACTCTCTTGGAAGCGTCGCCCTTGTGGGAGGAGGAGCGATCTTCTGCGGAGATGTCCTGTTCGCCGGTTCTGTCGGCCGGACCGATCTGCCGGGAGGATCCTGGAAGACGCTGCAGCGATCGTTGATGAAGCTGATCTCACTCCCCGGAGACTATCTGATCTACCCCGGCCATGGGCCGCAGACAACGCTGGGACATGAACGTGAGACCAATCCGTTTCTTGTCGGGCTGGAGGGATGGACTCCGCCCAAGCGATAAGAGGAGCCTATGGTCGATCGAGATACTGTGGATCAAATCAAACAGCAGCTTGATCTGGTCGCCGTTCTCTCCCGGTACATCACTCTGACCCCGTCGGGCAAGAACTACAAAGGCCGCTGTCCCTTCCACAAAGATGATACCCCTTCGCTTGTGGTGAGCCCCGAACGTGGGCTCTGGCACTGCTTCGGATGCAACGAAGGCGGAGACCTCCTTGCGTTCGTGATGAAGATCGAGCGACTGACGTTCCCCGAAGCGCTCGAGCGCCTCGCTGCGGAGGCCGGCGTTTCCTTGCCAAGCCGGGGCTCACACAGCAGCAAGCGTGCCGAATCGCAAGCGATTCTGACGGCGGCGAAGGCGCTTTTCGCCGAGCAGCTCCGGAATCATCGGGATGCCGAGGAAGCCCGTGAATACCTGCGGTCAAGAGGGTTCGACAACGCAAGCTGGTCGCGCTTCGGTCTGGGGTACTCCCTGCCGAAGTGGGACGGCCTCAAGGCGAAGCTGGCCGGCAAGTTCACGCCAAAGCAGCTCCTTGCCGCGGGTCTTCTCTCCGAGAGCAAAGGTCGCACATACGACCGTTTCCGCGGACGGGTGATGTTCCCGATTCACAACGTTTCCGGCGTTCCGGTCGCGTTTGGCGGACGAGCGCTCGACGGGGAACCGAAGTATCTCAATTCCCCGGCCACCGCCGGATTCGACAAGGGACATCATCTCTACGGGCTGGACTGGGCACGTGAAGCGATCCAGGCCTCGGGAACGGCGATCCTCGTCGAAGGATACACCGACGTGTTGTCGCTACACATCGCCGGGATTGTCGAAGCGATCGGAGGTATGGGTACAGCCTTGACCGAGCGGCAGGCGCAGCTCCTCGCACGGTTCGCAAGCAGGGTGATCCTCGTCTACGACCGGGACTCGGCGGGAGATGCCGCCGCACTCCGTGGAATGGGGATCCTTCGCAACACGGGGGTGGACGTTCGCATCGCACGCCTTCCGATCGGTGAAGACCCCGACAGCTGCGTGCGAGAGTCCGGAGCGGACGCGTTTCGCACGTCCCTTGAGCAAGCCGTCTCGTTCCAAGACTTCTTCGTGGAAGCGCTCGAGGGACGCTTCGAGATCCGCACGTCTCGTGGCAAGAGCGCCGCCCTGGAGGAATCGAAGAACGTCTTCAAGACGCTGACCAGCATCCCGATCCGGGAAGAGCTTGCGACGCGAATCTCGGAACTCCTCGGGCTGTCCAGGGATGATGTCCGCCGCGAGCTTGATCCGCGTAGCGTTCAACGGACCACGGTACGGAGCAGTGTTCCCCACGAAGCGACGTGGCAGCCGGCCACGGTTCTGCTGGCTCTCGTGCTTCGTTCCCGGGTTCCTTGGTCCAGGATCGACGATCTTGTTTCGCCGGCTGTTTTCCCGTCGTCCTTGCGTCCGCTGGCGGAGGCGCTGTCGGATTCGGCAGGGGGTGAGATCCGGTCGTCATCGGATATGATTGCTCAGTTGCCATCGGAAGCGGCACCTACGGCAAGCGAACTCGTGCTTCGGCCTCTACCGTTTGACGAAGAGAACTCGAAGCAGGTGGAAAAAGCCGTGCACGATGCGTTGGCCCGTATGGTCGAAGCGCCGGCCGTAGAGCGGAAGCTTGGGGAGCTTCGGCAGCAGATGGCAGATTGCGTTGCTTCAGGGGACCACGAGCAACTGGACCGTCTCCAGCACCGGTACAGTGCGTTGATCGTGGAGCGCAACCGCATGGCAAAGGGGGGCAAGGCGTGACAAGGAGTGAATCGGCAAAGCCATCGAAACCCGCTGACAAGGACGCCAAGGAAACCCGCGTAAGCGATGAGAAGGAGCACGCCCTCACCGGCGACTCTGCTCTCGACACGGAGGAGATCCTGGCCGAAGACGAACTCGTCACCTCGGACGAAGACGAACTCGAGGATCTTGCCGAGGATGAAGAGCTTCTCGACTCGTCGTCAGACCTCATGTCGGAGTCGGACGCCCTGTTGATCAAGGATAATCCGGTCGCCACTAGGCGTCGTACGTCTCGCGGCACCCGCCCACGCTCTCTCGATGATGTCTCAAGCGGCCGTGAAGACCCTGTCAAGACCTACCTGCGTGAGATCGGGAAGGTCCCGCTGCTGACCAAAGAAGAGGAAGTCCAGCTGGCGATGGCCATGGAAGCCGGAATCTATGCAGAACTCACACGCGCACACCGCAGCGGCGAGCAAGCCTCCGTCAGTCTGTCCGATATGGGTGAAAGCGATCCGGATGACCCCGAAGGCTCCGAACGAAGGTTTCTCGAGGATCTCGTCGAGAAGGGGCAGCAGGCGGAGGAGCTGCTGCAATCGTTCCCGCTGGACGGGCAGGAGATTATCCCTCTTCCGGCCCATGTCTCCGAAGAGGATCTCACCACGCTGATCCAGCGCGGGAGAGCCGCTCGCGAGCGGCTCACAGTGTCCAATCTTCGACTTGTCGTCTCGATCGCCAAGCGCTACATGAACCGCGGACTCTCGTTTCTCGACCTCATCCAAGAGGGGAACATGGGGCTGATGAAGGCGGTCGAGAAGTTCGACTACACGCGCGGCTATAAGTTTTCGACGTACGCAACGTGGTGGATCCGCCAGGCGATCACGCGTGCCATCGCCGACCAGTCGAGGACGATCCGCGTTCCTGTTCACATGATCGAAACGGTCCGAGAGCTGAACCGCGTCAAACGTGAGTACATCCAATCTCAACTCAACGCAGCGTCGTTGGAGGACCTTTCGGAACTCACCGGGATGTCGATCGACACGAGCAAGAAGGTCAGTAACGTCTCTGACTACACC
>CAZKPU010000016.1:0-29738 GCA_964554715.1 uncultured Thermotogae bacterium | reverse complement strand
GCTTTGCGAATCTCCTTGGGTCGGATTCCGTGGTGATTCAGGCCACGGGCATCTTGCTCAGCTTGAGAGGCCTTTCAGAACGTTGATCATCTCCACCAGCGTTTCAGCCGCTTGCGATCCTTTGTTTCCCTGTTTCGAACCGGCGCGCTCCAGCGCTTGATCGAGCGTATCGGTCGTCAGAACCCCGAACGAAATCGGGACCGGTTGGCTTAGGTTGAGGTGGGCGAGGCTTTTCCCGATTTCCCCGGAGATGACATCGAAGTGGGGGGTTGCACCACGGATCACGGCTGCCAGGGCAACGATGCCGTCCACCCGCTTGCTTTCCGCCAATCGCTTCACGGCGATCGGTACCTCAAATGCGCCAGGGACCCAGATGATTTCCACGGCGTCATCGGCCACCCCCAAGCGGCGCAGCCGGTCGAGCGCGCCCTCAAGCAGGTGTCCGGTGACCATGTCGTTGAAGCGGCTGACGACAACGCCGATCTGCATTCCGTGTCCGTCGAAACTTCCTTCGTACACCCTGGCCATAGCGTTCCTCCTTGCTGCGGTCAAACGTGTCGATACTACACGTTCTTCAGCTGGTGCCCCATTTTCTCTTTCTTGGTTTTCAGGTAGACGCGGTTGTGCTCCGTGGGCGGCAGCTCGATCGGAACTTGCTCGGTGATCTCCAAGCCGTATCCGGAAAGCCCGACGACCTTCTTGGGGTTGTTCGTCAGCAAACGGATTGTGGACAAGCCGAGGTCGCAAAGGATCTGTGCGCCCAGTCCGTAATCGCGGAGATCGGCTTCAAAGCCGAGCCGTTCGTTCGCCTCGACCGTATCCAGCCCTTCATCCTGGAGCTGGTACGCGCACACCTTGTTCTTCAAGCCGATCCCACGCCCTTCTTGCCGCATGTATACGATGACGCCGATCCCTTCTTCTGCGATCATCGCCATCGACCGGTGAAGCTGCCCTCCGCAATCGCATCGTTGCGAGGCGAACACATCGCCGGTCAGGCACTCCGAATGGACGCGAACCAGGACGTCTTTCCTTCCGGCCACGTCTCCCATAACCAGAGCGACATGTTCCGCGTCGTCGATCGAACTGGCGTAGCTGACGATGGTGAACAAGCCATATTCTGTCGGCATTTCTGCCCTGGCGACGCGCTCGACCAGGTGCTCGTGATGTTTCCGGTAGGCGATAAGATCCTCGATTTTCGCGATCGGCATCTGATGCTGCTCCGAGAAACGCTCCAATTGGGGCAGACGGGCCATGGAGCCGTCTTCGTTGAGGATCTCACACAACACCGCAACCGGTTTTCGTCCGGAGAGACGGGCGAGATCGATGGTGGCCTCGGTATGGCCGGCACGTCTCAGCACGCCACCTTCTCGGGCGATCAGCGGGAAGACATGGCCAGGACGAGCAAGATCCGCCGGACGTGAGCCATGATCTGCGATGATCTCGACGGTGCGCGCGCGATCGAACGCCGAGGTTCCTGTGCCGCCGTTTGCAGCGTCGACCGACACCGTGAAGCGTGTTCCATGGAGCGCAGTATTGTCAAGGCACATCGGCGTCAGCTGCAGCTGCTGCGCACGCTGCTCGTCTACGGGAACGCAGACCAGTCCGCGCCCGTGGATGAGCATGAAGTTGATGGCTTCTGCGTCCGTAGCATCCCCGGCGATGACAAGATCGCCTTCGTTCTCCCGGTTCTCGTCATCCACAAGGATCAGCATTTCGCCGGCCCCGAAACGTCGAATTGCTTCTTCAGCTCCTATGAACATCCTGCAGGTGCTCCTTTGCGTACTTCGCGAAGACATCGAACTCCAGATTCACCATCGATCCCGGCGAGAGCGTTGATAGGTTCGTCGACGAGTACGTTGTGGGTATGATCGAACACTCGAACTGTAACGAGGTCACAGCATACGGCGTCAGGCTGATCCCGTCCACGGCGATCGATCCCTTGTCCGCAATCAAGCTAGAGAATTCACTCGGATACTGAACAACCATTCGCCAGGCATCCACGACACGACGGAGCACGCGGATGCGGCCTGTTGCATCGACGTGACCCAGGACCAGATGTCCGTCCAATCGATCCGATAAACGCATCGCCGGCTCGATGTTCAAGAGGTCCGCCGGACGAAGGTTGCGCAGGGTCGTGCGGCGAAGCGTTTCCTGCGAGAGGTCCACTCGGATACGGCCGGTCTGTGCATCTCCCACCACCGTCAAACACACACCGTTCACGGCAAGGCTGTCGCCGTTGGCCAGCGTTGCTGCAAACGCGGCTTCCGTGCCGATCTCCAACACAGATCCGTTATGCGCGATCATCTTTCCCGTGTGTCTTATGATTCCCGTGAACATGGCATCCAATGAGTGTAGCGGACAGGGAAAGGGCGATCAACGCAAGAGTTGCAGCGACCCCGGCGCGCCGGTACTCTTCTCCAGCGGAGGTATTATGCGCCGAATCCGAATCCGAAGCTTTGTGCTTGGTCTGTCCGCCGTGCTGGTGTTGGCCTTGGGGAGTGTGTGTGTTTGGGCCGGAGCGTCCCTTCCTGAGGTTTACTCTGCGGAAGACCGCAACGAAGTCGAGATCGTAACGTCGATCGCGAGTTATGTATTCGCCACCGATACGGGCGATCTGAAGAGTGTGTTCCTTCACTTCGTTCCCTACGGATCGAAGGTGGAAGAGATCGTCCCGGGCACAAGCACGGTCCTGCAGTCCGTCAATGCAGATTCGATCGGCGATGATGTTGCCATCATCAAAGAGGATCGGCCGATCCTCCGCCCGATTCTCAGATTGAACTTCTCATTCCCCCTGCTGTCGTACACGGGGATGCGCACTTACGGGCAAAGCTCGGGAGAGTTTCCGATGGCACTGCGGGTCGCCGGGGAGCCGGTAGCGTTCGAGCTGCGGGACATCCAGACCCTCGAACCGGCGACGCTGATCCTTGAGTTCGCCGGCGAAGTCGGCGGTGTCGCCGTCATCAAGCGCTACACGATCGTGGACGACCCGTCGTATACGATCGCTTTGGAGATCGAAACGGCAAACGCCGGGTCGGATCCGGTGGACATCCGGCTTTCCGTATCGGAGTACGATGTCTCCGGTTCTCGCGAACTCGTTTACCTGTTCGACGGTGAGCGGAGCGCTGTCGCTCTGGCTCCGGGAACGTACGGCTCATTCGGCGGTGTGGGTTTGCTGAGCAAGACATCGACCTTCTTCTTGCGAGTCGATTCTGCGGACGTGACCCCGTACATCGAGCAAGGAACCGATGTCTCGACCACCGTCGGGGTAGCCCTCTCCGCGGAGAGGGGTCGTTCGACTCACTCGTTCGTTCTCTATGCGGGGCGAAGGCGTCTGTTGATCATGGAGGCCGCGGGGCTGGGAACGGTGGACAATCCAGGCACGGGAGCACGATTGATCGGCGTGGCCGTTCGGTTCCTCGAGTGGCTCAAAGACGCCACGGGGAACTTCGGCTGGGCGCTCATTCTGTTCACGGTTCTTACGAGAATCGTGTTGTTCCCGCTGATGCGGAAGCAGTTCCGCTCGACGGCGAAGATGCAACGTCTGCAGCCGAAGCTGAAGAAGATCCAAGACACCTACAAGGACGAGCCCAAGATCCTTCAACAGCGGATGATGGAGCTCTACAAGAAGGAGAAGATCAGTCCGCTGGGCTGCTTTGTACCGACGCTGCTCCAGTTTCCGATTCTGATCCTCCTTTGGCGTGCGATCACCTATTCGGCCGAAGCGATGCACCTTTCGTCCGGGTTCCTGTGGATGGCGGATCTGAGTGTTCGTGACCCCTACTACATCTTCATTGTGCTGACCACCGCTGCGATGATCCTCCAGCAACGGTTGATGACCCCGCAAACAGCGGGCGCGGGAGAAGCGGCGGCCGTCAGCAAGAAGTTCGGCTACGTGTTCCCGCTGATGATGGCGGTCTTCTTCGCCAGTTTCCCGTCTGGGCTGTGGTTGTACTACTTCCTTAGCACGCTGTTCGGGATCGGGCAGCAACTATTCATCAACTGGGAACTTGCTCGCGCCGATGCGGCATTGGCCGGCGGAGGCGATGTTGCACTGGACCTTGACACCGCAGGCGGTGAAGATGCAACCGGAAGCGAGGGTGCGGATGAACGAGCCGATGCAGCCGACAAAGATCGAGACACTTCAGAGTGAGATCACGGCGTATCTCGACGAGTTTGTTGCCATCCTTGCCGAAGAGGGGATCGAGATCGATGTCGAGATCGAAGCCGACGCAGACGGAGAGTTCTACGTCAATCTCTCGGGCGGCGCGTTCTCGGTGGAGGAAGATCGCTCCGTGCTCAACGCGCTGGAACATCTCCTGCGCGTTTCCATCCGCAGGCGCACGGGCCGTGAGTGCGACATCGTCCTCGATCTCAACGGGGTGATCAGGCGGCGCGAAGCAGATCTGATGAGGTTTGTGTTATCGGCGGCCGAATCGGTCTGTCGCGAACACAAACGAGTCCGGCTGAATCCGATGCCGGCTCACGACCGCAAGATGATTCATATCACGTTGGCCAACTTTCCTGGTGTTCGTACGCGAAGCGAGGGAGAAGGGGACGAGCGGCGTGTCGTCATCGAACCCGAGTCAGCGTGAAGCCTGATCCAGGAGACGCCGAGGCAGCAAACGACACGATTGCGGCGGTGTCGACTCCGTACGGAGAAGGGGGGATCGGTATCGTTCGGCTGAGCGGTCCCGATGCAATCCCGATCGCCGACGGCGTTTTCCATCCCGCGAATGGCCGATCATTGGCCACCGCCGACTCCCACACGATCCACTACGGGATCATTCGGGATCGGTCGTCCGATGTTGATGAAGTGCTTGTCTCGATCATGAGGGCACCCCGTACGTACACGCGGGAAGATGTCATTGAGATTCATGCCCACGGGGGGATGGCAGCGGTCCGGTGGATTCTCGAACTGATTCTCCGGAAGGGTGCCCGCCTTGCCGAACGAGGGGAGTTCACACAGCGTGCTTTCGAGAACGGACGGATCACGCTCGATCAGGCGAAGAGCGTTGCTGATGTGATTCATGCCCGTACGCGCCTTGGGCTGGAGGTCGCCGTCCGGCAGCTCCGGGGACGGTTCTCTGACGAGGTCGATCGGATCCGCTCGCGGATTCAGGTGGTTGTCGCCGCTCTGGAAGTGGGCATCGACTACCCCGACATCGATCTTGAGACGGATCCGTACACGGAACGGTCGGAACCGCTGCTTGAAGAGATCCTTGACCAGCTCTCGGATCTGCACGATCGGGCCGATCTCGGCCGGATTCTTCGCGAGGGGTTCGTGGTTGCCCTGATCGGACGTCCGAACGCTGGCAAATCTACGCTGTTCAACGCACTCCTTGCCGAGAACCGAGCGATTGTGACCGCGGTTCCCGGAACCACCCGGGATACGATCGAGGCCGAGATCACCTTGTCGGGTGTTCCGGTGACGTTGATCGACACGGCCGGCCTCCGTCGTACCGATGATGTCGTCGAGGCGGAGGGTGTTCAACGAGCGGAACGGGCTGTGCAACGTGCCGATCTGCTTGTCTTGCTGGTCGATGCGGCAACGGAACTCGCCGACGAGGATCGCGCGCTGCTTGACCGCAGGTGGGAGCGGCCTGTTGTCTACGTCCTGTCGAAATCCGACCTCCCGGCACGGATAACGGCGGGTCATCACCCGCGTCTTCGGGACGCACTGCGGCTTGCCCCGGAAAGGCGAAAGGGACTCGATCTTCTGCGGACCGTCTTGGAAGAGAAACTGGTACGAAGCGGCGTTCCACAGAGGCAAAGCGCCCTCTATCTCGATGTGTGGGAAGTCGATCGCCTTCAGCGGATACAGCGGTCCGTTGCTTGCGCTCTCGAGGGTCTACGAACCGGGCGAACGCCGGATCTGATCATCGAGGATCTTCGCACATCCCTGCGTACGGCGGCCGAGCTGCAGGGGATCGATATCGGAGAAGAAACGCTATCCGAGATCTTCCGCAGGTTTTGCGTTGGCAAGTGAGCTATTCGAGGTTGATGAGCTGTCGATCACATCGACCACATCCAGCTGCACGGTGCCTTTCCAATCATCGAAGCCGCAACGGAATACGACGCCGGCGTGTTCCATTTTCTCGAACTGTAGAAGATACCGCCCCTTCCGAAACGCAATGAACGGAAGTCGATCGCCGCGTTGTACCGCCGTTCCTTTTAGGTGCTGTCGTCGTGCCCCGACGAGACTCAGATCGGTGAACAAGCAGTCGCTGAGCAGAAGCAACGGTGCGGGATTGCCGACTCCGAACGGTGCCAACGAGCGGATGTTTGTGTGAAAGCGGTGGTTGACCTCACACGCCTGGACCTCCGTCTCAATCGTCCCCTGGCTCGAGCTGTGACCGCTTGAGGAATGGTCTGCGGCGTACTCGGTGAGGCGTTGCCGGAGCTGCGGCAGGGCTTCGGGCCGGATGGAAAACCCGGCCGCCATCTGATGCCCGCCGTAGTGAAGAAGAAGGTCAGCGTGGGCTTCCAGACATGCGATCATGTCGAACCCACGGACGCTGCGACAAGATGCGCGGCTGACCCGATCGCCGTGAGACACGACAATCGTCGGAACGCCGAACTGATCGATCAGGTTCGACGCTGTCAAGCCGAGGATCCCTTCGTTCCAGTGCTCGCCATCGAGGACGAGGATCCCTTGCTCTCGCGGGTCCGCGCCGAGTTCACGAAGCCGGTCGCGCGCTTGGGATAGCAGATCCTGCTGGGCGATCTCTCGGTCGCGGTTGTAGTCGAGCAACACCTCAGCCAGATACGACGCCCGATCGCGGCGTCGTGTTGTGAGCAGAAGAAACGCCACCTTGGGATCCCCGGTTCGATTCGCGGCGTTCAGTTTCGGGGCGATATAGAAGCCGATATCGGATGCTGTCAGCCGATCGGGTTTCAGGGAGAGGCTCTCCATTAGGACTTGAAGACCGGCCGAGGAACCCTGGCGATCCGCAATCAGCTTGAACCCTTCGCGGACCATTGCACGGTTCTCGATCTCCGCGCCATCCGCCAACGGGACAAGGTCGGCCACCGTGCCCAGCGCAACCAGGTCGAGCAAGTGGAACGGCGCCGGTCGCTCCGTACGTTCATACAGAGCTTGGATCAGTTTGAACGCAACGCCCACTCCGGCAAGGTATCGGTTCGGATACTCGGACTCGTCGCGCAATGGATCGACGACGGCGACGGCGGAAGGAAGCGTTGCAGGTGGGACATGGTGGTCGGTCACGATGGTGTCGATCCCGGCGGCGGCCAGCTGCGAAACCTCTTCGTGGTTGGAGATGCCACAGTCGGCGGTGATGACCAGCGAGAAACGCTCCTCGATGGCACGCCTGACGAAAGCTCGCGATAATCCATGTCCGGACCGGCGATCCCCGACTTCGACTTTCAGGGATCCGTTGGAGCAAAGCGGCTGAAGACCGAGGAATAGGATGGACGCCGCCGTCAGCCCGTCGACATCGAAATCGCCATGGATGTAGATCCGCTCGTTGGATCTCACGGCATCCACAACGCGGGAAACGGCTCTGTCGATGTCCGGCAAAGAAGCAGGATCATGGAAGCTCGATCGATCGGGATCGATCAGGTTCGACCACCGAAGACCGCCGCGCTTGGCAAGAACAGAAGCAAATCCCGTTGAGCACACCAATGCGGACTTGATCTCTTCAACCGTTTCCTTGTCCGGTGGGGGCGCGATGCACCACGACTTCCCCTCCCAGATGAGGGAGTTCATTTCCGCTTCTTGGTGTTTGTCCCCGCTCTCTTTGCCCAGGCCTCAAGGATCGGACAGGCGATGTACATCGAAGAGTAGGTTCCCACAATCACGCCGATGAGCAACGCCAGCGAGAAGCCGCGCAGGACCGAGCCTCCGAAGATGAACAAGATAATAATCGGTACGAAGGTTGTGAGCGATGTGTTGATCGTGCGCGACAAGGACTGATTGATACTGCGATTGATGATCTCGGAGATATTCCCTCGGGGGCTCAGCTTGAGGTTCTCCCGGACACGGTCGTAGATGACGATGGTGTCATTCAACGAGTATCCGAGAATCGTCAGGAATGCGGCGATCGTCGGCAAGTTGATCTCGATTCTGAACAGGGCAAAAATCCCGAGAGCGATCACCACGTCATGGATAATCGCAACGACCGCACCCACGGCGTAGCGCAGGCGGAACCGCCAGGATACATAGACCAGAACGATGACCAACGCGAGGAGAACGGCCTGCCAACCCTTTTCGGTGAGCTGACGACTTACCTGCTGACTGATCGCCGTGCGGCTGATGTTCGATGATGCGGGTTCCTGAACAGGGTAATCGGCCCGCAGCATCTGCTCGACACGCTCGACAAGGACTTGATGATCGCGGATATCCAGCGGTGTCGTGATAATCACACGGTCATCGCTTCCATAACTCTGGATCGCGCTCTGCGAGAGGTCGATTCCCCCCGTCGACAACCCGCTCAGCGACTCACGGATCTGAGCTGTGTCCACCGGTTCGCTGAACTGAACTGTGAACTCTGTCCCGCCCGTGAAGTCAATCCCCAGGTTCCATCCACGAATCTGGGGGATGAGCAACAGTGCACTGATCACGACCAATGCAATGGAAAGGGGAACAAAAAACTTCGTCTTGCCGAGGAAGTCGTATTGCCGCATCCGCGCTCTCCCTTCTACAACGCCTGTACGCGTCGAGCCCACTGAGACTTGAGACGGTCGGCTTTGTTCTTGTGAATCGTGTTGTGCTTTGCCGCCTTGTCCAGCGCTTTGTTAAGGGCCGGAATCAGTGCCTGGGCAGCATCCCGGTCTCCGGAAGCAACCTGCGCCTTCAGCTCCTTGACGATTCGTCGGAACGCAGACTTCCTTGCGCGGTTCATTCCACGACGCTTCTCACTCTGTCGCAATCGTTTTTCTGCAGAACGGATATTAGGAATTTCAATCACCTCGAACACATGGTCGATCCCGCCTATGGGAAGGACAACGAATGTTAGCGGAAGCGCAGGATCGAATCAAGGAATGCCTTGCGTCAAGGGACCTTCATTTCCTGGTCCGCAGATCTCGTCATCTGTTGGTTGCTGCGACAGCAGAGCATTCACCTTGTGGGCGAGCGAGTCCGCCAGATCATCTCGGTTGGAAAGCTTGACCCTGACGAGATCAAACCGGCGGCGGACATCGTGGATGAGCGGGTGGTCGGTATGGGCGTGCGTCGAGATCAACAGGGGTTTCCCGCATTGAAGCGCGTGTTGGACTGCGGGAACGAACTGTGGCGAAACCAGCTCCATCGGGGCGATCTCATCGATGACAACAAGGGCGATCGACGGATCGGACACGGCGTTTAAGATGGCCGCGACACCGATCGAATCGAGGTCGGCAAGGCACACGCGGTACCGCCCGATCTGGCGCCCAACGGTTTGATGGATGTGAGCCAAGGTTCCCGAGCGGTCGCTTGCTACATCGGTGATCGAGAAGCCAACCCGATGACCACACTTGCGGATCTCGGATGTCACCATCCCTCCTACACGGGGAGCAAGAGCCACAATCGCATTCAGGATCAACGTCGTCTTGCCCACTCCCGGGCGACCTGTGAGAACGATACCGTGGTTGTCCATATCCTGTTCCCATTCTATCCTCTCTGAAGGAGGAGCGGAGGGGGGACCGGGTGTCCGAGGATGTGTGAAGACACGACGCAACCGTGTTGCAGGATCCTTGAGTGTTTGCGACCTCCGTCCCCGCCGTCGCCTTTCCGATGGGGAGGAACCGTGGAGCCCGAAACGAATCGTGTGTCCCGAATCGCGCACCTTGACATGGACGCGTTCTTTGCTGCGGTCGAACAGCGTGACGATCGAACGCTGCGGGGCAAACCGGTCATCGTAGGCGGATTGGGAGGGCGAGGTGTCGTTGCGACGGCCTCATACGAGGCACGGGCGTTCGGGGTACACAGCGCCATGTCGACGCAACACGCACGCAGGCTTTGCCCGCGAGGGGTCTTCCTGCGGCCGCAGTTCGATAAGTATCGACGGATCTCGAGTCAGGTGATGGGCATTCTAGGAACCGTTTCGGCGGTGATCGAGTCGATCTCCCTGGATGAAGCGTTCTTCGATCTAACAGCGTCTGCGGCCACCCTGGATGACGCTGCACAGATCGCCGTGTCGGTCAAACGACGCGTATGGCAGGAAACGAGGCTTTCATGTTCGGTGGGCGTTGCGCCGAACCGGTTCTTGGCCAAGCTTGGCTCCGAACTCGATAAGCCGGACGGCTTCAAGGTTATCCACCCCGATGAGGTCGATGGTCTGCTTGCACCCCTTGGTGTAGGGCAGTTGTGGGGAGTCGGGACCGTGACGGAGAGGCGCCTTGGCAGCATGGGTGTGACAACGGTTGCCGACTTGCGATCCGTTCCTGAGGGACTGCTGAACCGCGAGTTCGGGCAGATGGGACGGGTCTTATATCGCCTCGCCCGAGGACAAGATCCGACACCGATCCGCTCGCAGCGGGACTCCCGATCGATCTCCCGCGAGATCACGTATTCCCTCGACCTGAGAGATTCCGAGGAGATGGCGGCATCGCTGCGGAGGATGGCGGACGAAGTTGGCGCGCAACTGGCAGCACAGCACCTGGTGGCGCGAACGGTACGCATCAAGGTTCGCTTCCCCGATTTCCGAACAGAGACCCGTCAACTGCGTCTCGCGGTGCCAACATCGTCTCCTCACTTGATCGGCGAGTCGGCGGTTCACCTTCTTTGTACGAGGACGCAGGCGGAGGCATGCGGTGCCCGATTGCTCGGGGTCGGGGTGTCTCGGCTTTCCGCGACATCCATGCGGCAGCTGTCGCTGTTCGACGATTTGGATAACGGTCTGTCAACGGCGCGATGATGGGCCTACCGAACACGTGAACGTCGGGTTTGAGTTGTTGCTCCGGAGAGGCGGACATGGAACACTCGGCTACGTGCCAGGGTTGCTGGGGGTTCGTCCCGTTTGTACTCTAAGGATTGGAGAGGTGATCGACATGGGCTGGAGGATCGGGCCGACTGTGGGGGCGTTGTTGATTGTGTTGGGGTTCTCGGCACTGGCGATCCCCCTCTGTGATTACAACTCGGCTCGTTCCGAGCTGACCGAGTTGCAGCTTTCTTTCTCCTACAACTACCACAACGACCCGTACGGACTGGAGGAGTTCGATATCAGCGCCGGTCGTCTCAGGGTCAGATACGGCATGCTGTTCGATTCCCCGCTGATCGGCTACGACTACTCGATCGATGGGGATACGACCATCTCGGTGCTCGAGCTCTCTACCTATCAGATCGACGCTCAAGGGAGCCTGAAGTGGTTCTTGGAGCAGGATCGCGAGGCAAGCGCTGTGCGTCCGACCTTTGTGTTCTCGGGGCTGTCCACAGGTGTGAGTTCCACTTCGGAACGACCTTCCGTTTCTGTGCTTCTCGGTGTCGGAACCGGGCGGTTTAACGATGTAACGCCGCTGGCGAAAGCTGTACGGATCGACGAGATCCTCTATGCGGCCGGAAGCCTGACTGAGCATCTCGCCGATGTCGACCTTCTGTCCTTGGCACGTGCGATCGGCAACATCAGCGTGTATCCGTCGAGGGCCGAACTTCTGACCGCAATCGAAGGAGAGATCCTATTCAGTAGCGGTGTCGTCATCGAAGACGGATTGGATGCGACCGATCTCGCGGTGATCGAAGGGGTCCTCGACGATGACCGTTTGACTCGCTATTGCGGTGGGGATTTGCGGTTGGGTCTGGAATACGAGCTGATTGATCCGTCCCATGGTCCGAACGATCTTCTGGCGACGCTGTCCGCCAACTATGCTTTCACGACGACCCCGGATTCTCAGTTCCTGATCTCATCCGCGATCTCCGGATCGCACAATATCTGGCAAGCGAACCGGATCGCACTGAACGCATCGTACAACTACGTTGCTCGCGAAACATACAGTTTCTCCGTATCGTACAGCTATCTTCGCGAGCAATTCCTCTCCCTTGAGGGAACCATCGGTGATCCGACCTCGTCGCACGAGATTGTTGCGGGCCTGAATGTCACACCCACTGCGAATACGCTTGTGACGATGAGCGTCCAGCTTTGCCACGAGTCCCACTTCACCGAGTGGTGCAGCGACATCAGCCTTTCGCTTGGGCTGGACCTGTTCTAGGGGCTTGGAGTCGAGCGAGTGTCGGTGCGAACGGCTTCCTCAACGGCCTGCCGCATCAGTCCTTCTCCGAGATGCATACAGGCTTCCGACGCTTCGAACCATTGAATCTCGGCGATTTCGTCGGGGTTGGGAATCGGAGTTCCTTTTAGATCGATCTCGTAGAACAGCATGATCCAGTGAAGCGGGACCTTCGATCCGATCCGCCCCTCGACACGGATCAATCGCTCCACCGCACAGTCGCAGCGTAGTTCTTCACGGATCTCCCGCCGGATACCGTCCACCGGAGACTCTCCGAAACGCACAAACCCGCCGGGCAGGGACCAGCGTCCCATCGACAACCCGCGAGACGATTTCGAGATCAACACCCTTCCTTCCTCGTCCCGGCAAACAGCTTCCACAACAACTCTAGGCATGGAGGCATGAACGGCTTGCTTGACCAACGGATCGACATCCGGCCGTTGCGGGAGATCGTCCTTGCAGGGCCAATCGGTCGGATGCCGCTCCAGGGAAGGCGTGACGAATAGGCTTTCAGGTGTGGTCGGCAGCGTTGCTACGACGGAGTAGGCGAACGGCAACTCCTGCTCGGTGGGAAGGACCCACATGTTGTCGTGATTCACCAGGAAGACATGGCCGTCAGCCTCTGCGTAGTAATACATGCTCGGATCCCCCGCATGATACTCGGTGCAGTGCTGCTGCGCTGCTCGGTGCAGTGCTGCTGCGCTGCTCGGTGCAGTGCTGCTGCGCTGCTTGGTGCGGCGCGGTGGAGCTACGTCGCGCGGCACCGCAATGCCGCACGATACGGCCTTGAGGGAAGTCCACTCGGTTGGGATAATGCGGCCCGTATCCATGACAGAAACTGTTCTCTCACCACATTGTGGGAAACAGATGGACAGATCCGAAGAGTGAGGAGCGATCGTGACCCGGCTTACAACACAGAAACCGAAGCGGTCCATCGAAGAGCTACTTGACTCGTTTTCTCCGAAGGCGGCAAGCGTCATACCGATCCTGCAGGCCGTACAGGCGGAGTATGGGTATCTCTCGCCGGACGCCGTCAAGCGTACAGCGGAGCACGCGCGCGTCCCCGAGAGCGCCGTATTCGGAGCGGCAACCTTCTATTCCCAGTTCCGGTTGGTTCCGCCGGGCGAACATCTCATCCGGGTCTGTCAGGGTACGGCCTGCCATGTTCTGGGCGCCGCGGATGTTCTCGACTCGTTGTGCGACGAACTCGGAATCGACGAAGGCGGAACGACCGCCGACGGCCTGTTCACGCTGGAGTCCGTGCGTTGCCTTGGCTGCTGCAGCTTGGCGCCGGCGATGTTGATCGACGGCGAGACGTACGGTCGCGTCACGCGTGGAGCGATCCCCGGAATTCTCGACCGATACCGGAAAGGGGATGCCGGATGAGTACATCGATTTCCGAAGTACGGGTAGGCCTGGCGACTTGCGGGATCGCAGCCGGCGCGGAGCGGGTCTACGATGCACTCCAAGAGAGCCTTGAACGGCATCAGCTTGATGTGTGCGTGAAACGTGTCGGCTGCATGGGGATGTGCTACAACGAACCGCTTGTCGAGATTCTGAACGGCGAGGGGGAATCCACAGTCTATCGGCAGATCAAGCCCGAGGATGTCGAACGCATTGTGTGCGAACACGTCATCGGGGGTGCCTGCGTGGACGAACTCGCGGTCAGCGATGACGAGTTTCTTCGACATCAGGTTCGTATCGTCCTTGAGAACTGCGGTGTGATCGATCCCGAAGCGCTTGAAGAGTACAGGACTCGAGATGGGTACAGCGGATTGCGTAAGGCGGTTCAGGAGATGACGCCTGCCGGAGTGATCGATGAAATCACATGCTCCGGACTGCGTGGTCGCGGCGGCGGCGGGTTCCCGACAGGACGGAAATGGTCATTCGGCGCTGCCGAAGCGGCGTCGGAGAAGTATCTGGTCTGCAACGCCGACGAAGGTGACCCCGGCGCGTTCATGGATCGCAGCGTGCTCGAAGGCGATCCACATCGCGTTCTTGAAGGAATGGCGATCGCGGCGTATGCGATCGGTGCTTCGTCGGGTTACATCTACGTTAGAGCCGAGTACCCGCTCGCGATCGAACGGCTGGAGAAGGCGATCTCGGATGCCCGTGCGGAGGGGCTCCTTGGTTCGGACATTCTCGGATCGTCGTTCTCCTTCGACGTGACGATCAAGGCCGGAGCGGGTGCGTTTGTATGCGGGGAGGAGACGGCACTGATCGCCTCGATCGAGGGGAAGCGTGGTGTGCCTCGGCGTCGACCTCCTTATCCGACAACCGCGGGACTATGGGGAAAGCCCACCGTGATCAACAACGTCGAGACGCTGGCGAACGTACCGTGGATCTTGCGGCATGGGGCGGACGCGTTTGCCGCCCACGGAACCGAGGGGAGCAAGGGCACGAAAGTGTTCGCCCTTGCCGGGAAGATCAAACGTAGTGGGCTGATCGAGATTCCGATGGGGATTTCCATTGCTGACATCGTTTTCAAGATCGGCGGCGGCGTCCTTGGAGACAAGTCGCTGAAAGCGGTTCAGATGGGCGGACCTTCCGGAGGGTGTATCCCGGCATCTATGGCCGACGTTCCGGTGGACTACGAGTCGCTGAAGGAAACAGGGGCGATCGTTGGCTCTGGCGGAATGATCGTTCTTGATGAAGCGACATGCATGGTCGATGTTGCACGGTACTTCCTCGATTTCACCCAAAAGGAATCGTGTGGCAAGTGCACGTTCTGTCGTATCGGAACCAAGCGCATGTTGGGGATGCTCGAGAAGATGTGTCACGGAGAAGGAACCGCGGACGACATCGATCGATTGGCCGAGCTTGGCCAAACCGTCAAATCGTTCTCGCTTTGTGGGCTCGGCCAGACGGCGCCGAACCCGGTGCTGACCACGATCCGCTACTTCCGTGACGAGTATCTGGCCCATGTCGAAGAGAACCGGTGCCCGGCCGGTGTGTGCCGAGACTTGATCTCGTATCGGATCGATGCCGATCTCTGCCGCGACTGCAAGCTGTGTGTACGGCACTGTCCGGTTGAAGCGATCTCTCAAGGAGACGGTGCGTTTCAGGTGATCGATCCATCCGTGTGTATCAGATGCGGTCGCTGCTTTGCAGCGTGTCCGTTTGATGCGATCCATGTGCAACCCGGGAAGGTGAAGGCATGAGCGACAACGCAACGACAATCGCGGTCACGATCAACGGCCGGACGGGAACCGGAGAACCCGGGGACACCATCCTGACGGTTGCCCGGCGTCTCGGAATCGAGATCCCCGCGCTTTGTGCGGACCGTCGGCTGGAGCCGTTTGACTCCTGTGGCGTCTGCGTTGTTGAGGTGGAGGGGATGGGGGTCGTGAAATCCTGCTCGACACCGATCGCAGATGGGATGGTTGTCTCGACCGACTCGGAAGCGGCTCGCAAGGTGCGGAAATCCGCGCTGGAGCTTCTTCTGTCGAACCACTGGGGCGACTGTGTCGCTCCGTGTCAAACAGCGTGCCCGGCCCGTACCGATTGCCAGGGCTACGTGACGCTTGCTGCCAACGGGGCGTTCGACGACGGATTGAAGCTGCTGTACGAGGCTCTTCCCTTTCCCGCGTCTTTCGGGAGGATCTGCCCGGCTCCGTGCGAAGATGCGTGCCGAAGAACCATCGCAGAGGAGCCTCTCCAGATCCGTCACCTGAAGAGGTTTCTTGGTGACCGGGAGGTTGACTACACTCCGTCGATCGCTGCGGAAACAGGAAGACGAGTAGCCGTGGTCGGCGGCGGGCCGGCCGGGCTCTCCGCTGCGTACTTCCTCCGGCGCCGGGGGCATTCCGTCGTTGTCTACGAGGCGATGCCGAAGATGGGCGGGATGCTCCGGTACGGGATCCCCGAGTATCGTCTTCCTCATCATGTCCTTGATCGGGAGATCGATGTCTTCCGGCGAATGGGGATCGAGCTACGGAACAGCGTAAGACTGGGGACGGACATCACGTACGCGCAGGTGGCCGATGAGGCCGACGCCGTCTTCCTCGGAATCGGCGCTTGGGGCACGCACCGGATGGGCCTCCCTGGCGAGGATCACCCAGCGGTGACTCAAGGAACGGACTTCCTGTGCGCGGTCAACAACGGTCAGCGACCCGAGCTACCACAACGCGTCGTGGTCATCGGAGGTGGAAACACGGCGATGGACGCCGCCCGATGCGCCCGCCGTCTCGGTGCCGATGTGACGGTGCTCTACCGGCGGACCGAAGAGGAAATGCCGGCGCTTGCCCACGAAGTCGCCGAGGCGCGGGATGAGCAAGTGTCGTTCCGGTTCCTCACACAGCCGGTCGAGTTTCTCACCGATGGAGATACGCTTCGCGGAATCCGTTGCGTGCAAATGGAGCTAGGACAAGCCGATGAGAGCGGGCGGCGGCGACCACTCCCCATCGAAGGATCGGAGTTTGTCGTGGATGTGGACGCGGCCCTCCTTGCGGTTGGACAAGCCGTCGATTCGGATTGCCTTGCCGAAAGCGGGATCGCTGTGGACCGGCGGGGTCGGCTGATCGCCGACCCTCAAACGGGACAATGCTCGGACTCCCGGGTCTTTGCCGGGGGCGACGCCGTAACCGGCCCGAGCATTGCGGTTGAAGCGGTCGGCGCGGGACACCGTGCCGCCGAAGCGATCGACCGGGCCCTCAGAGGCCGATCCACGGTACCCGATCCGGTCTACAACCATGTGAAGGAGGATGTAACCTACTCGGACATCGGACACCCTGCAACGGCTCCAAGGATTCGAACTTCTGTGCGGACGGCCGAGGCGCGGGTTCTCGACTTTGACGAGTATGAGGCGGCGCTCACTGAAGACGAGGCGATCGCTGCCGGGCAGCGATGCCTTGAGTGCGGGTGTATGTCGTTCAACGACTGCGCGCTTCGCGACTACGCGAGCCAAGCGGGCGCAGATCAGCACGCCTATGCCGGCCAACCTCCGCGCAACCGGCGAGACGAGAGACATCCATTCATCGTTCGTAAGGTCGGGAAGTGTGTGCAGTGCGGACGATGTATCCGAGTGTGCCGTGACATCTGCGGCGTCGCTGCGATCGAATTCTCCGGTCGAGGGATCGAGACGGAGGTTCAGGCACCGTTCAACCGCGCGTGGCAGGATTCGGACTGTGTTTCATGTGGTGCATGCGTCGATGCGTGTCCTACGGGAGCGCTCTACGACACGACGGTCCTTGCGAAACAGGTTCCTCTGGATCTTGATCGGACCACAACGACCTGTGCCTTGTGCGGAATCGGTTGCGAAATCGACGTACTGTCGTTGGACGGCGAATACATGCGAACCGTTCCCAGCGATGGTGAGAGCGTGCTCTGTGCCAGAGGCCGGTACGGTTGGCATGGGATTGCGGGCGAACCGCGGATCCTCTCTCCGATGATTCGCCGGGGCAGTGCGCTGGTCGAGGCTTCGTGGGAAGACGCGCTTCGCGAAGCCCACCTCCTTTTTCAACAAGCCACAGGAAGAACCGCGGTCTTCGGTACCGGCCTTCTGACGTGCGAAGAGGGATGGATGTTGGCGCGCTTGGCCGAGGGACTCCGCGCCGGGTCTCCGATCTTCGATGTCGTTCCCAGTCCGAAGGTCCGGATCGATGCAGAGAGGATCGTTTCATTGGAGGATGTCGAGGACGGAGATTTCCTCGTGGTACTGGGACCGGCCGGATCGTACGAGAAGGTGGCGATCGACGCTGTCCTACGTCGGGCCATGGCGCGTCACATTCCCTTGATCAGCGTTGGCGCACAGGTTCCGGGCGCCGCGGTGGAACTTCCGTCGGAGTCGGCTCAGGCTACGCTTGCTGCTCTGCAGAACTGTCAAGATCGGATCCTCGGTGATGAGCGGGTGAGAGAAGCCGTCGCAGCGATCGATCCAGCGGCGCGGATCGTTCTTGTTGTGGGATCCCGGACGGTGGACCGCAGTGTTCTTGAGTCGGCGGCGGAGCTTGTTCAGAGAGAGTCCCGCTTCCGGATGGTGCTTGTTCCGGCAACGGCAAACGGCATCGGATTGCGGCGGCTGGGTTTTGTCGAGAACCTCGCTGGTGCAGCAAGCGTGTGGATCAGTGTAGGTTCCGATCCTGCGAGCACGGCGGCAGGGAGAAGGTACTTGTTGGATGTTGACGCGCTCATTGCCGTCAGCCCTGTTCACAACGCAACCACGAAGAGAGCACAGATCGTCTTGCCGATGCGCACGCCGATCGAAACACGCGGGCGGATCGCCGGGATGCGTGGAGAGCGGGAGTTGGTCGAAACCGTACGTGGGCCGCTTCCGCAGGAAACGTGGGAAGTCATCGGGCGGTTGGCGGAAGCGCTGGGTGTCAAAGCGCTTCCGGTGCGATATGATGCGCTGGTCGCTGCTGTAAGTCGTGATATGAAGAGAACGGCGAGTTCGGCCGCCGTCGCCGGATCGACTCCGGCATCTCTGGCATCGAGGATCGACCGAACGCTTGACTCGCTTCAGGGAGGCGTGACGTGAAGCGGCAGATTGTGGGTGTCATCGGGGGGATGGGGCCGCAAGCGACGGCGGAATTCTATCGGCGGCTTGTCGCAATGACGCCGGCTCGAGGGGATCACGAGCACCTTCACGTTCTCATCGACAGCGATCCATCGATTCCCAGCCGACAGGACGCCCTGACCGGACGGGGGAAGAGTCCTCTTGCTCAACTGATCGTTGTTGCTCGCCGTTTGGAATCGGCCGGGGCAACGTGCCTTGCGATGCCCTGCAATTCAGCCCATGCGTGGTATGGTGACCTTCAAGCCGCGGTCTCCATTCCGATGATCCACATGATTGAGGAGACGGTTCATGTTGTCCGGAACACCTCATCACGACCCAAGAAGCTGGGCGTGCTCGCCACCCACGGCGCTCTGCAGGCCGAGCTGTATGAGAAGGCGTTTGGTGACAGAGGACCGTGTCTTTGCGTCCCCGATTCCGCTCAAGGTCAAGCGATCATGGATGCGATTGCCGGAGTGAAGGCAGGCTCGATGATCGGGCGTCGGCAAGTTGCTGCCGTTGCCCGAGCGATGCTCGATGATGGCGCCGATGCTCTTCTCGTTGGATGCACAGAGGTATCCCTCTTGATCCGTCCCGATGATGTCGAAGCCGATGTCATCGATTCGATGAGCGTTCTTGCTCGAGCGACCGTCTCTCATGTTCTTGCATCCAACCCGGCGCTTGTCTAATCCGGGTCCGAGTCAAGAACCCACCTTATTGCGCCGCAAAGGGAACGGCTCGCGGAGCGCGGTAGAGATTGCAGTGAAACAGCCGGAAAAGACACATGGGAGTTGCGCGTGGGACGCATGTCCCATAGTCTAATCATGCCATAGGTTACATTCAGCGCACAGACAGCTAGCACCACCCGGTAGAAGACAGCAGGGAGGAACCTAACCCTTCCTGCGTCTTCTTTTATGGGTAGAGCGTCGTATCAAGACAGGAGTGCCGATCGGATTGCGGGGCCGGAGAAGCAGATGGCATGGCTCACGTAGATCGGGTTCCGCGGTCGATTTCTCCCGACTTGACGATCGCCAGCTTAGCGGCAAGGGGGCCGATCAGTTCATGGATGACCGTGGCCCCGATGACCACGTTGACGAGGATAGAACTCACGTTGGCAAACGCGGGGTTCCTTTGCAGGACCAAGGCGAGACCGATGACGATTCCTCCTTGAGGAATGAGCCCCCATCCGGCAAAACGGCGGACCTCTTGAGACGCGCGTCCGATCGATGCTCCGAGATAAGCGCCGCCGATCTTTCCCAGAGCGCGGAAGAATACAAAGACGAGAACGACGGGGAAGACGCGGAACAGCACCTCGAAGCCCAGCAACATCCCGCTGATCGTGAAGAACAACACAAACACCAGGGGTTCGATGTATTCTTCAAGCAACCGGAACACACGATCTCGGTGCTGGCCGAAGTTCACGACCATGACCCCCATCGACATCGTGGAAAGCAGTTCGTCGAGCTTGAACGCAGTGGACAATCCGTAGGCAAGGCCAAGAAGTCCAACCAGCAGGACCAACAGCAACCCGTCTGCTTCGGCACGAAGAATACGGGGAATGAAGTGGAATAGAAGGCCGCAGGCAGCGCCAAGGGCGACTGCTCCCAGGATGGCGACAAACGGTTCGATGATCGCTCCGAAGCCTCCGGCCGTGTGTGCGACGAGCATGGATGCGATCATCGTCGCAAAGCTGAAATTCAGGATCCCCAATGCGTCGTCGACTGCAGCGGACGCCATGATGCTGAAGGAGACAAGTCCTTTGGCTTTGTACTGGTGGATCACTGCCAGTGTTGCCGATGGATCGGTCGGAGATGCCAGTGCACCGAGAAGAAGAGCCAGCGGAAGAATGGTTGTCAGGTACGTTCCCTCGATATGAACGAAGAACGGCAGGGTGACGAGGAGCCCGCCGGTGACAAGTAACGCCGCCAACTCGGATTCACCGAATGCGAGGAACAGAATTCCCTTTCCGAGTTCCTTCAGCGATGCGAACGCGAGCGTTCCCCCTACGGCGAAGGTTAGCACGGCCAGTGAGAGGTTGGTCACGGGTCCCGTCGAGGCCACGAACGCTTCCGGGATCAAGCCTGTGAGGTGGGGGTTCAGAGCGAGGCCGGCAACTATGTATCCGCTGACACGCGGAAGCCCGATCTTGGCGACCATCTCTCCAAAGAAATAGCCACCCACAACCATACCTCCGAGGATCAATAGTGCGTTCAAGACGACCCACTCCTTGGTGCCCTCGAGCGGAGGACGCCGGAGTGTACGCCGATGGGGTCGATTCGGCAAACAAATCGAACCCTTCGCGCCACGGACGTTGCCGATCGGCTCTAGGATGAGGAACGATTCCCGGATGTGTAGAGGTAGTTGACCCGTTGCAGGTTTCTGAGGTCACCCTCCATGCCGTCGACTTGCTCTTTGGGTGTCTCGAGAATCACCGGCAGCTCCGAGAGAGCGGGATGGTTGAGAATCGCGGCGATACCGGTGGGGCCGATCTCACCCAAGCCGATATGCTCATGCCGATCGCGGTGTGAGCCTGACGGGAAGACCGAATCATTGAGATGAATCAGCATCACACGATGCAGACCGAGCAAACGATCGATGTCGTCGAGCATCGATTGAACGCCAAGAGGCGATGACAGGTCGTATCCAGCGGCGTGAGCATGACACGTGTCGAGACACACGCCGAACCGATCCGACGGGAGCTTGGCGAGAAGGAGAGCCATCTGTTCCCACGTTGCTCCAAGGGTCGTGCCGGCGCCGGCCGTGTTCTCCAGGAGGAGCCGACAGTCTGTTTCCTGCCAGATCCGTGTCTGCCGAAGGCGGCCGAGAGCCGTTCGTATACGTTCGATCCCCCAGGAAACACCGCTCCCCCGGTGTGCTCCAGGATGGGTCACGATCGAGGGAATCCCGAGAGAGACGGCACGAGAGCACTCTTCGCCGAGAGCTGTGGTTGATCGTGCGAACAACTCAGCGTCCGGGCTGGCGAGGTTGAGAAGATACATCGTATGGACAACAGCGTGCTGGATGGAAGAGCCGGCAAGAGCGGCTCGGAATGCCTCCGCATCCGATGGTGCCAACGGTTTCATCGCCCACGCAGAGGGTGCGTGGGTAAACACTTGAATCGCTGTACAGCCAAGGGCTTCGGCTCGGCAGAGCGCTTTGCCGAACCCGCCGGCAATGGAGACGTGACACCCGAGAGAACGCATGGCTTCAAACGGATACTACCCGCATTGGAGCGGGTACGTCGATGCCGGCTTATCCGGAGATGGCCGACGCAACCGCCGATCCTGCATTGATCAGGCCATTGCCGTATTCGATGTCGGATCCCAAGACGCCAAGATCGGTCGCGGAGTTCGTCAGGCAAGCGAGGACCTCTTCCGGTGAGAGGTGGGGGTTCCGGGAGAGGATGAGAGCAAGCGCAGCGCTGACATGCGGCGCTGCAAACGATGTTCCAGATCCTTCGGCGATGTCGCCGCCCGGATACAAGGAGATGACGGAATCACCTGGAGCACAGACGGTGACGTGAGACCCGTAGTTGCTGAACGAAGCGAGCGAGTTCTCGCGGTCGGTCGCGGAGACAGCGATCACCGACGGGTAGCATCCGGGATAGCAGACGCGGTTGCATCCGCTATTGCCTGCGATCCCAACGATCAGAACACCGGCAGCGTGAGCACGGAGGATCGCCTGCTCGAGCGATGCAGGAGGAACTCCGTTGCAGTAGATGCTGAGGTTGATGATGTCGGCGCCGTTGCTCACGGCGTAATCGATCGCTTGGGCGAACATCTCCCAGTCCCGTCCGTAGAACTGGTTTCGCGAATCGAGGAAGCGGAGGTCCATCACCCGGATGTCGGGAGCGACCCCGGTGGCTTCGTTGGAGTCGGGCCGAGCGGCGATCAATCCTGCGACGAACGTGCCGTGCCAATGGATGGTTGTTCCGTAAAGAGAGCTTGCATCATTGTCACGGAAGTCCCAACCGTGGATATCGTCGATATATCCGTTACCGTCGTCATCGATTCCGTTTGCGGCGATCTCGTCCTCATTGGTCCACAGGGCTCCCGCGAGATCTGGAGCGGCTGTGTCGATTCCACTGTCGATGACGGCAACCACGACCTCGGATGACCCGGTTGTCAAGTTCCATGCGGCCGGAGCGCCGACACGCTCCACCGACCATGACACCGTGGACGGGCAGATCACGGCGATCGCCGAGTCCGATGCGCCGCCCGAGCCGGCAACTGCGTTGCCTTCCCCGCCGGCTGAGGATCCGAAGACCGCGACGAGTGCGATTGCAAGGATCCCGAGGATGGTGAGCAACGTCCGATTTCTTTTTCCCATAGTTGGCAACCCGGCTACCCCGAAGGGCCCGTGGCTTTGCGTCGCCTCCTTTCGAAGGGTTTGCCTTTGACGGATGGGATCTATTTTTCAGATACAGATTCTATCCGTTACTAAGTGTATACATTATGCCACCTGGCAGGCAAGCGTAGACAGGTAAGAGAACCGGTTGAGTGAAGCGGCCGACAGGGATAACGTTGATCCCTGTAGGAGGAAACGAAAGATGGAATACGACATTGTTGTCATTGGTGCGGGTCCCGGCGGATATGTCGCCGCGATCCGCATGGCGCAGCTCGGCAAGAACGTTGCGCTTGTCGAGCGGGATCGAATCGGCGGAGTGTGTCTCAATTGGGGGTGCATCCCGACGAAGGCCCTGTGCCAAGCGACGAAGGAATCGGCGAGAATCCGATCTGCTGTGAAGATGGGGATTCACGTTGAGGGACTCCGCGTCGATCGGGACGAGCTGGCAACGTGGAAGCAGGGCGTGGTTGATACCCTCGTTTCGGGGATCGAGCAGGTCCTGAGTGCCAACGGTGTGGAAGTCATTCATGATGAGGTTGTTGCAGTGTCTCAGGGATGTGTCGGCCTTGCCTCAGGGCGATCCGTCTCGTGCTCGCAGATTGTCATCGCGACCGGATCCAGTCCAGTCCAGATCCCCGGGTTCTCGTTCTCGTCACCGTGGGTGTGGTCATCCAGCGATGCTCTGTCCCTGAAGGAGATCCCGCCGCGACTCCTGATCGTGGGTGCGGGGGTGATCGGGCTGGAACTGGCGACGATCTACAGCCGCTTGGGGAGCGCTGTGACCATCCTGGAGATGGCCAAGGAAATCCTGCCGACGATGGATCTCGGACGCCGGCTGCGGATGCAGCTTCAGCGAGTCATCCAGAACGAGGGGATGACCGTGCGTCTTGGGGATGCCGCGGCCGGCGTCGAGGAAGCGGCCGACATCTGCCGCGTGACAACGAAATCCGGCGAAGTGATCGATGCCGATCGAGTTCTTCTTGCCGTCGGTCGTCGGCCGAATTCCCGCGAGCCCCTGTTGCAGGATGCATCCATCGAGTTGGATGATCGCGGATTCGTGAAGGTCGATTCCACCCTGCAGACCTCGATCGACGGGATCTATGCCATCGGGGATTTGGTGGCCGGGCCGCAGCTCGCTCACAAGGCATCTGCAGAGGGAGTGTTCGTCGCCGAATGGCTCGGTGCACCGGAGCAACGGAACCGGCCAGCGATCAACTACGAGACGATCCCTCAGGCGGTCTTCACCGATCCGGAACTTGGTGCCGTGGGGATGTCGGAGCAAACCGCCCGAGCGAAGGGAATCGATGTTCGTGTAGGACGTTTCCCTTACGCCGCACTCGGCAAGGCCGTTGCAATGGAAGAAACCACGGGGTTGTTCGAGATCGTTGCTGACGCTTCCACAGGAACGCTGATCGGTTGTCAGATCCTCGGTGCCGAAGCATCAACTCTGATCGCGGTAGCCGCGATCGCCGTCCAGCACGGAATGACCGTTGAGGAATTGGCGGAGTCGATTCAGGCGCATCCGACGTTGCCGGAAGGGATCAAAGAAGCGGCCGAAGCCGCCCTTGGAAAGGCGATCCACGCGATCAACCGCTAGTCACGAAACCGCGAAGCCAAGCGGGACGGGGGAGGAAGCGCCGCCCCGTTCCGCTCACATTTCTTTTCTGTGACCGACTTCGGCGTCTTCGTCTACGGAAAGCTCCTCGGAGTACTCCACGGTTTTGATCGTGCATCCGGGGCCGATGACAACTCTCTTCCCCCGAACGACGTCCGCTTCGGTGTCCTCCAGATGGATCGTGTCACCCTCGATCAACTGGCTTCTGAGGAGCGACGTACTGCTGCCGGTGAAGATCCGGATCAATCCGTCCAGGATCAAGCCCCGCTGATGCCATGCGCCGCGCCGTACTTCGATTCGTTCACCGCCGATCTCACGAGCCTCGCAGTGTCCGGCGAGATTGATCTCGATGTGGTCAGCCGACAGGAGTCCCTTGATCCGGAACGCGCCCGTGGTCTTGAAGATCTCCGACGAAACATCGCCGTCTACGGTCAGACTGCCGCTGATCTTGATGTACTCGGAAACAAGCGTGCTATCGGTCTTGAACACGCCGGAGCATTTGAGTTCCTTGACCTCGGTCGTTCCGTGAGAGCGCGTGCTTCCACTGATCTTCAGCTCTTCGGCGACGATTCCCGCTTCGAAGACGGCGGCACCCGATGTGGAGACACGAACGGCTCGTGCAAGCCCCTGGATCTTTCCCGAACCCGAGATTTTGATCTCGTCGGCGGTAATGTCGCCGGTAATCTTCCCGCTTCCGGAAATGGAGACGCGCTCGTATTCCCCTCCACCGATGGTCCCAGCTCCGGAAATGCTGGCTGATCCCCTCTTGTCCGGCTTGCTGTCGTCGCTCATGCTTCCTCCTCCGCGAGTTCCAGTTTGAGTCGATTCAGGATCCCGGCAAGATCGACCGAGTCAACGACTTCGATCTCCGGATCGAATACCGCGGATTCGGTCGCAACCACGGTCAGGCTGATCTGAGCCGAGATCCCGGCCGCTGTCAATCGCTTCCGCAACACGTACAAGAAGACCGGTTCGACTGCAAGTCGGTCGATGAGCCCGTCATCCCTTCCGCGTACCTTGTCCAATGTCCGCCGAACGAGGAGGAGTTCCTCTGGTGTAACGAGTTGTTGCTGTCGGAGCTTGTGGATGACGGCAAGGCAAAGAAGAAGGTGAGCAGAGACGTCCGCCTGCGGTTTCGTCTCATGAAGTCCGCACAATTCGGCCAACTCGTCATCGACCCATCCCAGTCGCGACAAACTGTTCGGTGGGATTTGGATCGACTCCGCGATCGTCTGGTGGATCACCCGAGCGAGATCGTCTAGCGCATGGTCCTCCTTCATTCTGAGGATCTGCTCGATCCGCTCAATGATTCGATCCTTGGGGAAGAACGTCTCTTGTCCGGTGAACGTCGATCTTCGAATGAACCACGTCTCGGGGATCAGTCCCTTTCGTTTCCATCGATAGAGCTGGCCATAGGAGATCCCCATCTGTGTGAGAACATCCTTCTTGGAGATCAGGTTCTCGTTCTGCACGTCCACCTCCGTTACGAGTCTTGGCCTGACGGAAAACCGCGGCGCATGAATGAGGCCCCAAGCGACGGTGTATCATAACAGAACACTGTGATCCTGTCAATCCGAAGATGTCGCTTCGAGGGACAAAAACTCAGATGAATCGTGTAGGAAAGGATTCGAGAAGAACCCTTTAGTAGCACAGTGTGACGTTGTTGCGCGACTTCCTAAGGGATCATCCCGTTCGGATATCGACAGCGATGTGTGATCCAGCAGCGGCGCATGAGCGGTTCCTTCACGAACCGGCATGCGCCGCCGGCGTTTTCAAGCATTGTCCTGTGTGCCCGGATCTACTTCCCCGGGCACTGCGAAATCACGGACGGATCGATCCCCTTGCCAGCGTATGCTTTGTCGAAATGGGCAGAGAACTCTTTGGCGAGCTTCTGAGCCCGGGCATCGTAGGCCGCCTTGTCTTGCCACGTGTTTCGCGGATGAAGAATATCCGCCGGCACGCCGGGGCATGATGAAGGAATCGATACGTGGAACCGAGGGTCTTCTTCACAAGCGACCGAGCGCAGTTCTCCGGACAGTGCGGCGTGAACCATCGACCTTGTGAGGTGGATGTCCATTCGGGCCGCCTCGCCGTAGGGACCGCCGCTCCATCCCGTATTCACCAGATACACGTCGGTTCCGTACTGCTCGAGCTTTTCTCCCAACATCCGCGCATAGACATCGGGGTTCCTTGGCATGAACGGCTCGCCAAAGAAGCGGGAGAACGTCGTTTTGGGTTCGACGATGCCCGTCTCCGTCCCCGCCAACTTGCTGGTGTACCCCATCAGGAACCACAGCATCGCCTGTTCCTTGGTCAAGCGGGAAATCGGCGGCAAGACACCGTTTGCATCTGCAGTCAGAAACAGGATCGTCTTTGGATGTCCGCCAGCCGAGGACGTCTTCACGTTGGACAAGAACGTCAGCGGGTACGAGCCGCGGGAGTTGGGCGTGAACCGATCGTCGTACAAGTCAAACGTTCCATCCGGATAGATCATCGCGTTCTCGATGATCGCGCCGTGTTCTTGCGGGGCGGCCTTGTGCATGACTGCGTTGTAGATCTCCGGCTCCCTGGAAGGATCGAGGTCGATGAGCTTGGCGTAGCAGCCGTTCTCGAAGTTCGCAATCCCGTGATCGTCCCATCCATGCTCATCGTCTCCGAGCAACGCCCGCCGTGGATCCGCCGAGAGAGTGGTTTTTCCGGTTCCGGAAAGCCCCAGCAAAAGCGCCGTATCGCCGTCGGGACCCTCGTTTGCCGAACAATGAAGCGGAAGAATCCCCTCCGCCGGAAGGTAGTAATTCATCACGGTGAACACGAGCTTCTTGACCGATCCGCCGTAGGCGGAACCGTAGACCACACCGATCCGCCGATCGAAGTCCATGCCGATGACCATCGTCGATACATGTCCCAGACGGGGGTCCGTTCGCAGACGGCTCTCGTATCTGTCTGCGTCAAGTTTGTCGTACGGGACGACGAGGAGCCTGAACGGCCGGTCGGCGAAGATGCTCTTCGATAGGTCGTCCGGGACGGGACGGAACATGTTGTCGGCGAACAACGCTGTGAGTGCGCGGTCGGTGACAAGCTTGACCGGAAGAGCGTACGCAGCATCGGCACCGACGACACGATCCACCTCGTAGACGCGCTCCTTGCCAGACAGTGAGGCGAACGCATCTTCGAGGATCATGTCGAACGTCTCCTCGTCGATCGAGATGTTGTTCGGGGAATCCCAATCGATGGTCGCTTCGCTTGCAGGGCGGCGAACGCAAAGCGTGTCCTTCGGGCTTCGTCCTGTGGATTCCGTAGGCGTCCACGTGGCAAGCGCACCGCAAGCGCTGGTCACCGCCTCCTTGTATGCAATCGAATCCTCGATCATCCGAACTCGAGACGGGTTTCGCACCACATCCGAGCGACCCAACACCTGTGCCAGACTCCGATCGAAGTCCATAATCACCTCACCAAGAGTGTGACGGGCCCAAAGAGCCCGTAGCGAGTTGTCGGATGATAGCCGAGAATCCATCAGATCGAAAGGAAGACACCGAAGCGAACGTCCGATGATCCCTGCAAGGATCCTGCTTTGAGGATCGACCGTTCACAGGTCGATCCGGCTTGTCTGAACCTCACCGAGTGAGCGGCGGATCTCAGCTGGGGATAACGAACAAGCGCAACGTGTTCGATGTCGTTCGCTCTGCGACATCCTTCATCTCGATCCCCTTGATTTCTGCGATCGCCCGAGCGACGAGCTCGACGTAGGCCGGCTCGTTGCGTTGGCCGCGGTAGGGAACCGGAGTGAGATAGGGGCAGTCGGTCTCGATGAGGATCCGTTCCAACGGAATCCGGCGAACCGCGTCACGAAGAGCATCGTTCTTGTTGTAGGTGACCGGTCCGCCGATGCCGAGATGAAGTCCAAGATCGAGGAACGTCTCAGCCAGGGCGGGATCGCCAAGAAACGAGTGGACCACACCCTGGTGGCGGATTCCTGTCGCGCGCAGGATCTTCAGCAGGTCCGTCGTCGATTCGCGGTTGTGCAGGATAACCGGCAATCCCAGACGCTGAGCGAGCGCCAGCTGTTCGGTCAGCGCTTGACGCTGAACCGCTCGCGGAGAGAGGTCGCGGTAGTAATCGAGTCCGATTTCGCCGATGGCGACCACCTTCTTGCTCTGCGACAGCAGCTCAAGATCACGCAGAACAGAGTGGTCAAGGGTCTTTGCATCATGAGGGTGAACGCCGACGGCGGCCCAGATCGCCCGATGCCGGACGGCGAGGTTTACCGCCTTCCGGCTCGAGGCCAGATCGATACCGACGGTAACGACACCGACCCGGCGAGCAAACAGGTCGGCGATCAACGCAGCACGATCGTTGCGAAACGCGCGGTCGTCCAGGTGAGCGTGGCTGTCGATCAGCCTCAGGCCGTGAGAAGCGGAACCGCTCATCCTGAGGCCTTCGGTTGATCGGAGCCCGGTGAAGTGCCGTGTTCTAGGCTGTAGAGAACATGCGGAAGCATCTCGACGACATCACTCGGGAGAAGCGAGCGGGCGGATCGCGTTTCGGCGTACCTGTCGGCGCAGGCGGCATGGAGATAGGCTCCGAGACAAGCGGCGTCACGTGGCGCGATCCTCTGTGCAACCAGCCCGGCGATCAATCCGGTGAGAACGTCGCCGCTTCCTCCGGAGGCGAGCCCGTGATTCCCCGCCATGGTCAGACAAGGCGGCGCATCGGATGGAGACGAGATCACCGTGGGTACTCCTTTGAACACCACTGTGGCGTGGGAGATGTCGGCCGTTTCACGTGCGATCTCCCATCGTGCTGCCTCGATCTCTTCGATCGGCAGATCGAGCAGACGGGCCATCTCACCTGGGTGAGGCGTGAGGATCCTCTCCCCTTTGGCCTGCGCGATCCTCTCAGGACGCCCTCGAAACGGCCACAGGCCGTCAGCATCCAGGATGAGAGGCACGGGCACCTCCACAACAAGCCGCTCGATGATCGGTGTCACGGATGGATGCCGGGACAAGCCCGGGCCGACAACCATTGCGTCGGCGGTTTCGAGAAGCTCTCGAAACCGCGGTGTGTCCACGTCGGCAACGATTCCATCCCGGTCGGGGAGAGCGGCTGTGATCACCTCGGGCAAGG
>CAZKPU010000015.1:23895-30134 GCA_964554715.1 uncultured Thermotogae bacterium | reverse complement strand
AGCTGTTCTGGTCGTTCAGGTCGATGTGGAACAGCTTGCCGGCATCCCACGCTTGGGCCACCGCGTGCATGAAGTTCAATCCCGCCATCTGCTCGTGAGCGACCTCCGGGTTGACACCGACCATCTCCGGGTGCTCGAGTGTGGAGATGAACCCGAGCATGGCGCCGGTCGTCGGAAGATAGAGGTCTCCGCGAGGTTCGTTCGGCTTGGCTTCAAGCGCGAACTTCATCCCGTATCCCTGGCTGATGTTGTACTCGCACAAGAAGTTCAGCGCTTCTCGGAACCAGCGAGTCGCGTCAAGGGGGTTCTTCCCGGCATCGGTCTCCGTACCCTCTCGTCCCCCCCAGAAAACGTACGTCTTCGCCCCGAACTCGGCACCAAGATCCATCGCCCGCATCGTCTTCTGCAACGCGTACGCCCGAACCTTCGGATCGTTGCTGGTGAACGCACCGTCGCGGAAGACTGCGTCCGTAAACAGGTTCGTCGTCGCCATCGGAACGATCAACCCTGTTTCCTTCAATGCCTTCCTGAAGGACGAGATGATCCGGTCGCGATCCGCAGGTGTCGCATCGATCGGAACCAGATCGTTGTCGTGGAAGTTCACACCGTAGGCTCCGATGTCGGCCAGCAAGTGCACGATCTCGACCGGCGTCAGTGCCGATCGCACGGGCTCTCCGAACGGATCCCGTCCCGTGTTCCCTACAGTCCACAGGCCGAACGTGAACTTGTGCTCGGGTCTTGGTTGGTAGTTGTCAGCCATACGCTTTCTCCTTGTTGATTCGCCTAGTACTTGATCGCGGCGCGTTCGCCATGGGCCGACGAAGCAAGAACCGCATCGCAGATGACGGCGCACTTGTAGCCGTCTTCGAACGTTGCTCCGTAGGGGCTGACATCCGTGTCGTTGGCGATCGCGTCCAGGAAGTGATGGATCGTGTGGATGTGGGCATGTTCCCAACCCAAGTTGTGCCCGTGCGCCCACCAATGGCTCATGTAGGGATGATCGCTTTCGGTGACGGAAACCGTGCGGAACCCTTGGCCTTGGCCGCGTCGCACATCACAGATCTCGAGTTCGTTGAGCCGCTCCAGGTCGAACCGCAGCGAACGCTTCGATCCGTTGATCTCAAAGGTCAGGCCGTTCTTGTGCCCACCGGCGAACCGGGACGCTTCATACGTTCCGATCGCACCGTTCTCGAACCGTACCATCGCCTCAAACGCGTCATCGACGTCAACGGGTACCGATTCCCCGCTTCCAGGCTTGCTTCGCTGCTTGATGAACGTCTCCGCAGTCGCGGAAAGCGACGCAGGTTCGCCAGCGAGGAAGCGACTGAGGTCGATGATGTGCGCCCCGAGATCCCCGAGCGCACCCGATCCGGATACATCCTTGCTCAAGCGCCACACCCACGGGAACGAGGGATCCATGATCCATTCCTGGAGGTACCGAGCGCGGAAGTGGTAGATGTCGCCGATCTCGCCGGCGTCGATCATTTCCTTGGCCAGCCGGACAGCGGGGACGAATCGGTAGTTGAAGCTGCACAGATGCTTCACGCCCGCCTCGCGTACAGCGTCCCACATCCGTTTCGCTTCTTCTGCGGACCGGGCAAGCGGCTTCTCGCACAGGATATGCTTTCCGGCTTTCGCCGCTTCGATGCACGGCTCGGCGTGAAGGTTGTTCGGTCCACAGTTGTCGAACAATTCGACGTCCGGATCCGCAATGAGCTCGCGCCAATCACTTGTCGCTCGCGCATAACCATACCTCTTTGCCGCTTCTTTAGCAGCGTCCGGGGGAACCCCGCACATGTTCACCAATCTCGGCTTGGCCGCAGGCGGCCAGAAAATATACGGGATCTTCTTGTAGGCGTTGGTGTGTGCCCTCCCCATGAACCCGTATCCGAGGACACCGATTCCGATCTCTTCTGCAGCAACGTCCGAGGCACCGGTTCCCTTCCCAAGGCTCACAAAGCCGACTTCCCGATCCTTTTTCTGCTCTTCTGTTCCCATGTTTCTCCTCCCGTCACCGGCGCCTACCGCCGCCCTTCGAAGGCCTTTTCCCTATTCGGTTTCCATCGCCTGGTCAAACGCAACATCCGAAGCCGGGAAGTCCACCCTCTTGCAGAACTCGAGCGCTTCCCTTGCACCGAAATCGCGATCCATTCCGCTGTCTTCCCATTCCACGGACAGCGGGCCCGCGTATTCCGCCGCATTCAACTCACGGATGATGCTTTCGAAGTCGACATCGCCGTGTCCAAGCGACCGGAAATTCCATCCTCTGCGGTTATCGCCGAACGTCAGATGAGAGCCGAGGATTCCCGCCCGCCCGTCCAACGTCACTGCAGCATCCTTCATGTGGACGTGATATACACGGTCGGCGAAGTCGCGAAGGAATAGGTGCGGTGTAACCCCTTGCCAGATGAGATGGCTGGGATCGAAGTTCAGCCCCAGTGTCGGACGATACTCAAACGCATCGAATAACCTCTTGGTTGTGTAGTAATCGAATGCGATCTCGCCGGGATGAACCTCAAGCGCAAAACGCACGCCGTGCCGATCAAATTCGTCGAAAATCGGCGTCCACAATTCGACGATCCTGTGGTACGCATCATCGATCATCTTCTCGCTGGTCTGCGGGAAGGAGTAGAAGTACTTCCAGATAGGAGAGCCCGTGAACCCCGTGACAACCGAGCACCCCATCTTCGCTGCAGCCTGGGCCGTCAGCTTCATCTGGCGGATTCCCCACTCGCGAATCTCTCCCGGCTTCCCCGCCAGCGAGGCGGGAGCAAAACCGTCAAGCCGTGGGTCGTAGAGATCTCCTACGCACTGTCCGGCAAGATGGGCTCCCAACGCCCAGCACCCAAGCTTGTGGCTCTGGAGCACCCGCTTCTTCTCGTTGACGTAGTTCGGATCCGTCGCCGCCTTCTCTACGTCCATGTGATCGCCCCAACAGGCGATCTCGACTCCGTCGTAGCCGAGCCCCGACATTTTCCGACAAACCTCATCAAACGGCAGATCCGCCCACTGCCCTGTGAAGATCGTGATGTTTCTTGCCATGATGTATCCCTCCTCGTTTCATACGCTGGTCGATCGCAGCGATGCTAGCTCGGCCATTCACACGTAGACTCACGGATGCGCAGTTCGCAGGGGAGACAGATTTCTTTCGGCGGAGACATGTCGCCCTTGATCCTCTCCAGCAAGAGTTCCATCGCCTTGTAGCCCATTTCATACGGTTGCTGCGCCACAGATGTGATCGAAGGATGAAACGCATTTGCCCAATCGGCGTCGTCGAACCCGACCACCGAAACGGCTTCCGGACAGGCAATCTCAGCGTCCCTCAGGTAGCGGAAGATGCCGAGCGTCATCAGGTTGTTCGTGCTGAAGATCGCCGTGACCGGATCGAGCCCGGAAAGAAGACTGCGCGCCGCCGCATACGCACCCTCAACTTCAAGCCCCGCTTGCCTCAGATCATGCTCGTGGGGGTCGAGACCCGCTTCCTGGAGCGCACGCCTCCATCCGTGGATTCGCGCCTTGAAGCTCTCGATGTCTTCCATCTCGACAATCGCACCGATGCGTGTATGACCTAGTTCGATCAAATGCTTGACTGCATCAAAGGCACCTTGCTCGTTCTGCGAGTACACTTGATCTACGCTCAGGCTGCACGGGCGATCGATGAGCACCACGGGGATGCGCCGCCGCGCAATCGACTCCAAGCACTCACCTGTCCCTACGGACGGCGCAACAATGAACCCATCGACACGCCGTTCGCACATCAAGGAGATGTTCTTCCTCTCCGCCTCAGCACTCTCGTCTGTGTTGGAGAGAAGGACGCTGTACCCGTTCTCTCGGGCGCAATCCTCAGCGCCGCGAACCACTTTGGGGAAGAACGGGTTAGAGATGTCGGAAACCAGGATTGCGATGGTTTCGGTTGACCCTGTGCGAAGGCTGCGAGCTCTTTGATCCGGTTGATATTCCAGTTCCGCGATGGCTGTCGTAACACGTGCAATGAGTTCCTCGCTCACAAACCGCGTCTTGTTGATCACATGCGACACAGTCGTTACGGAAACACCTGCTTGTGCTGCCACCTCTCGCATTGTCGCCATCGCTGGGACTCCTCTCCAAAGGTTCGTCCGAGAGAATACCGAAGCCCATGTGGGCTCCGCCGCTAGAACTGGCGCCTCCCGCGCCCACGCTGGATAAGCACAGCGCCGATGATCACAAGCCCTTTCACGGTTCCTTGAAGGTACGGCGACACGCCCAGCAGGTTCAGCATGTTGTTGACGATTCCCAAGATGATCGCGCCGATCAATGTTCCGACGATCGAGCCGCTTCCGCCGGAAAGGCTCGTTCCACCGATGATGACGGCAGCAATCGCGTCAAGCTCGTAGCTGCTGCCCGCGTTGGTCGAACCGATGGAATTGAGCCGTGATGACAACAGGATCGCACTGATTCCCACCGTGCCCCCAACGATGACGTAGCTGAAGAACTTGACCCACACCGTCTTGATCGCCGCATACGCAGCGACGCGCTCGTTCGATCCCACAGCACACAAATAGCGTCCATAGCGCGTGTGATAAAGGATCACGTGGAATGCAGCCGCCAGAAGCAACATGATCCACACGGGGATCGGTAATCCGATGAAATACCCCATCCCCAGCTCGGGATACAGCGAGCTGGTCGATCGCACTACGCTGGCGTTGCTGGCAAACAGGATGAGCGACCGGAAGATCGACATCGTGCCCAACGTGACAATAAACGGCGCCACACGCCACTTCGTGATCACCAGGCCGTTGAGAGCCCCAGCAGCCGATCCGGCCAGGACCGCGGCGAGGATTGCAGCGAAGATCGCCCCGATACCTCCGCCCAAGCCGTTCAGGACCCAAATAGCGATTCCACCAAGCAGTGCCGTCATCGAGCCGACCGAAAGGTCGATTCCCCCGGAGATGATGACGAACGTCATTCCCAACGCGATGATCCCGGTGTAGGAGACTTGGCGAAGGATGTTCGTCAGGTTCCGAATCTGGAGGAAGTACGGGCTGGCGATCGCCGAAATCCCGAACAGCACCAATAGTGCGATGAACGGTCCGTACCTCTCGAAGTTCACCTTGCGGAGGACTTCCACAATCCGCGACTCCTTGAGCGTCTTTCCCAGACCTTTCATACCGCTGCCCCCTGTGCTACAACGCCCGTGGCCAATTGCATGATCGCTTCTTCACTGATGGCATCGTCTTCCAGCTCGCCGGCGATTCTCCCCTCGCGCATCACCAGCACCCGGCGGCACATCCCGATGATCTCCTCCAATTCCGAAGAGATGAAGATGCATGAGATTCCTTGCTTGACCAGTTCGTGGATAAATGCAAAGACCTGCATCTTGGCGTTGATGTCGATTCCGCGTGTCGGCTCGTCGAAGATGAAGATTTCCGGATCGGTGTCGAGACTCTTGGCCAATGAGACCTTCTGCTGGTTCCCGCCGCTCAAGTTCTCGAGTCTCGCTTTGAGGGACGTCGTCTTGATGTCGAAGGCGTCCACGTACTCGCGAGCCTTTTCCTCTTCGAGCCGATGCTTGATCAGGCCTTTGCTGTACTTGCGCAGCGAGGAGAGCGTGATGTTCGTTGTCACATCAAACTGTGTAAGAATCCCCGTTCCTTGACGATCTTCCGGCAGGTATGCGATCCGGTGACGGATCGCATCGCTTGGCGATCGGATCTCACGCTGCTCGCCCCGAATCGTCATGCTCCCTTCACTCTTCTTGCGAATCCCGATGATCGTTTCGGCCAGTTCGGTTCGCCCCGCGCCGCCAAGTCCTGCGAATCCCAGGATCTCACCCTTGCGCAGCTCGAATGAGATGTCTTGAAGAACATTAGGGACGGTCAGGTGTTCTACGCCCAGGACAACCTCGTTGTCAGGGGGTGTCTTCTCCGGGAACACCTGCGTCATCTCACGGCCAACCATTCGGTTGGCCATCTGGTGTTCATCAAGTGCCGCGGTGGGATCCACACTGATGAACTCCCCATCGCGCAACACCATCACCCGATCGCAGATCCGTTGCACTTCCTTGAGTTTGTGTGAGATGTAGATAATCGTGACGTTCTGTTCTCTGAGTCGTGCCATGAGATCGAACAGAATATCGATCTCAATCGGCGTCAGAACCGTTGTCGGCTCATCCATGATCAACAAGCGGCTGTTGAACGCCGAGGCCTTTGCGATCTCCACCATCTGCTTCTGCGCCACGCTGAGCGAATCAATGCGAGCTG
>CAZKPU010000015.1:0-23885 GCA_964554715.1 uncultured Thermotogae bacterium | reverse complement strand
ACGCTGGCCTGGAGCAAATCCATCAGCTCCGTTGTTCGCTTCTTCATTCGAGGACGATCGAGGAGCGATAGCCGCTTGCGGAATTCCTGACCGAGAAAGATGTTCTCGTAGACGTTGAGATCGCTGATCAGGTTGAACTCCTGGGGGATCGTCGTGATTCCCAGTTGCTTTGCGACCTCCACAGTCAGACGGATCTCTTGGCCTTCGAAGAAGACCCTTCCTTCGGTCGGCGTGTACGTTCCGTTCAGAAGCTTGATAAACGTCGATTTCCCCGCACCGTTTTCTCCGATGATGCCGAAGATCTCTCCTGTTTCGATTTGCGCGTTGATATCGTTCAAGACGCGGACCCCGGAGAACTCCTTGGCGAGACCTTCCGTTCTGATCAACGGATGTTTCATCGGTCACTCCCCTACACATTGCTAGAGACTTTCGAACCCACCTGTTCGCTAGCGGACCATCGTCCCGCTATTCGTCTGGTTCCCGTAGATTGAGCCGATTCTACCGACTACAGGCAGGATGTTCCGTGGGTGGCGGACCTTGCGGCGGGCCCGCCACCCCATCAAATCCGATCTTCTAGAAGACGGACTCGGGCTCGTAGTAGTCGGCTGCGTTCTCAGGTGTCACGAGCTCAGCAGCCAGGATCACCTTGGACGGGAACGCAAACTGGTAGAACCCGTTCAGCTGGGTGTGTCGCAGAGACATGACCGCAGCGCTGACACCCGTAGCGATCATGTTCGGCGGGTACGTCACGTCGGAACGGACGAGCGGATCTCCGTCCATGACCATCTTGATCGTCCACTTCGCACCGGCACCCCCGAGCATCGTGTGGATGTCGTCGCGGCCGGACTCTGCGTACGCCTGAAGCACGCCCTGGAGGATGTCGTCATCCTGGGCCCAGACAGCGTCAATCTCCGGGAAGCGCTGGAGATAGTTCTCCATGACCTCGAGGCCCTTCTCGGCCTGCCAGTAGGCGGGCTGCGAATCAAGAACTTCGATGTCCGGATACTGAGAGATCACTTCCATGAACGCGTCGACGCGCTCCGTGTTAATCACACAAGGGATCCCCTCGAGGATGACTAGTTTGCCTTCGTAGTTCATCTCTTCGGCGATCCACTCAGCGGAAACGCGTCCGAGTCCCGGGTTATCGCCAGCGATATAGATGTCTTCGACCGGCTCGGTGAGGCCGCGGTCGACGGACACGACAAAGACACCGGCTTCACTGACTTCCTTGACGATCGGGGTCAGCGGAGCAGAGTCGTGGGCGAGGATGACGAGTGCGTCGATCCCCTTCACCATCAGGTCTTCCACCTGCGCGACCTGCTCCGCAGGATTGGCGGCCGTCACGAGGAAGAATTCGATATCCGGATCCTGAGCCTCCCAGTCGTCAATAGCGACCTGTGCCCAGTAGTTGATTCCACCGGTCCAGCCATGGTCGGCGGTCGGAATCGACACGCCGATTCGGATCGTGTCGGCTGCAATCGCCGCACCCGCGAATACCAACAGCATCAGTCCTACGCTAAGCAGTTTCTTCAACGGTACCCTCCCTTGTTCTTGTAACACAGCTCCTTGCCTATTCACGAGCTACCTCGCTTGGCGATACTGCAAGCTTGACCGCGACTGCGGGGCTCAATGATCCATCTCCTGCAGCCGATGGATCGAAGAGAGCTTCCGCCGCAAACCGGAAACCACTCTTTCGGATGGCTGATCTGTCCGGAGAGGCGAAGCTCACGATCCAGTTCTTCGAGCCATCCTGTCTGAGTCCCTCCTTCGTAGCCGATGCTTCCGTACCGCTCATGCGGGTGTCCGCAATTCGCCGCGCAAACCTTCGCGCAAACCTTCGCGCAAACCTTCGCGCAACCGTTTGCTTTATACCTCGAACCGATCTCGAATGTCAACCTCTATCGATGAAGAGTCGTTACGGATTGACGTTCCGCCGATGATCCGTCGCCTTGCCTCCGACGCACGACAGATCGCAGCTGACCTTGTGAGCGAACGAGACGAGAGAACGGATGAGGTGTCCGCGCGCACACCAAAAGGGAGGCTCTCACATCATCACAGGAGAATCCCATGCAAGAGCCGCAGGTCACTCCTTTTCCGGAATGGACCGGGATAGACTGCTCAGATCAGGGTCGCTTCGGACTCCGGATCGAACAGATGGAGCGTGTCCAGATTCAGCGTCAGGAAGATGCTTGAACCTACATCGACTCGACTGTGCGGATCGAGGCTGGCCACAACCTGCTGCCCGCCGCATTCTCCGTACACCAGAAGAGAGTGTCCAAGCTGTTCGGTCACCGTAACCTGGACATGGAGCGTATTCTGTTGCTCCGCTGTCGGACCGCTGAGGTCTTCGGGCCGGATTCCGAGGACGACCCGCTCGGGAAGGCTCTCTGCCGAGGCCAGACGCAGCTCGATGTCGAACCCCTCGGACTGCAATCGCGATGTCCCATTCTGACCCACCACCGTCGCGTCGACGAAGTTCATCGCCGGACTCCCGATAAACCCGGCGACGAACTGATTCGCCGGATGGTCATAGGTTTCTTGCGGTGAAGCGTACTGCTGCACAACGCCCGCGCGCATCACGGCGATCCGATCGCCGAGCGTCATCGCTTCCACTTGGTCGTGCGTGACATAGATGGTCGTTGTCTGGAGCTTGTGGTGAAGCTGTTCGAGTTCGGTCCTCATCTGCACACGAAGCTTCGCATCCAGGTTGGAAAGCGGCTCGTCAAACAAGAAGACCTTCGGGTCGCGGACGATCGCACGGCCTACGGCCACACGCTGGCGTTGACCGCCGGACAGCTCCCGGGGCTTGCTCTTCAGCTTGTTCTCGATGCCAAGAAGCTCAGCGGCTTCCTGCACACGGCGTTTGATTTCGTCCTTCGGCGTTTTTCGCAGCTTCAGGCCGAACGCCATGTTGTTGAACACATCCATGTGAGGATACAGCGCGTAGTTCTGGAAGACCATCGCGATGTCCCGATCCTTGGGCGGAATGCGGTTCACGACGCGATCACCGATGCGAATTTCGCCGACCGTGAGTTCTTCAAGCCCCGCGACCATCCGCAACGTGGTTGTTTTCCCGCAGCCGGATGGACCGACAAGCACGGTGAACTTCCCGTCTTCGATCTCCATGGAGATGTCGTCTACGGCCGTGAACTCCCCGAACTTCTTGGTCACGTTCGTCAGCGTTACTTGTGCCATGTGCACTCCTCTTTCCGCTCTCCGGAAGCACCTCAGGCCCGCCCAGGCGGTCTCCACAGCAGGGGCTTCCGCTGCACGTTACCAATCCCGATCGTCGATTCAGTTTAGCGCGAAATCGCCGCGTGTGCGAAAACGATCCGACCGGCTTGATTCAACGCACAGCGCATCGGAGTTCCGAGGAGTTCGCGGGTATCCGGACACCCGGCTCCGTGTCTCGCTCGGGTTGACTTTCACGTCTCGCACGCTCAAAGTTGGTTGCTGGTCCGACCCGGAGGCACGATGCCGCGGCTTGCTGCAAAGGATTGCATCGATCCTTTCTCCGGGAGATCTCAAGAGAACCGGAGGAATCTGATGAGCGAGTCCCAGTCCCAGATCGACCGAAAATGTGTGAATACGTTGCGCTTCCTGGCGTGCGATGCCATCGAGAAAGCCCGGTCAGGGCACCCGGGACTCCCTCTTGGGGCCGCACCGATGGCGTATGTCCTTTGGACTCGACATCTGCGCCATCATCCGTCGGCACACGATTGGGCCGATCGTGACCGGTTTGTGCTCTCTGCCGGGCATGGTTCTTCGCTTCTCTACTCCCTCTTCGTCCTATCGGGATACGATCTGACCCTCGACGAGCTGCAAACCTTCCGTCAGTGGGGAAGCCGCGCTGCAGGTCACCCCGAGAGCCAGATCTGTCCGGGCGTCGAGATCACCACGGGACCTCTCGGTCAAGGAATCGCCAACGCTGTGGGTATGGCGATCGCCGAACGTCACCTTGCCGCGTGCTACAACACGGAAACCCACAGCATCGTAGATCACCGCACCTATGCACTGGTCGGAGACGGCTGTCTGATGGAAGGCGTGTCGTATGAAGCCGCCGCCCTTGCCGGTCATCTGCGTCTCGGGAAACTGATCGTCCTCTACGATTCCAACCGCATCTCGCTCGCCGGGACAACATCCATCTCCTCCTCGGAGGACACCGCAGCCCGCTTTGCTGCAGCCGGTTGGCAGGTGTTGAGCGTCAAAGACGGGGAGGACCTGACGGCAATCGACGACGCCATCGCTCTTGCCAAAACGGAGACGACGAAGCCAACACTGATCGAGATCTCGACGGTCATCGGTCATGGCGCTCCGACCAAGCAGGGTTCGTTCAAAGCACACGGTTCACCGCTCGGCACCGAAGAACTCAACGCAGCAAAGGAAGCGGCCGGGTGGCCTACCGAGCCGCGCTTCGTCGTTCCCGATCCGGTCCGCGAAGCTTTTGCATCGTTCTCCAAGCGCGGAGAGGCTGAGTACACCGCGTGGCAGGAGCAACTCGCCGACTACCGAGCCAAAGAACCTCGTCTTGCTGACGAGTTCCTCCGTCGCGTCCAGGGAAGCCTTCCGGAGGGTTGGCAGGAAGCACTACCCCGCTTCGAGGCGGATGCCAAAGGACTGGCAACACGCAAGGCGTCCGAAGCGATCATGCAGGCTGTTTCCGGCGTCCTTCCCGAGCTGTTCGGCGGTTCGGCCGATCTGAACCCGTCAACGTTCACTTGGCTCAAGGATCGCGGCGACTTCCAACCGCCCAACATCGTCCACGACGACGTTCAAGGTGCCGTGGGAGGCCCATGGGGATATGAGGGACGCAACGTTCACTTCGGCGTGCGCGAACACGCGATGGGTTCGATCGCCAACGGTCTTGCCGCGCACGGTGGATTTATCCCCTACACCGCGACCTTCCTCGTATTCTCCGACTACATGCGCCCGGCGATCCGCCTTGCCGCTCTCAGCGGCTATCCCGCGATCTTTGTCTTCACCCATGACAGTGTGGGAGTTGGCGAGGACGGACCGACCCACCAGCCGATCGAACACCTCGCTGCGCTGCGAGCCATTCCCGACCTCACGGTTATCCGCCCCGCCGACGCCAATGAGACCACGGCTGCGTGGCAAGCCGCCATCACACAGCGCGAGGCGCCCACCGTTCTCGTTTTCTCCCGCCAGGCGCTTCCGACGCTCGATCGTGCATCGTACGGTGCCGCGGACGGAGCGCGGCTCGGAGGGTACGTCCTGTGGGATTCCGCTCCCGATCCGGAGATTCTCCTGATGGCTTCCGGATCCGAGGTCGCAGTCGTCCTCGATGCCGCAAAGATCCTCGCTGAAGAGGGTCGTCGTGTTCGCGTCGTCTCGCTGCCCAGTTGGGAGCTGTTCGAGCGCCAGCCGGAGTCGTATCGCTGCGAGGTGCTTCCCGAGGCGATCGACGTTCGGATCGCTGTCGAGGCGGGAATCCGTATGGGATGGGAACGGTATGTCGGATCCGGGCCGCGACGCCGGATCCTCAGTATCGACCGTTTCGGCGCAAGCGCTCCCGGACCCGAGGTAATGGAAAGACTGGGGATCTCTTCGCAGGCCGTCCTCGCCCAGGCTCATGAGCTGCTGGCCTAGCGCAAGACAGACTGCATGAGACGGATGCGCGGCGGAACGATTCGGGAATACGTGAGCACGGCACGCGGCTTCTCGCGTGATGCCAAGCTGTACTTGATCTGCACGTCCCTGTACAGCCTGATGACCGGCGTACAGTACCTGTACCTCAATCTGTATGCTCTGGAGCTTGGCTTCGATCAGGCGTTCATCGGAACGCTCGTGGGGATCCCGGCGTTTGTGACCGCCGCCGTTGCCCTTCCGGTCGGATTTCTGCTGCCCCGGTTCGGGTACCGCCGCGGTCTGTTGCTCGGCATCTCGCTTCAAGTGACCGCACTTCTCGGTTGGACGCTGCTTCCGTCGCCGCCGTTCCTTTTGGCAGCGAGCGCTCTATGGGGACTGGGATCGGCGCTGACGATGATCACGGCGTCTCCGTTGATGGCCGATGTATCCGGTGTGAAGGATCGCACGCATCTGTTCTCGATTCAATTCGCAGCAGCGACGCTGGCTTCGGTGGTTGCCAGTGCGGTCGGAGGCATTCTCCCGGGGCTGTATCACCGCCTGTTCGGCCTTCCCGACTCCGGGCCGGCCCCGTACCGGGCGACACTGATCACGGCAATGGTCATCGCCAGCATCGCACTGGTTCCGGTGATCTGGATGGGGCGGCACCGCGGACGGACGAAGCTCTCGCTGCGGCGGGGAGAGATCCGGCCGTACCGGAAACCTCTCCTGCAACTGATCGCCATCCAGCTGACCATCTCTTGCGGCGCCGGATTGATCATGCCGTTTGTCAACATCTTCTACCGGCTCGAGTTCGGTGCATCGGATGCAACCTTGGGGACCGCCTTTGCCGCATCTTCGCTCACGATCGTATTCGCCGGACTCATGATGCCGCTTCTTGTGAAGCGGTTCGGCAGCGTGTGGGCGATCGCCCTGACACAGTTTGCCTCGCTCCCATTTCTCCTTGTGATGGGGTTCGCACCATGGCTGTGGATCTCCATCTGCGGGTATCTCATCCGGACGGCACTGATGAACATGAGCACTCCCACGTTCAACGCACTGTCGATGGGCGTCGTTCCGCCATCGCTTCGACCGCTGGCTGCAAGCCTTGTCTCGTTGTCGTGGAACGGGGGTTGGGCGTTGAGTTCGTTCTTCAGTGGGCACGTACAAGGCCGTGTCGGCTTCTCGCCGCTCTTCCTGGCCATGATGGCGTTTTATGTAGTCTCACCGATTCTTGTTGTCGTGTTCTTCCGCCATTCCTCTCCAGCAGCCGACGATGGCACCCATCCCGATCCCGAACACGCTTTGGCAGACCGATAGTCTGTGCCTCGCTCCCCTCGCCTAGCGGTGGGGGGGGCCGCAGGTGTCTTCGAAGCTGGCGATCTGATCGATGGTTCCCGACGCAAGCCGATCCGCCAGCCATTCCGCCGCCCGGGAGGCTCGCTCCGACAGGGGATCCCCCAACTGCGTCGTCTTCGGCTCGATTCCAATCAACACGATCCGGCCGGCGGCTTCGCGCAATCGATCGATCAAGAACGGCAGCGGAAGGCCGTGTGTGGAAAGGAGCATCCTGTCAGCGAATTCGGTCGGCAATCGAAGAACGGCTCCAGCCGGGGCACCCATTCTTGCTGCATCGACGATGACCAGCAGATCGGGACTTTCCCGGCGGATGACCCCGGTGACGTTTTCCGGAGAGAGTCCGGCCTCGACGATCTGCCAGTCTGCTCCGCTACGCCTCAGAAGCTCTGCGGTTTTCGCCGCAACGCCGTCGTCCCCGGCAAGCGGATTCCCAACCGCAACAAGCATCCGTATCATGCTTCAGCCAGCGTGCGGAATTCTCCGATCCCCCGGTACCGCAAGTAACGAGATTCCACCAACTGATCGCGGGGGACGCTCTCCAACTGGTCGAGATGGCGGATGAGAGTCGTACGAACCGACTCGAACACGCTGGGCCAGTCCTTGTGCGCTCCTCCGAGCGGCTCGGGGATGACTTCATCGATGAGGCCAAGCTTCAGGAGCTTCCCTGCTGTGAGTTGGAGGGCTTCGGCCGCCTCGCGGGTGCGTTCTTTGTCCTTCCAGAGGATCGCCGCCGCCCCTTCCGGACTGATCACGGAGAACGTGGCGTTCTCCAACATCAGGATGCGATCGCCGACGCCGATTGCGAGAGCTCCGCCCGAACCGCCCTCACCCACCACGCATACAACAATCGGAACACGAAGATGCGACATTAACGCAAGACTCTGTGCGATCGCGCCGCCGATATTCCCCGACTCGGATTCCAGCCCCGGATACGCTCCCGCCGTATCGATCAGCGAGATCACCGGCAGATCGAACCGTTCGGCAAGACGCAGGATCCGCTGCGCCTTCCGATAGCCTTGGGGTCTGGGCATCCCGAAGAACCGCTCTTTGTTCTCTTCCGTACTGCGCCCTTTCTGTTGCCCCATCACGGCGACAGGCTTGTCATCCAGCCGCGCCAGTCCGGTGACCAACGCACGATCGTCTCCTGCAAACCGATCCCCATGCAGTTCGTAGAAGTCGGTGAAGACGTTCTCGAAGTAGTCACAGGCGTACGGCCGCTTGGCATGCCGTGCGATCTTCACGCGATCCCAATCCGACAGATCGGCGTACAGCGCGACCCTCAGATCTTCAAGCTTCGCCTCGAGCTTCGAGATCTCGGAAGCGAGATCCATCCCGTCGATCTTGTTGAGTTCTCGAAGCTCCCGGATCTTCGCTTCCAGCAAGTCGAGAGTGCGTTCGTCGCTCATCTAATCCCTTTCCTCCACCCGTTGGAAGAACCGAATCACATGAGTCAGCTCATCACGCAGGTTCTCTCGGTTCACGACGCGGTCGATGAAACCGCGTTCGAAGGCGAACGTATCTGTCTGGAAGTTCGCGGGAAGGTCCTCGCCTGTCGTGTCGCGGATCACCCTCCGCCCGGCAAAGCCGATGAGAGCCCCTCGCTCGGCGATGATGACATCGCCGAGGCTGGCGATCGACGCTTGCACACCGCCGGTTGTCGGATACGCCATAACCGAGATGAACGGCACGGCACGGGCAGCAAGCCGTTCTCGAACGGCCGCCGTCTTCGCCATCTGCATCAAGGAGTACATCCCTTCTTGGATTCTCGCGCCGCCGGAGGAGGAGACGAGGATGAACGGAATCCTTCGCTCGAGCGCCTGCTCCATCCCGTAGCACATCTGCTCTCCGACAACCGATCCCATGCTGCCTCCGACAAAGCGGAAGTCCATCACGGCCATCACAACCGGCATCTCGTCCATCTCGGCTGTCGCAATGAGGATTGCACTGGGAAGCCCGGTCCGTTCCTGCACGGCTTCAATCCTTTCGGGATACGGTCTGCTGTCGACAAAGCCCAGAGGATCACTGGCCACGATCGGTTTCGAGATGTCGACGAACGTTCCTTCGTCGATCAGTGACTCGATCCGTTCCGGCGCCGTCAGGAAGAAGTACTCCCCGCAATTCGGGCAGATATTGTTGTTCTCTCGCACGCGCCGCTTGAACACAAGTTCGCCGCAAGCCTTGCACTGCATCCACAGGCTTTCATCCTGAGACGCTTCAAGTTCAACACGTAGATACTCTCTGTCTCTGAAGATCGGCATGGTTCTCACCTTGATTGCTTCCGGCGACGGAAGAGATGCAGTTGTTCGCGAATCTTCTCCTGATCGTCGGCGGTCCGCAAGCCGTCCGGAAGTGCTGACCCGCTCGACATGATCATCGAGAGCGCGTCCTCGACAGGGATATCGACCTCGGTGACCGCTCTCTTCGGCACAACAACAAGATATCCGGACAGCGGGTTCGGTGAGGTCGGCACATAGACCATGATCGATTCGTCTTTGGTGATCTCCTGGACCATCCCCAGGTCCTCGTTGGTGACCAACCCGAACACATACAAATTCTCCTTGGGGTACTCGAACAAGACAACTTTGGAGAAGGACGTCGCTGAATCCCGATCCAGCACGGCGTTGAACAGCTGTTTGAACGTTCCGTACATCTTGCGGATCCCCGGCACCGCAAGGAGCAGCCTTTCGACCCAACTGTGAACGCTTCGGCCCAGGACGTTCCGAACAATGAACCCGACGATCAGGATGATGATGATCATCACGATGATCCCCATCCCCGGGATCCATCGTCCGAACGCAGCTTCCACTGTATGACCGAACGCCGTATCCCTGCCGACAAGACGATCGACCAGGCCGTAGAGCCAGTACAGAACGTAGAACGTGGCCCCCACCGGCAGGAGGGCTACCAATCCGCTCACGAATAGATTCCGGGCTTTCCTGAGGAGCTGTCGCACGGCTTTCCTCCAGGGCGGATCCGCCACGATTCGCCGTTCATAGCGCCTGGCTGCGGAAGCGCAGCTTTCGGCTTCTAGGCTATTATAGGCAATGATGAATCGGAGTGCATCGATGCGCCTTGCTTCCCGGATTCTAATCGGTGCGGTCGTTGGGGGGGTGGCGGCGGGCCTCGTCCTGGTGTTGCTCGCCGTGGTATTCCCGCTACGGTTTGAGTCAAGCATCACCCGCTGGACCGCTGCTCACGGCCAACTCGACCCCCGGCTTGTCGCCGCCGTCATCCATGCAGAGAGCCGTTTCCGTACGGATGCGGTCTCGCCGGCAGGCGCACGAGGACTCATGCAGATCATGCCGGCGACCGGCGGCTGGATCGCCGAACAGATCGATGTTGAAGGCCCGATCGATTTCGAGGACCCGGACACGAATATCCGCCTCGGAACCTGGTACCTGGCCTATCTTCTGACGCGCTATGACGGCGACATCACAAACACCCTCGCCGCCTACAACGCCGGCCCGTCGGCCGTCGATCGCTGGATATCCACGGGCGAGCCCCCTTACGACGAGACATCCACCTACATCTCACGTGTTCTGAGCCGCCGACGCATCTATTCTTCGCTGTACGGGACACCGGTTCTTGGTTCAATCCTTCGCGCCGTGATGACGTTTCTTTGATCCGCGGGGACCGCTTCGCTAGTATTTCGGGCAACCTCACATCACAACAGGAAAGGTGGTCCAACCGTGGCGGAGTTGGTGAACTGGGTCCGAAAGGATCCCAATGAGGAGAACGTTTTCTGGCCGTCCGACGAACTCAAGCAGCGTGCCTGGGTATCGGACGAATCAATCTACGAGCAAGCAAAGGCCGATCCCGAAGGCTTTTGGGCCAAGCACGCCGACGCGCTGCACTGGTTCAAGAAGTGGGACAAGGCCTACGAGTTCTCGCCCCACAGCTACAAGTGGTTTGTGGGCGGGAAGATCAATCTATCCTACAACTCTCTGGATCGGCACCTCGAAGAAGGCCGCGGTGACCGGATTGCGTTGATCTGGGAACCGGAGCCGGTCGATGAGCCCGCTCTGAAGCTCACCTACAAGGACCTGCACGAGCGCGTCTGCAAGTTCGCAAACGCGCTGAAGGATCTCGGTATCGGCAAGGGCGATCCAGTCGGAATCTACCTCCCGATGATCCCCGAAGCCGTGATCGCAATGCAGGCTTGCGCGCGCATCGGCGCACCTCACAGCGTCGTGTTCTCGGCGTTTTCGCCCGAGTCGCTGCGCGACCGGATGATCGACGCCGGCGCAAAGGTCGTCATCACCGCAGATGGTTACTACCGTCGAGGCAAGGCTATCCGGCTCAAGCAAAACGCCGACAAGGGAACGGAAGGCACGCCGGTCGAGAAGGTTGTCGTTGTCAAGCGTCTCCAGGAAGACACGCCGATGACAGCGGGCCGGGATCTCTGGTATCACGACATCGTCGCTGATCAGCCGGGAACCTGCCCTGCGGAGGAACTGGATTCAGAGGACCTCTCGTTCCTTCTCTACACGTCCGGCACAACCGGCAAGCCTAAGGGGATCATGCATACGACCGGCGGATACGCCGTTCAGGCCCATCTGACCGCCAAGTGGAACTTCGATCTCCACGAAGGCGACGTCTACTGGTGCACAGCGGACGTTGGCTGGATCACCGGTCACACCTACATCAACTACGGCCCTCTGATGAACGGCGTCACGACCTTGGTCTACGAAGGGTCACCGGACACGCCCGATTTCGGCCGTTTCTGGTCGATCATCGAGAAGCACAAGGTCACCCAGCTCTACACGGCGCCGACTGCGATCCGCATGTTCGTCAAGCAAGGCGATGAGTGGCCGAGCAAGCACGATCTGTCGTCGCTGCGACTGCTCGGCACCGTCGGCGAGCCGATCAACGTCGATGCATGGCTGTGGTACTTCCGTGTCATCGGCGGCGGCCGCTGCCCGATTATCGATACATGGTGGCAGACGGAAACCGGAGCGAACATGGTCAACAGCCTCCCCGGTATCGGCCCGTTTGTCCCCACGGTCGCCGGAAGAGCGTTTCCAGGAGTCCTCGGGCACATCCTCGATTCCGGTGGGTCACCCGTTCCTGCAGGGCAGGGCGGCTACCTCTCGATCTACAGCCCGTTCCCGCCGGCGCTCACGCGTGGGATCTACGGAGACATGGATCGTTTCGCCAAGCAGTATTTCGCTGAGTACGGTCCTGAAAGGTACTTCACCAGCGACGGTGCGCGGATGGACGAAGCGGGCAATATCCGCATTACCGGCCGAGTCGACGATGTGATGAACGTCGCCGGCCATCGATTGGCAACCGCCGAGGTCGAGAGCGCATTGGCCCAGAACGACAAGGTCAGCGAAGTCGCCGTCGTTTCGCGGCCTCACGATCTGAAGGGTGAAGTTCCCGTTGCGTTTGTGCTTCTTCGTGCCGGTGTCGAGCCGTCCGAAGACATCCGCAAGGAGCTGATGGCTACGGTCAATTCGGTCATCGGCCCAACCGGACGGCCTGATGAAATCGTCTTCGCCCACGATGTCCCGAAGACAAGGAGCGGCAAGATTATGCGCCGCGTCCTCAAGGCGCTGGTCCGCAATGAGCCTGTGGGGGATCTGACCACGCTTCAGAACCCCGAGAGCGTCGAGCATCTCAAGGGGCAGGTCGGGTACGAAGGGTCGTAATCGACGTGCGTCTGCTCAGATTGCAGAGCGCAAGACGAATGGAAGCGGGGGCGGCGTCGTTCGCCCCCGCTTCGCGTGGTGGAGGTGTAGGATGGCGGAAGCAAGAATCGCCGGATTAGATGCAGATAAGGGACGTTGGCTATACGTAGGGATCGGCTTGCTGATGAACCTGTGCCTGGGTGCGGTGTACGCGTTCAGCGTGTTCCGTCCGCCCTTGGAGGCGACCTGGCAGATTACGGCAACTCAAAGCGGTCTCCCGTTCATGGTCTTCCTCGCCATGTTCGCACTGTTCATGGCGCTCGCCGGCGGACTCGTCGGCAGATGGGGCCCCAGAAGAGCGGCATTGCTGGGCGGAGTTCTTGTCGGCGCAGGATGGATCCTCTCCGGATTCGCAACCAGCATCTCATTGCTGACCGTGTTCTACGGCGGCATCGCCGGTGCAGGTGTCGGGATCATCTATGGATGTCCGATTGCCGTCTCCGCGAAGTGGTTCCCCGACAAGAAGGGGTTGGCGGTGGGGCTCACGGTGATGGGCTTCGGCCTCTCTGCCTTGATCATGGTGCCGCTGATGACCAGCATGATCAACAACCCCGCCGTCGGCGCTCTTGACACTTTTAAGTACCTGGGAATCGCGTTCTTGGCCGTATTGGTTCTACTCGCGCTGCCGCTCAAGAGCCCTCCGGATGGATGGAAGCCGCGCGGTTGGCACGCCAAGAGCGGATCCGGAGGCTCCCCCGTCGTAGACTTGGACCGGAGACAGATGGTGCGGACAAGCACGTTCTATGCCCTCTGGGGAACCTACACCATCGGGTGCCTCGCCGGTCTGATGGCGATCGGGATCGCAAAACCCTTCGGCCAGGAGATCCTATTGGCCGCCGGCTACACCGAGACTCGGATGCAGGGACTGCTGACAACGCTCGTCGCGCTGTTCGCCGTCTTCAACGGCCTTGGCCGCCCGTTGTTCGGTTGGCTGACCGATCGTCTGAACCCCCGGCGAACGGCGATCCTCTCCTTCGCACTCATCTTGATTGCTTCGGCGCTCTTGTACTTCCTCGGAGAGCGCAGCCCTGCGCTGTACTTCATCGCATTCTCCGTCCTCTATCTCAACCTCGGCGGGTGGTTGGCGATCGCGCCGACCGCGACAGCAACGTTGTTCGGAACGAAGCACTACGGCAAGAACTACGGCTTGGTCTTCACCTCATACGGCATCGGAGCGATCGCGGGGATGCTTCTCTCCGGTGCGATCAAAGATGCATCGGGGGCGTATCTCCCGGTGTTCCTCCCCGTCATGGGGCTTGCAGCGGTTGGCGCGATCGCTGCTTGGGCAGGGCTCAAACCGGTGCGTTCTGCACCCCGAGTATCCCAAAGCTAGCGTCAAGAAGCACAGTCGGCCACTCCCCCTGCAGGGATTGGCCGACTGTCCGTTTCTCGCGTACGCTGGCACAACAAGCAAGGAGCATTCATGGGAAGAACCGACCACGAGAAATCCTCACGACTTGTCTGGATCGATCTGGAGACGACCGGACTCCATCCGGATCGTGACGTCATTCTGGAGATCGCCACCATCATCACCGACAAGGACTTGGGGGAGGTCGCGACTGGTCCGTGCCTGGTCATTCACCAGCCCGAGGAAACCCTTCTCGCCATGGATTCCTGGGGCAAGAACCAGCACGAGAAGTCCGGGTTGCTTGGTCAGGTTCGGGAATCGACCTTGTCCACCGCCGAAGCCGAGGCGCAGACACTGGCGTTTCTGCGTGAGCATTGCATGGCTCAGGCCAATCCTCTCTGCGGAAACTCGATCTGCTTTGATCGCCGGTTCCTCATCCGCCACATGCCACGCGTCGACGCATTCTTGAACTACCGACATGTGGACGTCAGTTCGGTCAAAGAGCTGGTTGCACGCTGGTATCCCGAGCTCAGCCGCTCGATGAGCAACGAGAAGGCATCGGCCCATCGCGCCTTGCAGGACATCCAGGAATCGATCGCCGAGCTGCGCACCTACCGTCAGATGATCTTTCGAAGGAAACTCGATGGAAACGCAACCTGATTGGAAGGATGTGTTATCCGCAGCAGGGACGCTTGACGGCATAGGGCATCGGACACCCGTGCTCACAAGCCGGACGCTGGATCAACGAAGCGCGGCAACGGTCTTTCTGAAGTGCGAGAACTTCCAGCGAACGGGATCCTTCAAGTTTCGCGGTGCGTTCAACGCCGTCCATGGTCTTGCCGTTGAGGAGCGGCGGCACGGCGTCATCACCCATTCGAGCGGCAATTTCGCGCAAGCCCTCGCTCTTGCCGCCCAACTCAGCGAGACATCGGCCACCGTTGTCATGCCCAGAGACTCGACACCGGCCAAGATACGAGCCTCTCAGGCCTACGGCGCTCGCGTCGTGTTGTGCGAGCCCGTGCAGACCTCACGGGTGAAGACCACGCAGCAGGTGCAAAGGCAAACCGGAGCGACGTTTGTGGATTCTCACGATGACCCCAAGATCATCGCCGGACAGGGGACAGCACTGCTTGAGCTGGTGGATCATGTGCGGTGTCGCAAAGATCTGGCGGAAGTCGGCTCGATCGACCCTCTCGATGTCATTCTCGCTCCCGTGGGCGGCGGCGGGCTCCTGGCCGGCACGGCGATCGCGGCGAATCATCTTTGCCCGTCCTGCCGCATCATCGGCTGTGAACCTGCCGAGGCTGACGATGCATTCCGCTCGTTGAAGCAGGGGCGGCGGATCGTCGATTTCGTTCCTCGGACGATCGCGGACGGATTACGCACACCTCTGGGAAAACTCAATTTCGTCGTGATCCAGCGCCTTGTTCACGAGATCATCACCGTCTCCGAGTCGGAGATCGTCGATGCGATGCAGTGGGCCTGGGAACGATTGAAGATCATCATCGAACCGTCCAGCGCGGTGGCTCTTGCGCCTCTCCTTAAGGAGAATCCCCGCTTCGAGGGTTCCCGGATCGGAGTGATCCTCAGCGGAGGCAATGTGGATCTCGACTCGTACTTCGCCTCGCTACGGACCGACGTCTGCCGTGGACTCTCGGAGGACGTTCCGTCCGGCTGACCCCGACCCCGGCGCGAGTCTCATGTACGGATGAGAAGCCGGAAAGTTCCATTCGCCGACCGATCTCGCTACCCTTAAAGGGGAGGTGAGATGATGACAAGAGCGTTTCCTGAACCTGTCGTATTGTTCAGCCATTGTCTCGGATTCGAAGCCTGCCGCTACAACGGAGCGATGATCACCGAGCCGGCGGTCGAGCAGTTGAAGCCTCTTGTTGTTGCGGAGACCGCCTGCCCGGAGGTTGCGATCGGCTTGGGCGTCCCTCGCTCGCCGGTTCGGTTGGTCGAGAAGGATCAAGCGATCCGTCTGATCCAACCGGACACCGACCGTGATGTCACGGAGGATATGATCCGCTTCTCAGAGCGTCGTCTTGCAGAACTTCCCGTTCTGGACGGCGTCATCCTCAAGTGGGGTTCTCCATCCTGTGGACCTCGCGAGGTCAAGCGTTACACCAGCACGAAGCTCGGAGCCTCGTTCACCAAGGGACAAGGCCTGTTCGCGAAGATGGTTCGCCAATCGTTCCCCGATGTCCCGGTCGAAGACGAGGGGCGGCTGAAGAACTTCGAGATCCGCGAGCATTTCCTGACCCGTCTGTATGCCGGAGCCATGCTCCGCCACGTAGCGGAAGCCGGAGACGTATCAGGGTTGATGTCGTTTCACGCCGAGCACAAGCTTCTTCTGATGGCCTACAATCAGCAGAAGATGCGCGAGATGGGTAGGCTCGTCGCATCGATCCGTGCGCCGGAGTTTGACGACGGCGTGGCGCAATACCGCCGTCTGTTCGCGGAGGCGTTGTCTCGCGCTCCTCGCCGGAACGCCAACATCAACGTCCTGATGCATGCGCTGGGATACGTCTCCGACAAGCTGACGACAGGCGAGAAGGCGTTCTTCCTCGACACGCTCGAAGCGTACCGGAACCGCCGGATCTGTTTGAGCGCCGCGATCCGCCTGATGCAGTCGTGGATCGTACGATTCGAACAGTCGTACTTGTCCGCACAGGCGTACTTCGAGCCGTTCCCGTCCGCCCTTGTAGATACGCTCGACTCCGGAAAAGGACGGGCCCTCTAGGCACGCTCGCCCGTTGAGAACCCGCAGGAGCGCTCCCTCTTGGCTCGTCGGCCTGAGAGCGACCCAGCTCTGGCTCGTTTTGCTGGACGTCATGTCATGCGTCGTCTCCGTTGTCAAGCAAGCCTCACGTATAATGGTGCGCACAACGGGCCGACGGCGTGGTGGAGAAGGGATACGATGGCTCCGGTCCGACCAGGATCAGAAGAACAGGGGGACTAGATGACACACCGACATCGATGGCTGATCATTCTCGCGCTGGTGACAGCGCTTCTTGCGGTTCAAACCACGGCGGCTCTCTCTGCGGCAACGGGACGGTACATCTCGGTGGACGTCGAGGCGTTCGAGCCGTGGGGGCTGTTCGGTCTCGGAACATGGCAATCTCTTCCCGAATCGCTCCAGCGCTACGCTACGTTCTCCCTTGCACCCGAGGAAACCGGTGCCGTCGGGGATGCCATCGCCGAAATCGCTGATGCGAACCCGTCTGCGTGGCCAAGCATCCTTTGGGCGGGGGAGCCGCGTGGGCACGCATGGATCTACGGAATCGATCCCGAACTCGGAACCGCATACCGCGTTCGAGTGACCAACAACACACCGTTGCGGGTCGGGGTGGTTCTTGAGATCGATGGGTTGAACACGCTCGGAAGCGAGCTCGTTTCTCAGACATCAGACGATCGGATGTGGATCCTCGGACCGCAGGAAACAAGGGTGATCTCCGGCTGGCAGATTTCATCCGAGGAAGCGTTGGAGTTTCGATTCGGCGTTCCCAGCCATACGCATTCGCCGCTTGTCGAACGTCGAGGACAGATCACCCTGTATGCGTATCTCGAAGACGATGATGCGGGGCAACGCGCGACAGCAGCGGGAGCGGTGATTGAGCAGCCGGTTCGATACGTCGACTTCGTGTCGCTGACAGCAACCCCGCTCGAAACGGTATCGATCCGCTACGGCGAGGGAGACGCCTATCTGGGGATCGATTGCATCGACACATCGGGCGGCGGTGTTCGCATTGCATCCGTGGATTCCGGCAGCCCCGCCGAACTGTACGGCCTCCGTTCGGGGGATGTCGTTAGCTACTTCAATACGATCCCCGTCTCAAGCTGCCAGCAACTCGCCGATCTCCTTTCTGTACGCCACTCCGGAGACCGGATCGTCCTCAAGATTCACCGGGAGGATCGCAGCTTCCTCGTCGCCGTCGAATTGGGAGACTAGCGGGAGTCTTCCGATCCGGCAGATGACTTAAGGGGTCCGGGCAAGAACGATCGAGGGATTGCCTCGGCCGGTGAGCACCGGTTGCTGGTGAACGCCGAGCCAAGAGAAGACGAACGCATCCACCTTGGGACGGACGTACTCTGCCGCCTCACGGACCGTCACGCGGCCGTCCCGATCGCGATCGGCTTCGCCGGCCATGCCCTCGAGGAAGAAGTGAGTGAACACTCCGTGCTCCAACTCTTCACTCTCGTGTGCAACCTGCCCCTCGCCGGCTGCTGCGAGAATGATCGTCGAGGACAACGTGAGGTCGGCCCACCGTTCCTCTTCGGCGGATTCCCGCTGAGCTTCTTCTGCATGTCCGGTCGTAGAGACCGTACGGCCTCCTTCTTCCGCGCCCCCGGAGAAGCATGTATCGAGCAGCAGCACGACCCGCTCCGAGGGGATCCTGGCGACAAACGACGCCAGCTCATCGTCTCTTAGGGCCGTCTCCGCCTCTGCACCGGCAATCGTATCACGCAACACGAAGAGCTCGTCCCACCCGTCCGATTCGTCGCCGTTGTCGTCTTCGGCCCGTGCGCCATGTCCGGAAAACGACACAATGACAAGATCGTCTTCCCCCGCTTCTCGCCGAAGCCACCCGAGCGCTTCCCTTACGTGAAGCAGATCGGCGGTGTCCGCCAACAGCCCGCCGACGGCATCAATCGTTCCTTGCCGATCGAGAAGGATGCGCAGATGGTCCGGCGGCACGCCGGCCTCAAGAGCCCATCGAGCGACCGCTACGGCATCCTCACGGGCGTACCGAAGATCGGCGACCGTCTCGTAGTCCGAGATGCCGATGACAAGGGCCCATACATCCGTTGAAGCAACGGCAGCGTCCGATGAGAGAACCTCGATCGACAGGTCGATCAAGCCGCTCATCCCCTCATGATCCGTCACTTCGAGCGTCACGTCATAGACGCCAGCCTTATCGTATACGTGCACTGGGTGCCTTTCGTCGCTGCGGCTCCCGTCGCCGAACGACCATCTCCAAGAGACGATCGTGCCGTCGTCGTCTGTGGAGAGGTCGGTGAACTCGACCGCTTCGCCGACAAGCGGGGAGATCGGAGAGAATACGGCATCGGCCACCGGAGCCGCCTGTGGAGCCACATCGATGACCTGCGACAACACACCCGTTCGACCGCCGGCGTCGGTGACTCTCAGAACGACGGCGATCGCCCCCTCGTCCGGAAGGGGCAATCTCGCCACAGGATCTTCCGTCCGCAGTTCGACGATGCCGTCTCCTCCCACGTCCCACGCGAACTCTACGATCTCATCTCCCGATGACGATTCGGCTGCATCGACGATCAGGATGTCACCGGTCCTTGCTGTTCCTTCACGCTTCCGCCCCGTGGCGTCTTCGGCGCTCCACCGGAATCGAGCGTCGATGTCGGCCGCGGACCGTTCGCCGACATCAAGCGTACGGGCAACCTGGGACACGGCGCCCTCTTCGTCCGTAACCGTAAGAACCACGGAGTACACCCCGGCGTCCGGGAACGTGTGGGCAACCACAGCGCCGGATGCAGTCTCACCGCCTTCAAACCTCCACTCGTACGACAGATCGTTGCTGTCGGGATCGAACGTTTCGGCCGCGTCGAGCCAAACCGTCAGCGGGTCATCGGACTGTGCCCCCAACACACTGAACCCGGCAACAGGCGCTCGATTCCTTCGAAGAGCGTCAAGCTCGATCGCCACATCGAGTTCCAGTCGGACTCCGCCGCCGAAAACTGCACGCCCGCCGAGCGTTCCCCATGGCAGATCCTTGCCGGCCTCAACGGCAAGTTGCATCGGCTCCGACGGCCCACGCGACGCGATCCACTCCACCGCCACATCCACTCCGAGATCATCGTCCGCGGCAGACAGGCTGAGCTGGAGCGGCTCGGCGACGCCCCAGGCCATTCCGAGCCCAACCGATCCCCGAACAGGGGCGGAGGTCAAGCGAACATCCCCGCAGATCGCTGGAAACAGGCACAGCGAGCCGCTGATCGCAGCGTCTGCTCCAGGGGCGACAGCTTCCCTTTCGAAGGCAACGATTCCCTGCACCGGTGCGAGATCTCTCATCGACATCGAAGCCCGCCACGTCCACGGCGACCCGGCAAGGGCGACACCTACCTCCTGGATCGTCGCCGCGGCGGGGAGGCTTTGCGTCACCCGTACATCGAAGACGACCGGCTCCAGAACAAGCGTCGCGCCGACATCTGCGAGCAGCCATGTCTCCGCTCCGGCGAGCCTGCCCCTCACATCGGCCGACAGCTCCAACGTGGCGTCACCTGTTTCATCAGCGTCGATCGTCCCGATCTGCATCAAGGAACCCCAGCGGAACCGGCCGCTCCACACAGTCGTGCCTACCCAACCACGGTCTGCCGAAACCGCAAGCTCTCCGTGCGACCACATCAGCCTACCGGTCACCGCAGCACGTCCGAGGGTCTCTCCACGTAGGCCGCCGTCCAGCGCCACCTGCACAGTCGCTGCAAGCCCGCCGCCCGCATCGACCGAGCTGGTCCAAGAGAAAGCTGTGCCCGCGTACATCCCGGGAGCGGTTCTCGGATCGGTCACGGCGCCAAGGGCTCCGCCGGGGACGCCCGGCAGCAGGCACGCCGAATCCGGACGCAGGGAGAGATCTCCCGACGCCAGATCCACGAAAGAGGGAGGCACGGACAGATCGCCCACGCGGACAGGGCCTCCAAAGACCTCCTCGGGGGCGTTTCCCCAGATGTTGTTCTTGCGGCTCCGGAGGACGCCCGGTGCAATCACGGAGATGCCGTATGCGCCGTTGAACGCAATGATGCTCTGGGTAAGCTCAACCGTTCCGCCGGTCACCGACACACCGGTCCCGTCGTTGTCGGCAACGGTTACGCGCTCAACCGTTACCTGCGCGTTCCCTGTCACCAAGACCGCTGTCCCTTCTCCACCGAAAATGGAAACCCGATCAAGCGATCCGGTAGAGACATCCGTCCAGCAAATCGCAGGGCCGTTCATTCCATCGATCGAAGACCCCCGGAGATCGAGGTGTGCGCGATCGGAAGCGATGAATCCATGTCCCCTACCAAAACTGCACAGATCGAATGAGGCGACTGCGTCTTGGTCGAGCTCGACGGCGTATCCATCGTTGTCGAAGACGCTCGTCATCGACACTCGAACCGTCGCATCGCCGGACAGGTCCCATCCGGAGCCGGTGTTCATCGACACCGTGCACTCTGACAGATCCGCATCGGTGGCGCCTGAGATCGATACACCGGATGCATGGTTTCCGGAGATCACAACGCGTACGAGCCGCAGTTGTTCGGCGTTCCGTGCGGTGACTCCGCCGCCCATGTTTCCGGAGATCTCCGTGTCCAGCAGCTCGAGGCTCGTTCCATCGCCGGCCAGCACGCCCTGCGCCGCATTGCCGGTGATCATCCCCTGTGTAAACACAACACGTCCCGCGCTTCCACGGATGTCGATCCCAACGCTTCCGCCCTCAACCCTGCAGCGGTTGAACGTCAAGGAGGCGTTCGAAACCGAGACGACCTCAGCGGACAGAAGAGACGGCGCACGCTCGAGCGTGATGTCCTCCACAACACACTGACTGACGTTCCGTGCCGAAACCAGCGGTTCATATCCGTAGGCGAATCGGAGAATCGTCGCTCCAACTCCGCTGCCCCGAACGGTCGTCCCTGTCTTCAGATCAAGCTGTTCTTCGTAAACCCCCGGCCTCACGACGATCGTATCACCGTACGCCGCCGCATCGATCGCCCCCTGGATTGTGCGAAACGAAGCCGACCCATCGGCCGAAACAAGAAGCTGACCGCCGAACCCCAGCACTCCGACAGCCGTAACGAGAAGAATCGTGAGCCATGCGCAACGTAGCATCCCGGACCGATTGTACAGCGATCGCTCGGCGGGCTCTAGAAGCCGCAATCAGGTACCCGGACACGTTGCAGGGTCACATGGGACGATTGCAGCGGACAATGAACGTTCCCCTCACGGAGCGTTTCGGAGTATCTGTTGTACCGAAGACAAAGGAGGTGTGGAACTCATGTCGATCTCTAAGAGAAACATGGGAGTTGCTTTGTTGGTGGCGTGTGTGCTGAGCGTGTCGTTCGTGGGTCTCGCGCAGAACACGGCAGCCCCGGGGAAACTGCCGGCATCCGTGGAGTCCGCCGGTCAGCAGGCGCTTACCTACATCGACAGCATTGCAACCTATTTGGGACAGGGCGTCATCTACCTGCTCAATCTTGTCACCAACAACCGTGTGTCGACGGACCTGCAACAGACTATCGGGTACCTTGCCCTGATCACGCTGGTCTTGCTCCTGTTCGGACTGCTTGACGCGGCCCGTAAGGTGATCTGGGTGGGAATCCTTGTGGGATGGGTCCTTCTGATCATTCGGATCGTGCTTGATGCGCTCAATCTCTGAGCCTCGTCGCCGGGAACTGCTCCCTCCGGATCGCACGCCGGCTCACAGAGAAGCTCCCTGAAAAAGCACGTTGCGTAGACACCGTCGGCGCACCTTCAACAGACGGCCACGCCCTTAGACAAGCGATCGGATGACGTTCAGCCAGTCCAGAAGAAGCCGCGGCATGAGGAACCGCTCGCGTACGTGTTCGCGTCCGTTGACGCCCAGCTCCTCACGGAGGGCGGCATCGCCGAGCAGACGGACGACACGTTCGGCCGCCTGGTCAAGGTTGCCGGGCTCAACCAGATACCCGGTGTACCCATCCACGATCTGAAGGGGGATTCCACCGACACTCGTCGCCACAACCGCTGTTCTCTTCCACAGGGCTTCCGAAACCGTGAGTCCGAACCCCTCCCGTAGCGAGAGCTGCAAAACGACGTCCGCCCGCCGCTGAAGCGCGTTCACCAGCAGCGGGTCCGTCTGCGTAATCAGATGCACGTCATCCAAGCGACCGGCCCGCTCGCGAACCTTCTCGAAGATCTCGGGGCCTTCGGGGTCGTCGGTGGCCATATTCCCAAGCAGAACAAGCCGGCAATCACATTCGGTGCGAACCTTACAGTAGAGATCGAGCACGCCAAGCGGATCTTTCCACTTATCGAACCTCGACACTTGAACAAGCAACGGTTTGTCGGTTGGGATGTTGTACATCGCCAGCTTCGCGTTGATCTCCTCGTCGCTCATATCGCGGTTCACTTCCGTGAACGGGTCGATAGCCGGCGGCATCACGTGGGTCTCCAGGGGAAGCTGGGGACGCTTGAACCCCTCTGAAGATACAACCGCTGCATCGTACCGAAGGATATACGGCCGAAGCATCTGCTCCACTTCGGGGTGGGGAGAAGAGATATCGATGTGGCATCGCCACACCCAAGGGTTCTCGCGTTGCCGGAACCGGATCATCGGAAGAGGCTGCGGATCGTGGACGATGACAACGTGATGGATCACCGGACTGTACAACGCGAACATCTCATTGACCGACAGATACGCGCGCCGATCTTCCTTGCTCAGCTCGACCGGCTCGCCCTGCAGCCCGTTGTGCAGCTTCTTGGTGACGTGAAACAAAGAGGGGTCTCCATAAAGCAAGTTCCAATCAGCATTGACGCCGACATCATTCATCAGCGGGACGAGGCAGTTCAGCATCGCTGCCACGCCTCCACCGTGATAGGTGGAATTCACGTGAAGAACCCGCAGGCCGTAGATCGGTCGCGCAGCGCTCTGGATCTGCGCAATCATTTCCCCATCCGCCGTATCCACATACCGTTCGATCCCTATCCGTTCCATCGTATCTTCCTCCGCTAGCGGGTATGAATGAATTATGGCTAGCTCGTTTCGGGAATCAAGCAAACCCGTCCGGCTGCTGGTATTGAGAACGCCAAGACCGAGCCTCGGTTGGTCTTGCCTACGTCGATACGCTTCTCCACCCGCCCGATGGAACGTACACGCGCTGTCCGCTGACATCCACCGGGACCGCCTCGCCGGGAG